>NZ_CP059197.1:0-357500 GCF_014251735.1 Blattabacterium cuenoti | reverse complement strand
GATTATTTCTAATTTATCATTGATATTGCAAAATTCATAAGGATGTTTGATTTTTTTTCCCCATGAGAGATCATTCGTATAAATGATTCCAGATATTCCTTTTTCTAATTCCAGAAAAATTCCAAAATTAGTAAACTTGCGAACAACTCCCACATGTTTTGATCCTATAGGGTATTTACTTTGAATATCGATCCAAGGATCTGGAGTCAATTGTTTAACACTTAAAGACATTTTTCGTTCTTGTCGGTCTATAGTCAATATAACGGCTTCGATTTCATCTCCTATTTGCACAAAGTCTTGTGTAGAAGATAAATCAGAAGACCAAGACATTTCACTAATATGTAATAAAGCTTCGACACCTGGTATGATTTCTACGAAAGCTCCATAATCAGCTAAAACGCTTACTTTTCCTTTTACTTTACTTCCTACTTTTAAATTCTTATCTAAAGAGTTCCAAGGATGAGGTTGCAATTGTTTTAATCCCAGTTGTACTCTATTTTTATCCTTGTCTACACCTAAAACTACAAATTTTAATTCTTGTTCTAATTGAACGACTTCAGTGGGATGATTGATGTGAGGCCAACTCATATCAGTGATATGTAACAAAGCATCTACTCCTCCTAAATCTACGAAAGCTCCATAAGGAAGGATATTTTTAATTTTTCCCTCTAGAACCTGTCCTTTATCAAGTTTAGAGATCATTTCCCTTCTTTGTTCTTCTATATCCCTTTCTATCAATACTTTATGTGATACAACGACGTTTTTAGTTTTTTGATTAATTTTGACCACTTTCACTTCCATTGTTTTTCCCACATATGTGTCATAATCTCTAACAGGTTTCACATTAATATGGGAGCCTGGTAAAAAACATTCAATATCAAAAATTTCTATGATTAACCCTCCTTTAGTTCTAGCCGCAACATAACCCAATATTACTTCTCCTTTATCATGTGCTTCATTGATTCTTTCCCAATTTCTCATAGTTTTTGCTTTTTGATATGAAAGGATGCATTGTCCCTTATAATCCATTTTAACTACCATCACCTCCATTTTTTCCCCTACTTTGAAATTAAAATCCTCTCGAAACTCACTAATAGGAATAGCTCCTTCCGCTTTAAATCCTATATCTACAATTATATTTTTTTCCGTAATATGTGTGATAGTCCCCTGATATATTTCGAGTTCTTGTATTTTCGGTAAAGTTTCTGCATATATTTTTTCAAATTTCTTTCTTTCTTCCTGTTGCTCACTATTCAAATGAGTTTCGTACTTCGTCCAATCGAAACTTTTTCTTTGATTATTTAATCCTACGACTATATTTTCATTATTTTCAGATGAATGCGGGGTATATCTTTTAATTTCTTCGGTTTGATTAGACATATATTTTAATTTTTGTAAGAATATCGATACTTGCTACTACTTATTTATATGATTTATATAATATATAATATGAAATGAAGAGAATAATAGGATCTATCCACTAGCGCTAGGATTGATTAGTAAGCATATTATATTGTTGTATAAAAAAAACAGATACATACAGATAATACAAAACTAATAATTTTTCATCACATGAGTTTTTCTATCCACTAATAACTAATACAACGAACAATCGTTTATTTATTTTTATCCTTATTACTTTTTGTGAATAATTACGGCAAATCCATCATGATGATGTAAATTGATCATTGTGTTCATAAACATAAACATAAAAAATAATTCGTTAAAAAAACATGTATCTTATTGTTGATACCGAAACTACGGGTTTGCCTATAAATTCTAATTTTCCTATTTCCAACACGGAAAACTGGCCAAGAGTTGTTCAAATAGCATGGCAAATACACGATTTTTCAGGAAAATTAGTGGAATTTAAGAATTTTATTATAAAACCGGATCATTATGACATTCCTTTCAACGCTTTTAAAATTCATGGAATAACTAATGAAATAGCGAAAAGAGATGGAGAAAATTTGATTTTCGTTCTGAAAGAATTTAAGAAATCTTTTGATAATTCTCAATATTTAATTGGACACAATTTAGAATTTGATATAAGAGTTATTGAGTGTGAATTTTTTAGAAAAAAAGAACAAATTTTTTTTAATAAAAAGAAAATTTTAGATACTAAAGAAATATCTGTTTCTTATTGCAGATTGCCTGGCATAAGAAAAAAATTTAAATGGCCCACATTAACAGAATTATATTACAAGTTATTTGGAACAAAATTGTCCCATTCACATAATGCCGCGAATGATGTAAAAGCAACAGCTCGTTGCTTTTTAGAACTTTTACGTTTAGGAATTATCTCATCCGAGAATCTGAAAATAGATGAAAATATAATTTTAGAGTTCAGAAAACTACATCATTCTACAATTTCTTCCTCTGTGGTTTATTTTAATAAACCTTATCCATCATATACATATATAAAAAAAATGAAAAAAAAGAAGAAGATTAATCATGAAGAATTGAAAAAAAAAAAATATTCTCATATTCATAATCATACTTCTTTTTCTATTCTCTATTCTACCATAGATATTCAATCTATGATCGACAGAGCTATATATTTTAATATGCCTGCCGTAGGGATAACGGATTATGGAAATATGATGGGCGCTTTCCATTTTTTGAATGCTATTCATTCTGCAAACAAAAAATATTCTTCATTAAAAAAATCCATCAAAGGAATTGTAGGATGTGAAGTGTTTATTTCGGATTTCTATTTACAGAAAAAGTTTACCAAAGAACAGCCGGATAAACGTTATCATCAGGTTCTTTTGTCTAAGAATAAAGCTGGTTATCAAAACTTAGCCAAACTATGTTCTCATGGATTCATAGAAGGTCTTTATGCAGGGGTTCCTAGAGTTGGAAAAGATTTAATAGAAAAATATAAGAAAAATTTGATAGCTCTTACGGGAGATTTATATGCAGAGATTCCACAAACGATCCTGAATAAAGGGAAAATGAAAGCAGAAAAAGTTTTTTTATGGTGGAAAGAACTTTTTGAAGAAGATTTTTACATAGAGTTGTTATGTCATGGATTAGAAGAAGAGGATTATGTAAACAAAGTTTTACTGAAGTTTTCCGAAAAATATCATGTAAAATATATTGTGCAAAATAATACTTTCTATTTAGATCCAAAAGAATCTTATGCTCATGATATTTTACTTTGCGTAAAAAATGGAGAAAAAAAAAACACTCCTATAGGCAGGGGAAAAGGTTATAGATTTGGGTTCCCAAATCATGAATTTTATTTCAAAAGTCCAGAAGAAATGAAAGAAATTTTTTCGGACATTCCGGAATCTTTTGATTTTTTAGAAGAATTAGTGAATAAGATAGAATCTTATCATCTTTCACAGAAAATATTACTTCCAAAATTCCAAATTCCAGAGTCATTTGAAAATTCTATGGATAAAATAGATGGAGGTCACAGGGGGGAAAATTCTTATCTAAGAAGCCTTGCATATGAAGGTGCTAAAAAACGTTATCAACATATCACAACAGAGGTACAAGAAAGAATTCATTTTGAATTAAAAACAATTGAAAAAATTGGATATCCTGGTTATTTTCTAATTGTTCAAAATTTTATTTCTCAAGCTAAAAAAATGAATATATCCGTAGGACCAGGAAGAGGGTCCGTTGCTGGATCTGTGGTGGCTTATTGTATAGGAATTACCGATATAGACCCTATAAAATACAATCTTCTATTTGAGAGATTTCTAAATCCGGACAGGATTTCTTTACCAGATATAGATATTGATTTTGATGATAGAGGACGTGAAAAAATTATTGAATGGGTCGTACAAAAATATGGGAAGAATCAAGTAGCACAAATTATCACGTATGCGACTATGGGTGCGAAATCCGCTATTCGTGATACAGCAAGAGTGTTAGATTTATCATTAAAGGAAACAGATTATATCGCAAAAATGATTCCAAATTTACTTTCATTGAAAGTCATATTGTCAAAAAAAGATCATCTATTAGAAAAGATGAGTAAAGAAGATATGGAGAATGTTCAAAAATTGAGAAGCATTTCAGAGAGAAAAGACACTCTAGAAGGAAAAGTATTACAACAGGCAAAAATTTTAGAAGGTTCTATAAGAAGTACAGGAATACATGCCTGTGGAATCATTATAAGTCCACACGATATTAAAGAATATGTTCCAGTTTCCATTTCAAAAGAATCTGATTTATTGATCACGCAATTTGACAACCATGTAGTGGAACAAGCTGGATTGTTGAAAATGGATTTTCTAGGATTAAAAACCCTTACTATTATCAAGGAAGCTTTAAATATTATCAAAAAACGTATTCATGTTGAGGAAATTTCATTTCATTTGGAAGATGCAAAGACTTATTCTCTTTTTCAAAAAGGAGAAACCGTTGCTGTTTTTCAATATGAATCTACAGGAATGCGGAAATATTTACGGTTGCTTAAACCGGATAAATTTGATGATCTCATAGCCATGAACGCATTGTACAGACCTGGTCCATTACAATATCTTACCAATTTTATATACAGAAAACATGGAAAAGAAGCCATTACATATGATTTACCAGAAATGGAAGAATTCTTAAAAGAGACTTATGGAATAACCATTTATCAAGAACAAGTCATGTTAATAGCTCAAAAAATAGCTGGTTTTAGTAAAGGGGAAACCGATTTTCTTAGAAAGGCTATGGGGAAAAAACAAAAAGATGTATTAAATAAAATGAAAAATAAATTTATCAGTCAAGCCTCGAGAAAAGGATATCCGAAAAACATATTGGAAAAAATATGGAAGGACTGGGAGTATTTTTCTTGTTATGCATTTAACAAATCTCATGCCACATGTTATGCCTATATAGCTTTTCAAACGGCTTATCTGAAGGCTCATTTTCCTTCTGAATATATGGCATCTGTATTAAGTCACAATATGGATAATATTAAACAGCTTACTTACTTTATCAAAGAGTGCAAACGTATGGAAATTTCGGTGATTGGTCCGGATATCAATGAAAGTGATGCATTTTTTAAAGTCACAAACTATAATTGCATTAGATTCGGAATGAGAGGAATAAAAGGGGTTGGAGAAAATGCAGTAAAAAATATTATCCAAGAAAGAGAAAATAACGGACCATATACTTCTATTTTTGATTTGGTCAAACGTATTGACTTGCGTATAGTGAATAAAAAGACTTTGGAAAGTTTAATTTTATCCGGATCATTAGATAAATTTCATATACATCGAGAGCAATATTTTCATTTTGAAGAAGAAAAAAAATTAAGCACTTTAGAGAAAATCATTCGATTTGGATCGAAATTCCAAAAAAGGAGAATACAAGAGAAAACTTCTATAAAAAAGAAGAAAAAAATTGAAGTAGAAAAACCCACAATTATAAAAAGTGAACCATGGAATAATATATATAAATTATCCAAAGAAAAGGAAGTGTTGGGCATTTATGCATCTTCGCATCCTTTAGATGATTATTATTATGAAAGAAAATATTTTACTAATTTATCTTTAGATCAATTAAATAAAAATGAACAAAAGCTTATAGGAAAAGAAATTTATACATGTGGTGTTTTATCGAAAATAGAAAAAAAGATTTATATAAAAAGTGGAAAAAAATATGGAATTTTTTTATTAGAAGATTATCATTCTTCTAAGGAATTTTGTATTTATGGACAACAGTATTTAAAATATGAACATTTACTATTTAATAATAGCCTATTACACTTATATATTTCGATTGTCCAATCGAAATATAATAGCTGTAAAGTCCATATTGTTCATATAGAAAGTTTACAAAATGTTTTAACGAGATTAGCCGAAAAATTGATAATAAAAATTGATCTAGATGATTTAAATCAGGTAATCATTGATAATATAGATCGGCTATTTTCTCAACAAATAGGAGATAAAAAACTTTATGTTTTTATTTATGACAAGGACGATCATATTTCTTTAAATTTAGAATCTAAAAAGTATGGAGTTAATATTAACTCTAATTTTCTAAGAAAATTAGAACAAATAAAAGGTTTGGATTTTTGTTTAAATTAAAACTTTATTAAAAAGACTTTATTAACTTTGTACTTATAAGGACAGTACAAAAGAAATATTATGAGGAATTATTCATCATCTGACATATCAATAGGACGCGTTTATTTTTAGAGTTTTTGGTTTCTTTACAAAGATGAAAATAAAAGTTAGAGTATCTCATGATAAGGATACAAAATATGCTTCCTTAATTTGCAAAAAAATCCATGAATCAGCAAAAATTAGAGGAACTGGTATTGCTAAAAAAGATCCAGAATATATTAAATCAAAAATGATTAGTGGAAACGCGGTGATTGCATTTTTTGATGGAAAATTAGCAGGTTTTAGTTATCTCGAAATTTATCAAAATAAAGAATTTGTAGTTAATTCTGGTTTGATTGTTTTTCCTGAATTTAGAAAACAAGGATTGGCAAAAATTATCAAAATTGAAATATTTAAACTTTCTAGAAAAAAGTACCCAAATTCTAAAATATTTAGTATCACAACAAGTCATCCAGTGATCAGAATTAATACGGAATTGGGGTTTAAACCTGTAGCTTTTAGTGAATTGCCACAATCAGAAGATTTTTGGAAAGGATGTCAAAGTTGTGCAAACTTCGATATATTAACTAGGAACAAAAGAAAAATGTGTCTTTGCACAGGACTTTTGTATAATCCATATGATGAAAAGGAAAATATCCATAAAAATCAAAAAAATAGAGATTACTTAATTCCTGGAGATAAAATTGTTTTGGCCTATAGTGGAGGATTAGATACGTCTTATTGTTTAAAATACCTCCTTCAAGAAGGATATGAAGTTCATACAGTAATTATTAACACAGGAGGATTTCAAGAAGAAGAATTAAAAAAAATTCAAGAGATAGCTTTAAATATTGGAGCTATATCACACAGAACTATTGATGCGATAGAAGAATATTATCAAAATTGCATAAAATATCTTATATTTGGAAACATTCTTAAAAATAACACTTATCCACTTTCAGTAAGTTCAGAAAGGATTTTTCAAGCTATTAAAATTGCGCAATATGCAACTAATATAAAGGCAAAAGCGATAGCTCATGGAAGTACTGGTGCGGGAAATGATCAGATTAGATTCGATATAGCCTTTCAAATTATTTGTCCAGACAAAATAACTTTATCTCCTATAAGAGATCTAAAAATTTCTAGAAAAGAAGAGATTGAGTATTTGCGAAATAGTGGAGTTTATAATATTTGTTGGGATCAAGCAAAATATTCTATTAATAAGGGAATTTGGGGAACTAGTATTGGTGGAAAAGAAACTCTTACCTCTTATCACCATTTTCCGGATGAAGTTTATCCGACAAAATTAAGGAAAAAGAAGAGTGAAAATTTAGAATTAGAATTTGAAAAAGGAGAATTAGTAAGTGTTAACAGAGAAAAGGGGAAAGCTATAACAAATATCATAAAAATTGAAAATATCGCCTCAGAATTTGCCATAGGTAGAGGAATTCATATAGGAGATACTATTTTAGGTATTAAGGGAAGAGTGGCCTTTGAAGCTTCAGCAGCCATTATCATTATTAAAGCTCATCATTTGTTAGAAAAACATATTCTTACAAAATGGCAACTTTATTGGAAAGAACAATTGTCAAATTGGTATGGGATGTTACTTCATGAGGCACAATATTTAGATCCTGTCATGCGTGATATAGAGATGTTTTTAAGTAGTACACAAGAAAGATTAACTGGGACGGTACATATCATTCTATATCCTTATAGATTTCATTTAGTTGGAATTAAATCTAAATTTGATTTAATGGATTCTAACATGGCTCAATATGGAGAAATGAATCATGCTTGGACAGCAGAAGATGTTAAAGGATTTACAAAAATATTGAGTAATCAAATGAAAATGTATCATAATTTAAATAAAAAAGAAGAATGATTAAGATAGGCATTATAGGAGGAACTGGATATACTGCTGGAGAATTGATGAGATTGATTGTTCATCATCCAAAAGTAAGGATACATAGCGTTGTAAGTAGCAGTAAATCAGGAATATTTATTCATACCGTTCATCAAGATCTATTAGGAGAAATAGATGATATGAAGTTTACCGATTCTTTAAACAAGGATATTGATGTAGTATTTCTTTGTTCAGGACATGGACAATCTAGAAAAGAATTAAAAAATCTATTAGAAACTATAAAAGTTATTGATCTTAGTCAAGATTTTAGGATTATTAATCAATCGGTTTTTTTAGGAAGAAGATTTGTCTATGGATTACCGGAATTACAGAAAGATATTATAAAAATATCTAGGAATATTGCTAATCCAGGATGTTTTGCTACAGCTATTCTTTTAGCTTTATTACCCTTAGCTAAAGAAAAACTATTAAAGAAAAATATTCATATTAGTGCTATAACTGGTTCCACAGGTTCGGGAAAGACGATGAGTGATACTAACCAATTTAGTTGGAGAAATAATAACATTTCTACTTATAAAATATTTAATCATCAGCATTTACAAGAAATACAACAAACTATTCATCAAGTACAAAATAATTTTTCATCGGAAATATATTTGATTCCTTATAGGGGTAATTTTTCTAGAGGAATTATAACTACTTTATATACTTATTCTAGTTTGTCTTTGGAAAGAAATAAGGAAATTTATAAAGATTATTATAAAAATCATCCTTTTGTGGAAATTTCTGATCTAAATATAGATGTAAAACAAGTAGTAAACACCAATAAGTGTATTTTACATCTTCTGAAAGAAAAGGATAAATTGATTGTTATTAGTGTAATAGATAATCTTATAAAAGGAGCTTCCGGTCAAGCTGTACAGAATATGAATCTTATGTTTCATCTAGATGAAACTTGTGGTTTGAGATTAAAATCCGTTCGTTTTTAATAAAAAAAAAATGGAGTTATTTGACGTATATCCTATTTTAGATATAGAATTAACCAAGGGAGAAGGAGTTTATGTTTTTGATAAACAAGGTCATATGTATTTAGATTTTTATGGAGGACATGCAGTTATTTCCATTGGTCATTCGCATCCATATTATGTGAGAGCATTAACAGAACAAATTCATAAAATATCTTATTATTCGAATAGTGTTTTTATTTCTCAAAAGAAAAAATTTGCTAATTTACTTGGTCGTCTTTCAGGATATGAAAACTATTCGTTATTTATTTGCAATTCAGGAACTGAATCCAATGAAAATGCTTTAAAAATAGCATCTTTTCATACAGGAAAGAAAAAAATTATTGCTTTTAAAGGAGCTTTTCATGGAAGAACAAGTGGAAGTGTATCTGTGACGGATAATTACAAAATAGTATCTCCTTTTGATGCTCAACATGAAACTATATTTATAGATTATAAGGATATTAATTTCTTAGAAAGGGAATTAAAAACTGGAGATATTTGTGCTTTAATCACGGAAGGAATACAAGGAATATCTGGAATTATAGATCCTGGTTTAAATTTTTTTTGTAAAGTTTGGGAACTTTGCAAAAAGTACGATACAATTTTTATTGTTGATGAAGTTCAAAGTGGATATGGAAGAACTGGATCTTTTTTTTCTCACCAGTTTTATCCTGTTAAGCCAGATTTAATTACTATTGCTAAAGGAATGGGAAATGGATTTCCCATAGGAGGAGTACTTATACATCCTAAATTTATTCCTTATTATGGAATGTTAGGTACAACATTTGGTGGAAATCATCTAGCTTGTGCTGCTGGAATTGCTGTGTTAGAGATTATGAAAAAAGAGAATTTAATTGAAAATGCTAAAAAAATGGGAAATATCCTGTTGCAAGAATTGCGTATGATTCCTCAAATCAAAAAAATAAGAGGAAGAGGATTAATGTTAGGGATAGAATTTAATTTTCCTATTCATGATTTGAAAAACATTTTAATATACAAAGAAAAAGTATTTGTAGGAACATCTAACAATTCATATGTATTACGATTACTCCCTCCGCTGATTATTAACGTAAATCATATTAAGTTATTTATAACAAAACTAAAAAATGCCTTAGCATATATAATAAAAAATGAAAAATAATATAAAAAAGGCTATGCTTGTACTGGAAGATGGAACAGAGTATCCAGCTTATCATTTTGGAGCATCAGTCTCTTCTTCTGGAGAAGTAGTTTTTAATACAGCTATGGTTGGTTATACGGAAAGTTTAACTGATCCTTCTTACAAAGGTCAAATATTGACCTATACTTATCCTATCATAGGAAATT
This sequence comes from Blattabacterium cuenoti, assembly GCF_014251735.1. NCBI lineage: Bacteria > Pseudomonadati > Bacteroidota > Flavobacteriia > Flavobacteriales > Blattabacteriaceae > Blattabacterium > Blattabacterium cuenoti. The sequence continues at coordinate 347,241 of NZ_CP059197.1, read as the reverse complement.
ATGGAGTTCCATATTCCTCTTTGAATGAAGGAATACAGGAATTATACGAATCCGATAAGGTTCAAGTATCCGGACTTATTATTTCCTATTATTCCAATCGTCCGTATCATTGGAATATGTGCTTTTCTCTATCGGATTGGTTGGAAGAAAATGGCGTACCTGGATTATATGGAGTAGATACTAGATTTATTGCACAAAAACTTAGAAAAAAAGGAGGAAGCATGTTAGGGAAAATTTTAATGGAAAAAGAAGATCTTCCTTTTTATGATCCTAATCAGGAAAATCTTTCTGAAAAAGTATCTGTACAGAATAAAATTCAATATGGAAAAGGAAAATATAAAATATTACTTGTAGATTTTGGATTAAAGAATAATATTTTGCGTTGTCTTTTACGGAGAGATTGTACGATAATCAGGGTTCCATGGGATTATGATTTTACGAAGGAAGAATATGATGGGTTGGTGCTATCTAATGGTCCTGGAAATCCAAAAATTTATGAAAAACCCATATCCTATCTTCGTCAAGCCATGAAAAAAGAACGACCTATATTTGGAATATGTTTAGGAAATCAACTTTTGGGGATTGCTGCAGGAGGAGATACTTACAAGCTTCCGTATGCACATAGAGGACATAATCAACCAGTCGTATTACTAGAAAAAGGACAAAATTTTATCACATCACAAAACCATGGATATGTTTTGGATACTACAAATATTTCTAAAGAGTGGAAAATGTTCTTTAAGAATTTAAATGATAACACTTGCGAAGGAATTATTCATGATTGCAAACCTTTTTTTTCGGTACAATTTCATCCAGAAGCATCAAGTGGACCTATAGATACTGAGTTTTTGTTCGATATTTTTATCAATTCTATGGAAAATAAAAGAATCTTCCAAGTATGAAAATAGATAAAGTACTAATCCTGGGATCAGGAGCATTAAAGATAGGAGAAGCAGGTGAATTTGATTATTCTGGGACACAAGCTTTAAAAGCCCTTAAAGAGGAGGGTATTTATACAATATTAATTAATCCAAATATTGCCACTGTTCAAACTTCGAAAGAAGTGGCTGATAAAGTTTATTTTCTTCCTATCACTTCTTTCTTTATAAAAAAGGTTATTGAGAAGGAAAAACCGAAAGGAATTTTGCTGTCTTTTGGAGGACAAACGGCATTGAATTGTGGAATTCAACTTTTTAAAGAAGGTATTCTAAAAAAATATGAAATTCAAGTTTTAGGAACGTCTATTGAATCGATTATACAGAGTGAAGATAGAAATCTATTTCGAAATAGATTGAACCGTATGAATATAAAAACGGCAAAAAGTTTTGTAGTGTATTCCATGGATCATGCCATATCCTATGCTTTAGAGATTGGTTTTCCTGTTATAATTAGATCAGCTTACACTCTTGGAGGTTTAGGAAGTGGTTTTGCAAAAGATATTCATGATTTAACAAAAATTGTCAATAAGGCTTTTTCTTATTCTTCTCAAGTAGTTGTAGAAGAGTATTTAGAAGGATGGAAAGAGATAGAGTATGAAATAGTTAGAGATAAATACAATAGCAGTATTGCTGTATGCAATATGGAAAATTTTGATCCAATAGGGATTCATACAGGAGAAAGTATTGTAGTAGCACCATCGCAAACTTTAACAAATTCAGAATATTATAAATTAAGACAATTATCTCTACAGATAGCCAGAAAATTTGAGATAGTAGGAGAGTGTAATGTTCAATTTGCTTTAAATCCAAGATCGGAAGATTATAGGGTTATTGAAGTGAACGCTCGTTTATCTCGTTCTAGCGCTCTTGCTTCTAAAGCAACTGGTTATCCTTTAGCTTTTGTCTCTGCAAAATTAGCTATAGGATATGGATTACATGAATTAAAAAATTCTGTGACTAAAACTACTTATGCTTTTTTTGAACCCGCATTGGATTATGTTGTGTGCAAAATTCCTAGGTGGGATCTGAAAAAATTTTATGGGGTTTCCAATATAATTGGAAGTAGTATGAAAAGTGTAGGAGAAGTTATGGCTATTGGAGGATCTTTTGAGGAGGCATTACAGAAAGGTATTCGTATGTTAGATATTGGAATGTTAGGATTTATAAATACAAATAAAAAAAAAATAGGGTCCATTCATATGCTTCAAGATGCTTTGAAAAAACCTACCGATCAAAGAATTCTATTTCTAGAAGAAGCTTTAGAAGAAGGTCTTTCTATCAAAGAGATCCATGATTTAACAAAAATAGATCCATGGTTTTTATACCAGTTAGATAACATTTTTCAAACAAAAAAAGAAATTTCTTCTTATGAAAATTGGATGAATATTCCAGATGAATTATTCCGTAAAGCTAAGAAAGAAGGTTTTTCTGATATGCAAATAGCTAGTATTTTTATTCATCAAAAAGAGAAGGATGAGAGTATTTATGATCTAGAAAAAAGAATAAGAAAATATAGAAAAAAAAGAAGTATCATCCCATATGTTCGACAAATTGATACTTTAGCCTCTGAATATCCAGCATATACAAATTATTTGTATTTGACTTATCATTCCATTCAGCACGACGTTCTTTACGAGAATGATGAAAAATCTGTAATTACATTAGGATCTGGAGTTTATAGAATTGGAAGTAGTGTAGAATTTGATTGGTGTTGTGTCAGTGCATTAAATGCTATTAAGAAAGAATCTTATAGATCTATAATGATTAATTACAATCCAGAAACAGTTAGTACTGATTTTGATGTGTGTGATAGATTATATTTTGAGGAGTTAACTTTAGAACGTGTTTTAGATATTATTGATTTAGAAAAACCAAAAGGAACCATAGTGTCTATGGGAGGACAAATACCCAATAATTTGGTTTTAAAGCTTTATGAAAACAAAGTAAAGATATTAGGAACCTCTCCACTTTCTATAGACGAAGTGGAAAATAGATACAAATTTTCTCATGCTATGGATCATTTAGGGATAGGGCAACCTAAATGGAAAGAGTTATCAGATTTTGAAACAATTTATCAATTTGTAGAAGAAGTAGACTATCCTATATTAGTTAGACCTTCCTATGTTCTATCAGGTGCGGATATGAATGTGATTTCTAATCAGGAAGAACTTCATCGTTATCTTAGAGATAAAGTATCGGTTTCTCCAGAGCACCCATTGGTTATTACAGAGTTTATAAAAAATGCCAAAGAAATTGAATTAGATGCAGTTTCTCAAACTGGGGATATTTTATATTATGCGATATCAGAACATGTAGAGTTTGCTGGAGTGCATTCAGGAGATGCTACGTTAGTATATCCTCCGCACAATCTATATTTATCTACATTAAAAGAAATAGTTCGTATATCTAAAAGAATCGCCAAATATTTTAATATATCTGGACCTTTTAATATTCAATTTTTATCTAAAGATAATGAAGTAAAAGTAATTGAATGCAATTTGAGAGCCTCTAGGAGTTTTCCTTTCGTATCAAAAGTATCTCATTTCAATATGATAGAACTAGCGACACAAGTTCTTCTTGGAAAGAAAAAGAATAAAAAGGAACCTAATTTCTTTACAACAAATTTCTTAGGAATAAAAGCCTCACAATTTTCTTTTTCCCGTTTGCAAGATGCGGATCCTATTTTAGGGGTAGATATGACCTCTACTGGGGAAGTAGGATGTTTAGGATATACTTTTGATGAAGCACTTTTAAAATCTATGCTTTCTGTTGGTTATACTATTCCAAAAAAAAATATTCTTATATCAGGAGGACCAATGGGATCGAAATTAGATCTTTTAGATATGGTGAAACTTTTGCATCAAAGAGGATATATATTATTTGCGACAGAAGGAACAAATAATTTTTTGTCTGATTATGGGATCCCATCTATACGAGTCCATTGGCCAAATGTTAGAAAAGATCCAAATGTTCTTGACTTGATAAAGGATAGAAAATTGGATCTGATTATTAATATTCCCAAAAATTTAAGTAAATCCGAGTTGGATAATGATTATGCTATAAGACGTTCTTCCGTGGATTTTAATATTCCTCTACTTACTAATACACGTTTAGCAAAGGCTTTTATACAAGCTTTTTGTCATTTATCTATGGATCAATTATTTATAACAGCTTGGGATGAATATGAATAAATGAATTTATGAAAAAATTTTTTAGCGTAGAAGATGTATTCAATGTGTCTGATCTCATTAAAGAAGCAATTAATTTGAAGAAAGATCCTTATTGTTTTCAACATATTGGAAAAAATAAAACAATTGGATTGGTATTTTTTAATCCTAGTTTACGTACAAGGATTAGTTGTCAAAAAGCGGCTTTTAACTTAGGATGTAATACTTGGGTATTAGATATTCATCAAGATTCCTGGAAAATAGAAATGAATGATGGAAATGTCATGAGAAATACTCAAGAACATATCAAAGAAGCTATTTCTGTCCTGAGTACTTATTGTGATATTCTAGCCGTAAGAACTTTTCCCAATCTTTTAGACAGAGATGAGGATTATCAAGAAGTAATTTTTAATAATATTTTGGATTATTCTAAAGTGCCAGTAATAAACATGGAAAGTGCCACATTACATCCTTTACAATCGTTAGCGGATGTGATGACTATCGCAGAAATAAGACCATTTTCGGATAAAAAAAAATGTAAAGTGGTATTAAGTTGGGCACCTCACATAAAACCATTACCGCATTCCGTAGCAAATTCTCTTTCTCAATGGGTATCAAAAATAGAAGAAATAGATTTTCTCATTACTTTTCCTGAAAAGTACGATTTGTGTAAAAAATTTTCTAACGGAATTTATACTACCCATAACCAAAATGAAGCATTTTTAAATGCAGATTTTATCTATGCAAAAAACTGGAGCAGTTATATAAATTATGGAAAAATACTTTGTTCTAGTTCTAGTTGGATGATTACTGAAAAAAAAATGAAGTTGACTAATCAAGCTAAATTTATGCACTGTTTACCTGTAAGAAGAAATATGGTAGTGGAAGATGCCGTCTTGGATAGTCAAAATTCCATTGTTTTGCAACAAGCAGAAAATAGAATTTATGCTGCACAAATAATTTTTTTGAAAATTTTACAATCTTTATCATGAAAATCCATATAGTAAAAATTGGAGGAAATTTAATTAATGACCAAAAATGGCTTCATGCTTCTTTAGAGTCATTTTTGCAACTACAAGGGAATAAAATATTCGTTCATGGAGGAGGAAGTAAGGCGAACTTTATTGCTGATCAAATGGGAATTACTCCAAAATTTATGCAAGGAAGAAGGATTACGGATAAAGAAACTCTTGATCTAGTGGTTATGACCTATGCAGGTTTAATAAATAAAAACATTATAGCTAAATTGCAATCTTCTGACTGTAATGCTTTGGGATTATGTGGAGCAGATGGAAATAGTATAAAGTCTTCCTTTCGTTTAAAAAAAACCGACACGGATATTGATTATGGATACGTCGGTGATATCAACAGCAGAAGTGTTAACACTTCTTTTATAAAATTTCTTTTGAAAAAACAGATTGTTCCTGTATTTTGTTCTATTACTCATAATGGAAAAGGGGTTCTTTTAAATACTAATGCAGATACTATAGCAGCAGGGATAGCCATATCATTAACCAAAGAAGGTGATGAGATAGAACTGCATTTTTGTTTTGAAAAAAAGGGAGTATTACGATATTTACATGATGCTGAATCGTATTATAAAAAAATAGATTTTCGTTTATTTCAAACAATAAAAAAAAATCATACTATTAAAAATGGAATGATTCCGAAATTGGAAAATGCTTTTTTTGCATTAAAAAATGGAGTATCTAAGGTCAGTATCGGTCAACCTTATTATTTAAATGACGTGAATAATAAGACCGTTTTATGTCTGTAGTAGATTTAAAAATATTAAAAAAAGAAGCTATACAACTTCTTATAAAAATGATCAATACGCCATCTGTATCTAAGCAAGAGAAAAAAGTATCTTTTCTGATAGAGGACTATCTTTCTAAATATGGATTCCATATAAAAAGAAAATATAACAATATATGGACTGAAAATACTAATTATGATGCTAAAAAAGAAAATATTCGTACTATTTTATTAAATTCTCATCATGATACAGTGAAACCAGGAAAAAACTGGAAAACAAATCCTTTTACGGCTATCAAACAAGGAGATAAATTAATAGGTTTAGGAAGTAATGATGCGGGAGCTTCTGTCGTTTCATTAATTTCCACTTTTATATACTTAAACAGTTTTTCTGTATTACCTTACAAATTGCTACTTTCTATTACAGCAGAAGAGGAAATTTCTGGACCATTAGGTGTTAGATCTATTTTATCTGAATTAGGAGAAATAGATTTAGGGATAATAGGAGAACCAACCAAAATGCAAGTAGCTATTGCAGAAAAAGGATTAATAGTTTTAGATTGCCTAGCGGAAGGAAAAACAGGACATTCTGCAAGAGATATCGGGGTGAATGCTATCTATGTAGCTACAGAAGATATAGAATGTTTAAGAAATATTCAGTTTGATCGAAAGTCGAAATTGCTAGGTCCCCCTACATTAACAGTCACTCAAATACAAGGAGGGATACAACATAATGTAATCCCAGATTCTTGCTCTTTTGTCATAGATATTAGAACCAATGAATTATATGCAAATGATGAATTGATTGAAATGATTCGAAAAAAAATTCATTCTAAAATAAAACCACGTTCTTCTCATTCAAATTCTTCTTTCATAAATTCATCGCATCCAATTGTATTAAAAGCTAAGTTAATAGGGAGAAAAATTTATGGATCTCCTACTCTTTCGGATCAAAGTATTATGTCTTTTCCAACTATTAAAATGGGTGTAGGAGATAGCGAACGTTCTCATACGACAAATGAGTATATCCGTATTTCGGAAATCACAGATGGAATAGATATTTATATCCGTTTGTTAAAAGACTTTCAATTTTAAAACAAAAAAGGTAAATTTGTTCTTGTTTAAACGGAAAAAGTATGATACAAGAAATAAACGATGATAATTTTGAAAAAATTGTTTTTGAATCGAATAAACCTGTTTTGGTGGATTTTTGGGCTCCATGGTGTGCTCCATGTAGAACATTATCTGCTATATTAGAAGATATATTTACTGAATATATAGGGAAAGCATTGGTCGTTAAGTTAAATGTAGATAATAACCCAAAAACTTCTTCTCAATATGGGATACGTAGTATTCCTACCATGTTTTTTTTTAAAAACGGAGAAAAAAAAGATATGCATATTGGAGTGGCTTCTAAGGAAGATATCAGAAAAAAATTAGAAGCTTTAATTTAATACTTTTTGTCGGTCTGGTAGTTCAGTTGGTTAGAATACATGCCTGTCACGCATGGGGTCGCGGGTTCAAGTCCCGTCCAGACCGCATGATTTAAGCTTCTTTATATGTTGTTTTTTATTTTATATTTGATTAGATCTTCTATAGATATAATTTTCATATGAAATTTTTTAGCTATTTGAATTAATTGTGGAAGACGTGCCATAGATCCGTTTTTATTCAGTATTTCTACCAATACCCCTCCAGGTATACATCCTGCCATTCTAGTTATATCTATTGCCGCTTCTGTATGTCCGGGTCTTTCTAAGATACCTCCTTTTTTTGCGCGAAGAGGGAAAATATGACCTGGCTTGTTAAAGGCTTCTGGTTTGACTTCGTGAACTAGTGCCAATATGGTCTTAGCTCTATCTGAAACAGATATACCTGTACTGACGCCATCACCTCGTAGATCTACGGATACTGTAAAAGCTGTTTTTCTAGGATCTGTGTTATTTTCCACCATCATTTGAAGTTCTAATTGATCACATTTTTCCTCTGTTAAGGAAACACAAACTAATCCTCTACCATGAGTAACTAGAAAATTGACAATTTTTGGGGTGACTTTTTCTGCGGCCACGACAAAATCTCCTTCATTTTCACGATTCTTATCATCCACCACAATAATAAGTTTTCCATCTTGTATATCCTGCAAAGCAGATTCTATACAATTTAGATTCCAAATGTCTTTATCAGAAGAATAAAAAACCATATAATAAATCCTATATTTTAGTTTTAGCTATAATAAAAATCATCCATGACCGTTTTATAAGCAATCCATATACTCAGTGGGAAAAAAACAAAATTTGGAATCCATGCTCCCATCCATGGCCATATTTTCGCTTTTTCTCCTTGATTTTGTGTAATGGTAAGTAAAGTATAATAAATAATGAATATAATTATGGCTATAATGGTAGGAAGTCCCATACCTCCTTTCCTGATGATAGCTCCTAGTGGAGCTCCAATAAGAAACATTATAATGCATGTTACTGGAAAGGTAAATTTTTTATGTAATTCGAACTGATGCTTGGCTAAGTATTTTTTTCTATCCTGAAAAAATTTTTTTTGATATTGAAGTTGATTTATTAAAAGGGATAAATGATCTATCATTTTCCTGTGTAGGAGAATAGATCTATTCTTGGACATTTTGAAAAAATTTTTTTTTTTCTGAAAAAGGTAGTCATAATTATATTTATGAAAATAAGAATCCAATTGACAATTTTCTTTTTTTAAAAAATGTATTTTTTCCATCAGTTTTTTTGTATCAAGAGTTTTATAGGAATCATCATAATAATCATCTAGGTTTTTGTATTCTATTAATGGTCTTTTAAAAGATTGAATGAAAGAATCAAAATGGACCATTTGATACGAATAAGTTTTTCCATCATAAGAATTATCCCTATAGAAAAAACCCTTCATGAGTTTAATTTGAAAGCCCCCATCCTTTTTATTTTGGATTAAAACTCCCTTTTCGGCAAGGATCGTATTGATAGCTAAATTTTTTCCGTAAAAAAAAATGAATATTTTTTCTAGTAAATTACTATTTTTACCTATTTTACCTATTTTTATGAAAAAATCTGGAAAAAGATTAACAAAAACTCCTTCTTTTAACCTCATAGATGGATGAGTTATTGAAATTTGATATCCTAGTTTTTGAGCTTTTCTTTTTGCCTCTGGAATGGAAAAATCAGAAAAAAAATATAGTCCCACGGATAGAAGTAATGTGATGCATAAAAGAGGTTTCATGACTCTAAAAAGGGATATTCCAGAAGATGTAATAGCTATTATCTCTTGATTTTCAGATATATATCCGTAAGTCATGATAGAAGTTAGCAATATAGAAATGGGGATGACTAACGGGATAATTGAAATGCCAAAATAATATATAAACTTTAGGATAATTAAAATGTTAATATTTTTTCCTGTTAATTCATCCACTTTACTCCAAAAAAATTGAACAATAAATACAAAAAAAATAGAAAAAAAAATGATTAAAAAAGGAGCCATAAATAAACGGATCATGTATAGATCTAGTTTTTTTATTTGAATCCTTATACTCATGTATTTTTTTTTCTAATATAAGAAAAGTATTTTACTCATCTATCATCCGGTTCTGGTAAGAAAAAATATCCGTTTTTTTGAAAAGTATTTTTTCCATAAAAATCAACTATTTTTTGAATATCTGATAGGTCTATAAAAGGACATTGTAACCGAATTAGTTCATTCTTATTAGAAAATAAAAGGTCTCCTTTTCCAATTAATTGTTCCGCTCCCGTACGATCTAGGATGGTTATAGAGTCTATTTTAGAACTTACTCTAAATGCAATTCTTGCGGTAAAATTAGATTTAATTAATCCAGTAATTACATCAACAGAGGGTCTTTGTGTAGCTATAATCAAATGAATACCCACAGCACGAGCTAATTGTGCTAAACGAGTTATATATATTTCTATTTGTTTCTTTTTAAAAGAAAGACTTAAATCTGCAAATTCATCAATAATTAGGATAATATAAGGTAAATGATATTTTTTTTCATATTGTCCATTGTATTCTTGAATATTTCTAACCATAGCTCTTTCCAAAAGAGAATATCTATTGTCCATTTCTTTGCATAAAGAATTTAAGATATCTCTTACTTCATGTATGTTTGTAATGATCGGATTTATAGAATTAGGTAAAAAAGCAAAATAAGATTTAGAAATTTTCTTATAGATAGATAATTCTACTTTTTTTGGATCGATCAAAATAAATTTGATATTTTCTGGTTTTTTTTTATATAATAAAAAGATTATCATAGTATTTAATCCAACTGACTTTCCTTGTCCAGTAGATCCTGCTATAAGTAGATGTGGCATCTTGGCTAAATCTATCATAAAAATTTCATTAAATACGGTTTTTCCTAAAGAAATAGGGAGTTCCATTTTATAACTCTTTTTGAAACTTTCTTCAGAATTAAGGATATTTTTCATATATACGGTAGAACGTTTATTATTGGGGATTTCTATCCCTATAGAACCTTTTCCAGGTATGGGAGCTATGATTCTTATAGATAAAGCGGATAAATTTAAAGCTATCTCTTTTTCTAAGTTTTTGATTTTGGAAATACGTACGCCTACTTGAGGAAATATTTCGTATAATGTGATAGTCGGCCCTATAGTTGCTTTAATTTTCTCTATTCCTATCTTATAATAGTTGAGGATATGAATAATTTTTTTTTTATTATTTTCCAAATCTTTTTTAGACATATATGATGATATCACATATTCATTTTTATAAGAATCAAGTATAGAAGTCTGAGGATGATTTATGATAGAACTTTTTATTTTTTTATCAAAAAATGGAGGATTATCAATAGATAAATCCGTTTTTCTATCATTAAAAAATTTTTTTTTTAATGATTCCCATAATTGGATTATCCACCCTATATCTTCATGGAGATATTGTATTTTTTTTTTTATTCCATTTTTTAACTTTGGAGTAGTAATCCGAAATATGATGATGGAATAAAGGATGATACTTGTAATGACAAGAAATACTAGTCCGACCTTTCCAAATAAACTGATCAAAAAATTGCCTATTTCAAAACCAAAAACCCCACTTAATATTCCATTTTCAGGAATAATCATATAAAAGGTTATAGGGAGCCATATGCTGAAAAATAGAAAATGATATATTATGGATTGATACTTATTCCGTAGAATTCGTCCTCCGAAAAGGATTATTAATCCTGTGAGAAATAATAATAATGGGAAAAAAAAGGCACTAATTCCTATTCCACAGGATATAAAACAGTGAGATAGGATAGCTCCTATTTTTCCAAGTAAATTTTCTGCTCTTATTTCTTTATCAAAAAGTTTATATAGTTGACTTTGATCATTTTTCCAATGAAAAAGAAAAGAGAAAAAACTTAAAAATAAGAAAAGACTATTTCCTAATAAAAAAAATCCAAAAATAGTTCTAATGATATTTTTTTTCTCTCTGTTTTTAGGATTTTTGTACATGTTTTTGAATTTGAATTTCCATCTTTATATCCATAATTATGGATAATTAATGACCCTTTCTTTGAAAAAAAAGTTTTTTATGCTATATTAGACCTATTCTATTATAAAAACATTGCGATAAATATTAAAAAAAAATGAAAAAAACAAGAATGATCTCTTTTTTTATTGTTTTAGGATTTTTTTATCCTTGGCATAATGTCCATAGTGAAATGATAAAAAAAGGAGAAAAGCTAAGACAAACAATGAAAACAGATGTAAATCCCCATCGTAATTTTAATATGTACATAGATTTTACGAGTAGTATTCATTCTACAGTAGAGAAAGATGTTTTTGATGGATCTCCTTTTTCTACAGAATCTTTGAAATTAGACCTGATAGGAAAGGCGAATGATAAAATCAGTTATCGTTTTGTACAAAAATTTAATAAGAAAGACCATGTGGATAAGGATGATGATCTAGATAATACGGAAGACCATCGGATATATGATCCCATCATCATTGATTTGGCTTATTTGAAATATAAGTACAATGATCAACTATCGTTATTGATAGGAAAACAAGCAGCTTCTTTTGGAAGTATGGAATATAACTCTAAAGATCTTCATATCTATCAGTATCCTGATATACACAAAAACAAGGAAAATCCTGTTGGAATAAATTTTATTTATACTCCGAAAAAACATCAAGAATTACAGTTCCAGATTGTAAATAGCCATTCTCGAAAATTAGATGAAGAAATGTACCCGGATAAAGTCAATCATCCTATGGGATATTCGGCGAGTTGGAATTGGAATTTATTTAATAACACCATTCAAAGTAGATCGTCTTATTCTATTTTTCAAGAAAGTGAAAAGGATAAATTTTGGAAATTATTAGCATTGGGTAGTAAATTAGATTTGAAACCGATTTCTATAGAAGCAGATTACATATTGAGTGATGAGGATATAGAAAAAAACGGTTATTTTACAAAAATTTTCCGTTCTATAAATAATAGTTATAAGGATTTTGCCTCTATAAAATATAAAACTTATTTTCTCAAATTTAAGTATAATTTCATTCCGAAATGGAATTTCTTTGCGAAAGGAGTATATGAAGTTGGAAGATCTAAAAAAGACATTCATGAAATTTATGGACTGCTTCAAGATCAATTACTCAAAAAAGCATATACTTATTATGGTGGGATAGAATACATGCCTTGTAAGGATGATTTAAGTTTATATTTTTTATATCAAAAACAACAAGTTAATTATATCGATTTGATAAAACAAGAAGATAAGAATGCTCATTATATGGCTTTGGGATTAAATTATCGCATCAAATTATTTTAAAACAATATGAAAATAAAAATATCGAGAATTCCGCTCGATATTTTTTTTGTATCAGCATGAAAATAGGACTTTTTTTTGGATCATTTAATCCCATTCATTTAGGTCATGTAATCCTTGCTAATCACATAGTAGAATTTTTGGATATCGATCATATTTGGTTTGTGGTTTCTCCAAAAAATCCACTAAAAAAAAAACGGATCTTTTAGATTATGTCCATAGAATGAAGATGGTACGCATCGCCGTTGAAGATTATAAAAAAATGAGTGTTCTAGATATAGAATCTGGATATTCTCCTTCTTATACGATTCATACGCTTGATGTAATAGAGAAAAAATATCCTAAAGATAAATTTACTCTCATTATAGGAAGAGATACTTTATATTCATTAAAAAAATGGAAGAGTTATAAAATTATTTTAAATAAATATGATATTTTTGTGTACCCCCGTATTGGTTATTTCTCTAATCATTTTTTTAAAAAGGAAAATATCTATCTTTTGAAAGCGCCTATGATTGAAATATCTTCTTCTTTTATTCGAAATTCTATTCAAAAAGGAAAGAATATAAAACCTTTGCTTCAACCAAAAGTATGGAAGTATATGAAAAAACATAAATTTTATATAAAATCAAATTAAGAATGGAATGGGTGATCATTCCATTCTTTTCTTTTGTAAAGAATAAATTGGTAAGCCTTTTTTAATAATCTTTGAAATTCAAGTTCACAAAATATTTTTCTTATGGAATTCCAATTGGGTTTTTTGACATAAAATTTTTCCTCTTGAAAATAAAAAAGGGGAACATTAGTAACAATGGTTACTAATCTTTTAGATAGAATACCTAATTCTTTATTATTTTCAATATTTTTTTTAATCTTTCCGCTAAGATCATGGGTCGAATTTAAAAATTTTTCAAGACTTCCATACTTTTGAATAAATTTTCTAGCATATTTTTCTCCTATTCCTGGTAATCCTGGGATATTGTCAGAAGAATCTCCCATCATACTCCATAAATCTATAACTTGTTTAGGCTCTATCACTCCAAATTTTTCTTTTATTTCCTCAATTCCTAATATTTTTTTCGGATTTCCTTTAAAAGGAGGTCTATAAATATGGATGTTTTTTGTGACAAGTTGGCTAAAATCTTTGTCCAAAGTAATTATATAAATCATATATCCTTTTTTTTCTGCTTCTTTTGCTATAGTTCCGATGAGATCGTCTGCCTCGTATCCATCTTTTGCGTAAAAGGATGAAATTCGAAAAGACTTTAAAATATTTATAACATAAGGCATAGCAATAGAAATATCTCTTGGAGTTTTTTTTCTATGAGCTTTATATTTAGGATATTCTTTTTTGCGAAAAGTTTTTTGACTGGTATCAAAAAAAGCGGCCATATAAGAGGGTTTTTCCTCATTTAAAGTATTAATTAACAAATAAGTAAAATGTATGATAGGAGAAGTGTTTATTCCTTGTGAAGTAAAAAGAGGATTTTTTATATATGCATAATAGCCTTGATAAAGAATCGTGTATGTATCTATTAAAAATAATTTTTTATTATTCATATTTTATTTTTATTATGTAAATATGTAGGAAAAAGGGGTTTTTAATCACAACCGTTTTCCTATTATCTATGCTAGATGTATGAAAAAATCAAATAATAAATATACAGTAACTGCTGCTTTTCCATATGCTAATGGACCCATTCATATAGGACATTTAGCTGGGGTATATTTACCTGCAGATATCTTTGTTCGTTATCTTAGACGGAAAAAAAAAGAGGTTATTTTTATATGTGGTTCCGATGAACATGGCGTACCTATTACGATACAAGCTAAAAAAGAAAATACGACTCCTAAAGAAATAGTCAATAAATATCATTTCATGATTAAAGATTGTTTTGACAATTTTGGAATACATTTTGATAACTATTCCAGAACTTCTACAGTTATTCATCAAAAAATTTCTACTTCTTTTTTCAAAAAGCTACATAAAGAAAAAAAAATATTTGAAAAAGTATCTGAACAATACTATGATAATCAAGCTAAACAATTTTTAGCGGATAGATATATATCTGGAATTTGTCCTCATTGTGAACATAAGGAAGCTTATGGAGATCAATGCGAAAGTTGTGGTTCTTCGTTAAGTCCTGAAGAATTAATCAGTCCTATGTCTACTATAAGTGGAAGCACTCCCGTTTTGAAAAAAACTAAACATTGGTATTTTCCATTAAATGAATATCAAAATTTTTTGAAAAAATGGATTTTAACGGATCATCAACAAGATTGGAAAGTGAATGTTTATGGACAAGCTAAATCTTGGTTAGATCAAGGGTTACAGCCTCGTGCTATTACAAGAGATCTGGATTGGGGAATTCCTATTCCAAAAGAGATAGGAAAAGTTTTATATGTATGGTTTGAGGCAACTATAGGTTATATTTCTTCTACTATAGAATGGGCAAAACGGAAAAAGAAAGACTGGAAACCTTATTGGAAAGATAAAAGGACAAAATTAATTCAATTTATAGGAAAAGATAATATTGTATTTCATTGCATCATCTTTCCATCTATACTTAAAGCATATAATCATGGATATATTTTACCGGATAAAATCCTTGCTAATGAATTCCTCAATTTAGAAAATGAAAAAATTTCTACTTCTAGAAATTGGGGGGTATGGCTTCATGAATACTTAAGGGATTTTCCCAATCAACAAGATACACTTCGTTACATTCTTATAGCTAATATGCCAGAAAAAAAAGATAACAATTTTAATTGGAAGGATTTTCAAAGAATAAATAATACGGAGTTGGTAGCTATATTAGGAAATTTTGTTAATCGTAGTCTGACTTTAATTCAAAAATACAACAATGGGATTGTTCCCAATCCTGGTCTTTTTTCCATCACCGATAAATCTATTTTAAAAAAAATCAGTAGATATCCGGATAATATAGGTGATTTGATCGAATCCTTTCGATTTCGTGAAGCTTTAATTTGTTTTATGGATTTAGCTAGGCTTGGAAACAAGTATTTAACGGAAGAGGAACCTTGGAATGTAAAAAAGGAACGACGGGTAGAGACTATTCTTTACGTTTCTTTACAAATCGTTGGAATGTTAGCGCAATTAGCAGAGCCTTTTCTTCCATATACGGCCAATAAATTATTAAAAATGCTTCGTTTGGAAGTTTTTTTTTGGAAAAAAATAGAAAATGTGGAAGAAATTTTATGTCCAGGACATGTTTTAGGAAAGTCTACATTGTTATTTAACAAAATAACAAATAAAAGTGTTGAAAAACAACTAGAAAAATTAGGAAAAGTGACTTATGAAAAATAAGTTACTATTTGTCTTATTTTTGTTATTTTTTTCATGTAATGACGATAATTTATTAAAAAATCCAGAATATTTCCAAAATATGGATGAAAATTCCATATTTCATTATCATGAAAAAAATCGTAATTCATCCGAATTAGGATTTTTTATTTCTGATAATATAATAAAAGCTCCTTTAGATGGATATTTTTTAATATGGGGCACTATAAGATTGAGTAATATTCAGAATGAAAAAAAAAAATATCACACTATAAGTTATGGAGTAGATGTATTTATTAATAATTTTTTAAAGTATAAAACTTATTTCAAAGATTTTATAAATGATGAGGATAAAAAGATCTCCAAATTAGATTTAAAAGGAAACTTTCATTTCAAAATTCCAGTAAAAAAAAATGATAAACTATACTTACAATATTCTATAAAAAAAAAGGATCCTGTATCTTCATCCTTTTTTGATGAAAAACAAAAAGTTTTAAGGAATGAATTAGATCATATACAAATATTTTTTCATCCGTCATCACATCATTAATTAGCGGAGAGAGAGGGATTCGAACCCCCGGAGGTCAAAACCTCAACGGTTTTCAAGACCGACGCAATTAACCACTCTGCCATCTCTCCTAAATTTGTATTTCTACAATATTTCTAAGAAGATCTTGCATAGTTTCTCTTCTTCTAATCAGAAAATCTTGTCCTTTGACAATCATAACTTCAGAAGGTCTATAACGAGAATTATAATTAGAGGACATAGAAAAACAGTAAGCTCCTGCATTTTTAATACATAAAATATCCCCTTCACGGATTTCTGCAATTTGACGATTGAATCCAAATGTATCCGACTCACAAATATATCCTACCACTGTGTAGAAACGAGAACGTCCGTTAGGATTAGAAATATTTTCAATGCAGTGATAAGCATCATAAAACATGGGACGAATAAAGTGATTAAAACCGGAGTCTACTCCAGCAAATACTGTAGAAGTGGTATGTTTAATGACATTAACATGAACTAAAAAGTACCCAGATTCACTAACCAAAAATTTTCCTGGTTCCCATATCAAAGTCAATTTTTTTCCATACACTTTGCAAAAAGTTTCAAACTTTTCTATAATGGAACGACTTAAAAAATTCAAATCCGTTTTTATATCATTTTTTGTATATGGAACTTTAAATCCACTTCCAAAATCTATATAATCAATATCTGTAAAATTTAAAGCTATTTGAAATATTACTTGAGCTCCTTGTAAAAATGCTTCTATATCTGAGATATCAGACCCTGTATGCATATGAAATCCCTCTATTTTTAGTCCTGTATTTTTTAATATCCTTTTCAGATGAGGAATTTGATAGTAAGATATTCCGAATTTCGAATCGACATGTCCAACTGAAATTTTATAATTTCCTCCTGCCATAATATGAGGATTGATTCTGATTCCTACAGGATAATTCGGATTATCACTTCCAAACTGTTCTAAAATAGATAGATTATCTATGTTAATTCGCACTCCGAAATAAACGGCTTTGTTTACTTCTTGTATAGAGACACAATTTGGAGTGAATATAATATGTTTTGGAGAAAATCCAGCTCTTAACCCTAGTTCTACTTCTTGAATAGAAACGGTATCTAATCCACTTCCTAACTTTTGTAAAAATTTTAAAACATTCAAATTAGTGTTTGCTTTACAAGCATAGTTAATTCTTAAATGTGGAACTTCACTAAAAGCCTTCTTCATCTTTATATATTGTCTTTCTATTTTTTCAGAATCATATATATAAAGAGGAGTTCCGTATTTTTTCCCTAGTTGCATTAACTGGTCTCTAGAAACTGAATAATTCTTCTTATTGTCATTCATAATTCTATCTATATCAGGGCTAAATGAATCACATCATTCATGTCTCTAACATAATCAAAGGTTAATCCCTTTAAGTGGTCTTGTTTAATTTCTTCTACATCTTTTTTATTATCCTGTGAAAGGATAATTTCTTTTATATTAGCCCGTTTAGCAGCTAGAATTTTTTCTTTTATTCCTCCTACTGGAAGAACCTTTCCTCTTAAAGTAATTTCTCCTGTCATAGCTAAATGAGGCCTTAATTTTCTTTTAGTATAACTTGATACTAACGAAGTTAACATAGTAATTCCTGCAGATGGACCATCTTTAGGGACAGCCCCTTCAGGAACATGAACGTGTACATTTTGTTCTTCGAACATTTTTGGATCTATGTTAAAATCCTTATAATGAGCTTTAATATATTGCAAGGCGATTGTAGCGGATTCTTTCATGACTTCTCCTAAATTTCCAGTAATACTTAAATTTCCTTTTCCCTTGGATAAACTGGATTCGATGTATAAAATATCTCCACCAAAATTAGTCCAAGCTAAACCTGTCACAACGCCTGGAACTTTATTTTCTTCATAACGATCCGGATCATTTGGAATTCCAAGAATTTCCTCTATTTTTTCAATACTTAAACGTTTCACATATTTCCTATCCATAGCAATATGCTTAGCAGCATAACGTGCTAATTTTGCCATATGTTTTTCTAAAGTTCTCAAACCAGATTCTCTGGTATAACTTTCTATCACTTTTTCAATTTGTTGATTTCCAAGTACTAAATCAGATTTTCTCAATCCATTTTCTTTTAATTGTTTAGGGAGGATATGTTTTTTGACAATTTGGGTTTTTTCCTCTACCGTATATCCATTCATCTCTATAACCTCCATTCTATCTATAAGAGCTGGTTGTATATTAGAAAGAGAATTTGCTGTAGCGATAAACAATACTTTGGATAAATCATAACCCATTTCCAAAAAATTGTCGTAAAACGAGGTATTTTGTTCTGGATCCAAAACTTCTAACATGGCAGAAGAAGGATCTCCATTTGCTCCTAAACCCATTTTATCAATTTCGTCAAGAACAAAAACAGGATTGGAAGTTCCTACCTTTCGTATAGATTGCAAGAGCCTTCCTGGCATAGCTCCAATATAAGTTCTTCTATGACCACGTATCTCAGATTCATCGTGTAACCCACCTAAAGAAATACGTACGTATTTTCTTTTAAGTGCAGTAGCTATAGATCTACCCAAAGAAGTTTTTCCCACTCCAGGTGGACCATAAAAGCATAGAATAGGGGAACGCATATCCCCTCTTAATTTTAAAACGGCTAAATATTCTATAATACGTTCTTTAACTTTTTCCAGTCCATAATGATCTCTATCTAATATTTTCTGAGCAAATTCTAAATCAAAACTATCTTTTGAGTATTTCCCCCAAGGAAGATCAATCATCAATTCTAGATAATTTCTTTGAACCGTGTATTCTGGCATTTGAGGATTAGTTCTTTGCATTTTTAGCAACTCTCTATCAAACTGTTTTTTAGCCTCTTTCGACCATTTTTTCCTTGAAGCTTTGGCACGCATTTCATCAATCTCTTTTTCATAAGAAATATCTCCTAACTCTTCTTGTATCGCTTTAATTTGTTGATGTAGAAAATATTCTCTTTGTTGCTGATCCATATCACTACGAACACGGGACTGAATATCGTTTTTTAACTTGATTTGTTGATGTTCGACATTGAGAAAACGTAGGGTCTCCATAGCTCTCTTTTTTAGATCATCGTACTCTAACAATTTTTGTTTGTCTCTAGTAGCTAAATTCATATTAGCTGCTACGAAATTGATTAAAAAAGAAGGGCTTTCTATATTACGAATAGCAATGCTTGCTTCTGATGGAATATTTGGATTATCCTGAATAATTTTTATGGCAATTTCTTTGATGGATTCGACCAAAGCAAGGTATTCCTTATCTTTACAAGAAGGTTTGTTTTCTTCTAAAGCAATAATTTCTGCTTTAAAGTATGGATCGTTTTGAATAAAACGACTGACCTTAAATCTTCTTTTTCCCTGTAAAATCACAGTGGTATTTCCATCAGGCATTTTCAATAACTTCAATATTTTAGCCACTGTTCCTATAGAGTATAAATCTTTTTCACTAAGATTTTCTATTCCGGAATTTTTCTGTGTTAATACCCCAACGGTTTTATCCAATCCATAAGCATCTTGTAATAATTGAATAGATCCACTTTTTCCTGCTATAATGGGAAAAACAATTCCGGAATACAAAACCATATTTCTCACTGTTAATATACATAATTGTTCCGGAATATCATCTTTAAGAAGCTGATCTTCTTCATCTTGACTCATTAAAGGAATAAATTCTGCTTCAGACTCGAATCCAGATTCGGTAAATATATTTTTTAGTAACATAAAAAAATAGATTTCTTACTTAAATGTGGATTCCTATCCTGTTCTATCTATAAGGAACCACCACGTTAAATATACTGTTTTCTATATGAAAAAAAAAACCCTAATGACGTACTTATTTTCTTTATGAAGATAGGATTATTCAATATGAATAATTGATTTATTTTTCTTTTTTTCCTTGTTCAATGAGCTTAATAAAAATATCTTCCGTTAAAATTTTTATATGGTTTTTTTTCATACATTTTTCAAGTTTAGAACCAAAGTTTTTTCCTACAACAATAAAATGAATTTTGTTATTCACCGTATGAAATACTCTTCCTCCTAAAAGTTCTACTAGTTTTTTCGCATTATTACGGGTCATACTAGACAATCTTCCTGTGAATAAAAAAGATTTTCCTTCAATAGGAGAAGATTGGTTTTTTACAATTTTCTTGTATGAAGATGAGAAATTTAATCCATGTTTCATCAGGATTTCCACCAGTTTTTTGTTTTCAGTAATAGAAAAATAAGTTTTTATACTTTCGTAAATTTTTTTTCCTATACCGGAAATAGAGGTGAATTGAGGTTCAGATGCCTGTATTAAGGAATTTATATTCAAAAATTTTTCTGTTAATTTTTTAGAAATATATTCTCCTACATGAGGAATACCTAAAGCATATAAGACTTTTTGATAGGAATTATCTTTGGATTTTTCTATGTTCTTTATTAAAGAATCTGCTAGTTTTTCTTTCACTCCATCTATTTGAAGCAGTTTTTCCTTTTTTAATTGATATAAATCGGAAATACTACATAAAAAACCTTTTTGGTACAATTTTTTTACCATTTCATTTCCAATTCCTTTTATATTCATAGCTCTTTCACTCACAAAATGTTGTATTTTTCTCATGTTTTGAGAAGGACATAAATGATTAGGACAGTAGAACAATTCATTTTTTTTTATTAAATGGCTCCTACATGAGGGACATGTTGTTAAGAAATATATAGGAGAGGCATTGATTAATCTTTTTTTTACATTTATTTTAGCTACTTTTGGAATAATATCACCTCCTTTTTCTAATAAAAGAGCATCCCCATAATGGATTCCAATTTTTTGAATAAAATGATCATTATAAAGCGTGACTCTTTTCACTATTGTTCCAGAAATTTTTTTTGGAATCACCTCGGCTACAGGAGTAATGATTCCAGTACGTCCTACTTGAAATTTCAGGTTTAATAGTTTTGTTTCCGATAATTTTTTTGGTCTAAATTTGTAAGCTATCGCCCAACGAGGATATTTATTCGTATATCCTAAAATGGATTGATTGTGATGTTCATTGACCTTAATGACGATCCCATCAATCTGATAGGGTAATTTGTGTTTACATTGACTCCAATAGTCCAGGAAATGGAATATTTCCTTGTATTTTTTACAAAGTAAAACCTTTTCGGATATTTCAAAACCCCAATTACGTAGGGTTTGTAAAGCTTGATATTGTGTATCAAAAGGCAAATTTTTTCCCATGACAGAGTATACGATACAAGATAGAGTCCGTTTATATACTTCTTTCCTATTCTGAATTTTCAAAGTGCTACTCGCCGTATTTCTAGGATTGGCATAAGGATTCTTTCCACTTATTGTGCGTTTCGCATTGATTTCTAAAAACTTTTTTATAGGAAGAAAAATTTCTCCACGTATTTCAAGATATGCAGGATGGTTTTCCCCTATTAATTTTATGGGAATGGATTGGATTGTCCGTACATTTTCTATGACATTCTCTCCTTTTTTTCCATTTCCACGAGTTACAGCATGGGTTAAAAATCCGTTTTTATAAATTAAATTAATAGAAACTCCATCATATTTTAGTTCACATACGAAAGAAAGAGAAGAAGAAATGGATTTTTGAATCCTTTTTTTCCAAGTCATTAACTCTTTTTTAGAATATGTGTTTTGAAGAGAGTACATTTTATATTTATGATAATAATAAATGGAAGAATAGGGTGTTGTCTCCTCGACTCCTATTCTTATAGTTGGAGAACTCGGATCATAAAATTCTGGATGTTCTTTTTCCAATAGAAATAATTCTCTTAATTTTTTATCAAAATTGTAATCAGATACCTCAGAAGTATCCATGGTATAATATTGATAATTATATTCTGAAAGTTTTTTTCTTAGCTGAGATATTTTTTCTTTGATGTCTTTTCTGTCATTTTTCATGTTTTTTTCATGTTTTTTGATAATATATAGCACGAATCATTCGGAAAAGACCTTGAAAGTCTCTTCTAATTTCCAGATCTATGAATCCATTTTTTTTCATAAATTCAATGAAATCTAGATGAATAAATTGATTTATTTCAAAATAAACACATACTAATCCTTCAGTAAATTTTTTTTTGATCCAAGAAATAATTTCTTGATAAAAAATGAATGGGTCATCATCAGGAACAAATAAAGCTTGAAAAGGTTCATATTGAAGAATATTCGGATGCAGTAATTTTTTTTCAGAGATTCTGACATAAGGAGGATTACTTACGATAATGTTAACAGGATATTTTTTTTGAATGGGAATAGAAATTAAATTTTGCAATATATCCACTTTTCTTAAAAAAATTTTTTCTTTGTGAAATTTGGAATTAATATTTGCTATAAAAAGACTTTCAGGAGAAAAATCGACGGCATGAATATGACGTATTTTAGGAAGTTTTTTTTTTAAAGTAATTCCAATACATCCACTTCCTGTTCCAAGATCAAATATTTGAACATTTTCACTATTTTTTTTGTGATCTTGTATAATCCAGGACACAAGTTCTTCTGTTTCTGGTCTTGGAATAAAGACTTTTTCATTAACGATGAAGTCCATTCCAAAAAAATAAGCCTTTCCAATTACATACTGAATGGGTCTATTTTTTTTCAATTCCCATAATTTTCTTATCAATTTTTTGTATATATAGTCTTCTATTTTTTCTTTTCTACTTAATTTTAAGATAATTGTTGTTTTATCACATTTCAATACGTGAGTGGTTAGCAAAAAAAAGAGACTTTCTAATTCTTTATAGTCTGAATATACTTCTTGAAGAGTATCATAAAATAGATGGTAGAATTTATCGATATACATTATATACAATGTACGAATTAAAAAAAAATATTTATTTTTTTCCACCTTATATTTAGAATTTTTTCCCTATGTTCGATGAAGATACCATTGTTGCTTTGGCTACTCCTGTGGGGACCAGTGCTATCTCTGTTATTCGTATTTCTGGAAATAATTCCATATCCACTGTTGAAAAAATTTTTGTTT
This sequence comes from Blattabacterium cuenoti, assembly GCF_014251735.1. NCBI lineage: Bacteria > Pseudomonadati > Bacteroidota > Flavobacteriia > Flavobacteriales > Blattabacteriaceae > Blattabacterium > Blattabacterium cuenoti. The sequence goes on along the minus strand of NZ_CP059197.1, from coordinate 323,709 downwards.
CTGTTATATTTGGAAAAAAATTAGAAAATCAATCCACACATACTATTCATCTAGGATCTATTATGGATGAAAATGTTTTATTGGATCAAGTGCTAGTATCTATATTTAGATCTCCTTCTTCTTATACAGGAGAAAATATGATAGAGATATCTTGTCATGGATCTTATTATATTCAACAAAAAATATTGCAATTGCTGATCAGAAAAGGATTACGTTTAGCTCGTCCTGGAGAATTTACATTTCGTGCTTTTTTAAATAATAAAATAGATCTATCACAAGCTGAAGCGATAGCAGATCTGATTTTATCGGAAAATAAAGCTTATCATGAAATATCTTTGCAACAAATAAAAGGATCCTTGACTCATACCATTAAAGATTTACGAAAAAAATTATTGGATTTTGCATCTCTCCTAGAATTGGAATTGGATTTTTCCGAAGAAGATGTGATCTTTGCTAAAAGATCAGAACTTTTTTCTTTTTTAAAGGATTTAGAAAAAACATTAAGAGATTTAATTGAATCTTTTTCACTAGGAAATGCGATAAAAAAAGGAATCTATGTCGCCATTATTGGAGAACCAAATGTCGGAAAATCGACGTTATTTAATTACGTGATTAAGGAAAACCGTTCTATCATATCTCATATAGAAGGAACTACTAGAGATAGTGTAGAAGGAGATTTTTTTTTGAATGGGATACATTTTCATTTTTTGGATACTGCAGGAATTAGAGAAGCCAAAGATCCAATAGAAATGATGGGAGTTCAAAAGACGATGGAAAAGATACAAGAATCTGAAGTTCTCTTATATCTTTTTGAAGCATCTATCAACGAGAAAAAAAAACAGAAAAAAATTCTTCATGAAATTCAACTTCTTCATAAGAAATATCCACTGAAAAAAATTTTAGCTATTGCTAGTAAATCAGATGTATCCTCTTTTAATGACTTATACAATATAAAGTCAAAGGTGACTCATTTTTTTGAAATTTCCGCAAAAAATCATCACGGAATAAAAAGAATGCTTTCTACTTTAAGTAATTTATTCATAAAACAACTACAAGAAAAAAATATTATTGTGATACAAAACAGACATTATGAAGCTTTGAAAAAATCTTTAGAAGAGGTTTTGCTAGCTCATGAAGCTTTAAATAAAAGGATTTCAGAAGATTTAGTTTCTATACATATTAAAGAAGCTTTACGGTATTTAGGAGAGATTACAGGAGAAGTAACAAATGAGGATATCCTCAAAAACATATTCTCCAAATTTTGTATTGGAAAATAAGATTCATGATGTCAAAAAAACACAATTTTGTCAGAGTTCGTTTTGCTCCTAGTCCCACAGGTCCATTACATTTAGGTGGAATACGGACCGCTTTATACAATTATCTTTTTGCTAAAAAATATGGAGGATCCTTTGTTCTTAGAATAGAAGATACGGATCGAAAAAGATTTGTTCCTAATTCTGAATCATATATTATGGAAACATTAAAATGGTGCCAGATAGAGCCTGATGAAGGAGCTGGTTATGGAGGAATTCATCTACCTTATCATCAATCTCAACGTGGAAATATTTATCGTTTATATATTTCTAAATTATTAGAGAAAGGGCATGCTTATTACGCTTTTGACACAGATAAGGAACTTTATATAAAAAGAAAGGAATATCAAAATCGTGGATTCACATTTTCCTATAATGCGAGTATAAGAATGGACATGAACAATTCCTTGACCATGACGAAAAAAAAATTATATACCAAATTAAATTCTGGTTCATCCTATGTCATTCGATTTAAAATTCCACCTGGAGAGAAATTGAAAATGGAGGATATGATACGTGGAAATATTGTAGTAAACACAGATAGTTTAGACGATAAAATATTGTTAAAATCTAATGGAATAGCTACTTATCATTTAGCTAATACTATAGACGATTATTTAATGAAAATCACTCATGTAATCAGAGGAGAAGAATGGCTCCCATCTATGTCTTTACACCTGTTATTATATCGTGCTTTTGGTTGGAACCCGCCTATTTTTGCACATTTACCTTTAATATTAAGAGAGGATGGAAAAGGAAAACTTAGCAAAAGAAACGTAGATAATTTTTTAGACTTTCCTATATTTCCTTTACAATGGAAAGTCCCAGAAACTAATACGATCATTCCAGGATACAGAGAGCTAGGTTATTTTCCAGAAGCTTTCGTTAATATGTTAGCTTTATTGGGATGGAATCCAGGAATCCCTGGAGAAATTTTTTCCTTACAAGAATTAATTAATTTATTCTCTTTAAAAAAGATCACTAAATCTGGAGTTTATTTTAACATCAAAAAGGCCAATTGGTTTAATAAACAATACTTGAAAGAAAAAAAAGGGGAAATATTTTCTTATCTTTCTATAGAACTGCAAAAACGTTCTATTTCCTATGAAATAGATGATTTATATAAAATCATCCATCTCACAATCGATAGGCTACATTTTGTCCATGAAATTTGGGAACATTCTTTTTACTTTTTTATTTCTCCTAGTTCTTATGAATCGAGTTTATTTAATCAAATTTGTCATCAAAATATCATTGATCAATTAGAGGATTGTAAAAAATCATTATCAAATATTTCTCAATTTACATCCGTAAATTTGAGATTATTATTTCATAAATATAATAAAAAAAATAGATATAAAATGATGCAAATATTTCGTTTAGCTTTAGTAGGGTCCCTAAAAGGGACTGATCTTTTCATGATTTTGGAAATTTTAGGAAAGGAGAAAAGCATCCAACGGATAGATAAATTAATGAAAAAAATAAGAGAAAAAATCTAGATTTTTTTGAAAAAAGAACATAAAGACATAGATTTACACTTTTGCAAAAAAAAATTCAAATGCTGAGACATTATGAAAATATCATGATAATCACTCCTATTTTGTCTGATGATCAAGCAAAAAAAACGGCAAAAGAGTATGAAAATTATCTCATTCAAAAAAATGGAAAAATCGTTCATCAGGAACATTGGGGATTAAAAAAATTAGCTTATCCTATTCAAAAAAAACAAAGTGGATGTTATCATCTATTTGAGTTTTTATTAAGTTCTAATTTAGTATATGATTTAGAATTGAAATTAAGACAAGACGAACGTATTTTACGTTTTATCACTGTAAAATTAAATAAATATGGGATAGAATATGCAGAAAGAAGGAGAAATAAGTTATTAAAAAAAGACCAATAATTATGATTTTAGAAGAGGAGCAAAACCATCATAATACAAATACAAAACAACAACAAGGGGCAGACAGTGACTTAAGATACTTGTCTCCTCTTAAGATAGAAACTAAAATAGAAAAAAAATATTGTTATTTTCAACAAAGAAATATTAAGTATATAGATTATAAAGATCCTACATTTTTGATCAAATTCTTGAATGCGCAAGGTAAAATATTACCACGTCGTATTACAGGAACTTTACAAAAGAATCAAAATAAATTAAATGCGGCTATAAAAAGATGCCGACAAATTGGACTTTTACCTTTTGTTACAGATGACTTAAGATGAAAAAATGAAAATTATTCTCAAAAAAGACGTGGAAAATTTGGGTTTTCAATATGATGAATTAAATGTGAAACCAGGATATGCTAGAAACTATTTAATTCCTAAAGGGTATGCGATTCTCGCTTTACCTGGAGAAGTAAAAAATATTCAAGAAATATTAAAACAACGCTCTAAAAAAGAAAGTTTTTTCATTGAAAAATCCAAAGAAATAGAAAAACAATTAAAACAATTGACTATAAAAATAACAGCTAAAGTAGGAAGAGGAGGAAAATTGTTCGGTTCAATTAATAATCAAGAATTGATGGAAGCTTTGCACAAAGAAGGGATTTCTATAGAAAAAAAATTTATTAGGATTCCTGGAAATAGAGTTATTAAAACGATTGGAAAACATCAGGCATATATACGTTTGCATCGTCAACGGGAACTGATCCTAAATTTTGAAGTAATAGCTTCCTAATTTATTGATAAAGTGTCATATAATAAAAATAAATTGAGTATCACAATAATGATGGTGATAAACCAAGCTAATATTTTTAAAACAGGTCCATTGACAAATGATCCCATTTTATCAGAATCTCCTGTGAAATTTACCAATGGGATAATAGCGAAACTTAATTGTATTGATAAAATAATTTGACTAATTATTAATAATTCAGCAGTTCCTTTCTCTCCATAAATGATAGAAGCAATCATAGCTGGAACAATAGCGATAAGTCTTGTTATTAATCTTCTTATCCATGGTTTTAATCGAATGTGAAGAAAGCCTTCCATTACAATTTGTCCAGCCATAGTTCCAGTAAGTGTGGAATTTTGTCCTGATGCTAGTAAAGCTAAAGCAAAAAAAATTCCAGATAGACTAGAACCGAGTAGAGGGTTTAAAAGTTTATGTGCGTCCATAATATCTGCTACCTCTGTATGTCCAGATCTATGAAATGTAGCGGAAGATATAATTAATATAGCCGCATTGATAAAAAAAGCTAAGGATAAAGATAATGTACTATCTATAGTCGCATATTTTATGGCCATCTTTTTCCCTTCAATAGTACGTGGATAATTCCTAGTTTGTATAATACTTGAATGTAGGTATAGATTATGAGGCATGACTGTTGCCCCGAGAATTCCAATAGATATATAGAACGAATGTGAATTTTTAATTATTTCCGGATTAGGGATAATTCCTTTTAAAATGGGAATAATTTCTGGTTTAGAACTAATAATTTCAAAACTAAAACAAACTAAAATTGTAAAGATTAACGCGGCAACTACACTCTCAATGTATCTGAATCCTTTGTATTGAAAAAATAAAATAAGCAAAACATCTATAGCAGTAATTAATACCCCCCATGTTATGGGAATCCCAAAAAGCAATTTTAAAGCTAAGACAGAACCAATAATTTCTGCTAAGTCACAAGCGGCAATAGCTATTTCACATAAAATCCATAATATAAAACTAATAAATGGAGGATAATGGTCTCTACAAGCTTGTGCTAAATCCCGTTCACAAACAATTCCTAATTTCAGAGCCAAATGTTGTAAGATGATAGCAAAAAGATTGGATATAAAAATAACGGACAAAAGCGTGTATCCGAATTGAGCTCCTCCAGCAATATCTGTAGCCCAATTTCCTGGATCCATATACCCAACGGCAATCAATAATCCTGGTCCAGTGAAAGCCAATAATTTTTTCCATTTTCCTTTTTCTTGAGGAACAGAAACAGAAGAAAAAACTTCCGACAGGGAAGGATACTTATTCTCTTTTTTCCATCCTTTTATAGGATCCCTATTTTTTGGCATATTTAAAATAAATATGAAATGAAAACATAAAGTTAACCGTTTTCCCCTCCTGAAAAAAACCAGAATGAAATTGCATAAAACAAAATTATTTTATACCTTTGGATCGTGCGTACTAGACGATGTCTGTAGATTGAAAAGAATAGCTATACAAGGGGTAAAGGGGTGTTTTCATCATGCCGCAGTTTCCAGATATTTTGAGGGTTGTCATTATCAATTGATGGAATGTTCTTCTTTTAGAGAGTTGGCCAATTCTGTAGCTAAATCCAATGTAGATATTGGAGTGATGGCTATAGAAAATACCATAGCGGGAACTATATTGACAAACTACAGTCTTTTATCTGAATACAATTTGAGAATAGTTGGAGAAGTATACATGCCGATACAACATCATTTAATGGCTTTGCCTGGACATAAAGTAAAAGATATCAAGGAAATTTATTCTCATCCTATGGCTCTTTTACAATGTGAATCTTTTATAGAGGCACATCCTCATATAAAAATATCCAAATACTCGGATACCGCAGCTGCCGCTAAATACATTTCTCAATGTAATAAAAAAAAAGGTTTAGCTGCGATTGCATCGGAAGATGCGGCTAAAGAATATGGGTTAGAAATACTTTATAAAAATATACAAACCATTGCAAGGAACTTTACCAGATTTTTTGTTATTAAAAATTTTTCGAAAAAAGAAAATAATTTTAATAAAGCTTCACTAAGCTTCAAAATTTTACATACTACTGGAAGTCTGTCTCAGATTTTGAGTCTTATATCCAATATTGGAATTAATATGACAAAAATACAATCTATTCCTATCATCCAAAGACCTTGGGAATATTCATTTTATGTAGATATTATATTCAATAATATAAAAGATTATGAGATGATGAAAGAACGTATACAAAAAATTCCATGTCTTCATCAATTTTCTATTATGGGAGAATATAAAAATGGTATAATCAAATCTTAATGATTGCAGCAGCAAAAAGAATGCATCAAATATCGGAATACTTTTTTTCCGAAAAAATGAAAGAGATTCATCTTCTTGAAAAGAATGGGATAGAAGTGATTAATTTAGGAATTGGGAATCCGGATCTTCTTCCTCCAAATGGGGTGATCTATAAAATGAAAGAAGCATCGAATTTGGAGTATGCAAACACTTATCAAAGCTATATTGGGATAGAAAATTTGCGTAAAGCCATGGCTAATTGGTATGGAAAAACTTATCAAGTAAAAGTGGATCCTAACAATGAAATATTACCTTTAATGGGGTCTAAAGAGGGAATTATGCATATAAGCATGTCTTATTTAGACAAAGGAGATCAAGTTTTAATCCCAAATCCAGGATATCCAACATATTCATCGATCTCTAAACTTTTAGAATCGGAAATTATTTATTATGATCTTTATGAAAACAATGATTGGGTTCCAAACATCTCATTTTTGGAGAATAAAAATCTGTCTAATGTAAAGATAATGTGGATTAATTATCCTCATATGCCTACAGGTGCCACTATCAATCTGGAACAATTAGAAGAAGTGGTTTTCTTTGCTAAAAGAAACCATATTTTACTTGTTCACGATAATCCTTATAGTTTCATCTTAAATAATCAACGTCCATTGAGTATTTTTCATGTTAAAGAAGCTAAAGATATTGCTTTAGAATTAAATTCTTTAAGTAAAAGTTATAATATGGCAGGATGGCGTGTTGGAATGGTAATAGGAAAACCTGAATTTATTCAAAATATCATAAAAGTAAAAAGCCAAATGGATTCTGGGATGTATTATCCCATACAAATTGGGGCTATAGAAGCCATGAATCATGATTCAGAATGGTTTAAAAAACTGAATACAGAATATTTAAAACGTCAAAAAATTCTATGGGATATATGTGATCGTCTATATTTAGAATATAGTAGAAATCGTTCTGGAATCTTTGTTTGGGCAAGAATTACAGATGTAGATCAAAATGATCGTAGATGGTCAGAAAACATTCTCAAAAATTATCACATATTTATTACACCTGGAAGCATTTTTGGGGATCATGGAAAAGGATATGTCAGATTATCTATGTGTTGTCCTGTCAATACTTTGGAAGAAGCAAAAAACAGAATTTTTTCATGAATATTGGAATTATAGGATTAGGTTTGATCGGAGGATCAATTAGTTTAGGGTTACGAAAACACAATTTTGGAGATAAATATCTAGGAACAGACTCTAATCAAGAAAATGCTTTGCATGCCGTAAAACTTGGAATTGTAGATGAGATAATTCCTTTACACGATCTTATTCTACAATCTTCCGTTATTGTTTTATCTATTCCTGTAGATGGGATAGAAAAAATACTTCCAAATATTCTCAACAAAATCACGATGGATACAGTTATTTTAGATACTGGATCTACAAAACATGATATTTGTAATGGGGTATATTCTCATCCAAAAAGAAGTCGTTTTGTGGCTACACATCCTATTGCAGGAATTGAAAATTCTGGACCTATTTCAGCTCATTCAGATCTTTTTTATAAAAAGAATTGTATTTTTTGCGATTCTGAACTTAGTGCTCCAGATGCGATTGCTATGGCAGAAAAAATTTACTCTACTATGAAAATGCGTAGGATTTATCTAACTTCCAAAGAACATGATTTTTATATTTCTTATGGATCTCATTTACCTCATGTCATATCCTTTTCTTTAGCTAATACGGTTTTAAAAAAATTTGAAAATGATAAGGAGGAAGATATATTTCATAATATGATGGGAAGTGGGTTGCATTCTACTACACGTTTAGCGATAAGCAATCCTGAAACGTGGTTACCTATTTTTATTTCTAATAGAAATAATTTGATTCAAGCTATAGATGCTTATATGAATCATTTAGAAATATTTCGTAACTATTTAAAAAATAAAGAATTTCATAAAATTGATCAGTATATAAAAAAGGCCAACAAGATAAAAAAAAAATATGTATAAATTAAATGTATTGTGATGGAAAAAGATATTATGAATAATAGTATAGACAGGTCTTGGATTGAAAAATTTGATAAACCTCTAACAATATCTGGTCCTTGTAGTGCAGAGAGCGAACAACAAATAATGGAAACAGCTAGAAAGTTAGATCCATCCTATGTACAAGTATTTAGAGCAGGGATATGGAAACCTAGAACTAAACCAAATAATTTTGAAGGAATAGGAAAAAATGGACTTGAATGGCTAAAGAATGTAAAAAAACATACAGGATTAATGGTTGCTACGGAAATAGCCAATGCAGAACATGTCAAATTGGCGTTATCCTTTGATATAGATATTCTTTGGATAGGAGCAAGAAGCACAGCAAGTCCATTTACGGTTCAAGAGATAGCAGATTCTTTAGAAGGGAAAGAAGATAAAATTATTTTAGTCAAAAATCCTATACACCCCGATCTAGAATTGTGGATAGGAGCTTTAGAACGTTTATTAGCAAAAGGAATAAGAAAGTTAGGTGTGATTCACCGTGGTTTTTACACTTATAAAACATCGAAATACCGTAATCAACCAAATTGGAATCTTTTGTTCAGTTTTAGGAATATGATTCCTAGAATTCCTATAATCTGTGATCCTTCACATATTTGCGGAAATAAAGAAGGAATTTTAGATATTGCAAAAACTGCTTATCATTTTAAATATGATGGATTGATGATAGAAAGTCATTGTGATCCAGATCATGCTTGGAGTGATGCTCAACAACAGATTACTCCGGAAAAACTTTTAGAAATGTTAAAAGAGTTGACCGATTCTAATACATGTCATGACACAAACCAGAATAATTTAGATTATTTAAGAATATTTATTGATGAAATAGATGAAAATATTATTGCTCTATTAGGAGAAAGAATGAAAATTTCCAAAAAATTAGGAGCTTTGAAGAAAGCTGCAGATATAACGATTGTGCAACCAAATCGGTGGGATTCTATTATGAAAAAGTATTTAAAATTAGGTAAAAGTTTAGGTATTTCGGAAGGACTTCTTGAAGGTATTTTCAAACTATTGCATCAAGAATCCATTAATATTCAAAATAGAATCTAAAATAAATAGAATGGATGAAGGAAAAAAAAAGTTAAAATATCCGTCATCAAAGAAAAAAAATGGCTTATTTATTCACTAGTGAATCTGTTTCAGAAGGACATCCTGATAAAATTTCGGATCAGATATCGGATGCTATATTAGATCATTTTTTGGTAGATGATCCAGAAGCAAAAGTAGCTATAGAAACTTTAGTGACGACAGGACAAATCATCTTATCTGGAGAAGTGAATTCTAAAACTTATGTGAATGTTCATAAAATAGCACGTGATCTACTTAGAAAAATTGGATATACTAAAAATGAATATAGGTTCAATGCTGATTCTTGTGGAATTCTTTCTGCTATTCAAGAACAGTCTATGGATCTATTACAGGGAATAAAAAGTTTGAATAAAGAAGATCAAGGAGCTGGAGATCAGGGAATTGTGTTTGGGTACGCAATTAATGAAACAGAAAATTATATGCCTCTAGCGTTAGAGATGTCTCATCATCTCCTAAGGGAACTTTCTTCTATCCGAAATGAAGGAGAAAAAATGCCTTATTTACGTCCAGACGCTAAATCTCAAGTAACTTTAGAATATTCGAATAAGAATGTCCCTATACATATTCACGCTATAGTTATTTCAACTCAACATGATGAATTCGACACGAAAGAAAGAATGCAGGAACGGATAGTTCAAGATATTAGAAATATTTTGATTCCAAGAGTCAAGAATCAATTCTCTAAGGATATAAAAAAATTATTTACGGATAGAACAAAATATTACATAAATACTACAGGAAAATTTGTTACTGGAGGACCTCATGGAGATACTGGCCTTACCGGAAGAAAAATTATTGTGGATACTTATGGAGGAAAAGGGGCTCATGGAGGAGGAGCATTTTCTGGAAAGGATCCTTCTAAAGTAGATAGATCTGGAGCTTATGCGGCTAGACATATTGCTAAAAATCTTGTAGCAGCAGGAATTGCAGATGAATTGTTGATACAAATATCCTATGCAGTTGGAGTGTCGGAACCTATGGGTATTTATGTAAATACTTATGGGACCTCTAAAAGAGAACTTCTTGATGAAGATATTGTAGTAAAGATCCAAAAAATTTTTGATTTACGTCCTTATGCTATCACAAAAAGATTAAAATTACGTCAGCCAATATATGAAGAAACAGCTGTATATGGACATATGGGAAAAAAACCAAGAAAAGTATGGAAATGTTTTTCGGATATATATGGTCATCAAAAAAAACAAGAAGTCGAACTATTTACATGGGAAAAATTGGATTATTTACCTGTTCTCAAAGAGGTTTTTCACATGGAATAATTATTCAAAAAAAAATAGGTATTTTTAGTGAAATTTTTCATTTCACTATGTCTTACAATTTATTGAAGGGAAAGAAAGGAATTATATTTGGCGCTTTGGATGAAAATTCTATTGCTTGGAAAGTAGCAGAACGTGCTTATGAAGAAAAGGCGTCTTTTATTTTAACCAACACTCCTGCTTCTTTAAGAATGGGTAAAATTCAGGAATTATCTCATAAGACAAAATCTAAAGTGATTCCGGCAGATGCTACTTCTATCGCGGATCTTAATTTTTTGTTTGATAAAACTTTAGATCATTTTGGAGGAAAAATAGATTTTCTTTTGCATTCCATAGCTATGTCCATAAATATTCGAAAAGGATGTTCTTATACATCTCTTAACTATGAATTTTTGAAAAAGGGATGGGAAATATCTGCCGTATCCTATCACAAAATCATGCAAACAGCATGGGAGAAAAACGCGATGAATAAATGGGGATCTATAGTGGCTCTCACATATATTGCTTCTCAACGAAGTTTTCCTGATTATGGAGATATGTCTGATTATAAGTCATATCTGGAAAGCATTACACGAAATTTTGGTTATCATTGGGGAGTGAAAAAAAAAGTTAGGGTAAATACAGTTTCACAATCCCCTACTGTAACTAAAGCAGCAAAGTCTATTAAAGGGTTTAACCAATTTTTTCTATTGTCTGAAAAAATATCCCCTTTGGGAAACGCATCTGCACAAGATTGTGCAAACTATATAATTACACTTTTTTCAGATTTGACAAAAAAAGTGACGATGCAAAATTTATATCATGATGGAGGTTTTTCTAAGACAGGCATTAGTGAAACGATGATTTCATGATTCATACGATTCGTTGATAAAAAATATCTAAAATTAGAAACAAAATATAATATCATATGAAAAGAATTATTGCTCCATCTTTACTTTCAGCCGATTTGGCATTTTTATATCGTGAGATAAAAATGCTGAATGAAAGTGAAGCGGATTGGTACCACATTGATATTATGGATTCCTCTTTTGTTTCTAATATTTCTTTTGGAAGTTCCATTGTCAAATGCATCAAAAAATATGCTAATAAACCCATGGATGTTCATTTAATGATTATGCAACCAGAACGCTACATAGAACAATTTAAAGCATGTGGAGCAGATCACTTACATATTCATTATGAAGCTTGTGTTCATTTAAATAGAACTCTTTTTTCTATTAAAAAATCTGGAATGAAAGTGGGTGTGGCAGTCAATCCTCACACTCCAGTTTATCTATTACAAGATATTATTCAAGATATAGATTTCGTTTTATTAATGAGTGTAAATCCTGGTTTTAGTGGACAAAAGTTTATAAAAAAAACCTATCAAAAACTAGAAGATACTAAAGATTTAATCTTAAAAAAACATTCTTCTGCACTTATAGAAGTGGATGGAGGGGTGAATTTAGAAAATGCTTCTTTGTTGTTTAAAAATGGAGCGGATATATTAGTAGCAGGAACTACTATTTTTTCTAATGCTAATCCCCAAAAAATAATTCATAGAATGAAATTGGGAAAAACTACTTAATTTAGTCTATCAGTATAAGATAAGACATGATGATATCTAAAGAAACTATAAAAAGAATACTTTCTGTTTCTTGTATAGAAGAAGTCATTGGAGATTTTATTTCCTTAAAAAAAAGCGGTATAAATTATAGAGGCCTTAGCCCATTTTCCAATGAAAAAACCCCGTCTCTAATAGTTTCTCCCACAAAAAAAATCTGGAAGGATTTTAGTTCTGGAAAAGGGGGTAATGTTATCACTTTTCTCATGGAACACGAAAACTATACTTATGTAGAATCATTACATTATTTAGCTAAAAAATATGATATTAAAATTCAGGAAGAAAATAAAAATACATTTATTAGGAAAATCGATCATGAAAATTTATACTTGATACAAGATTATGCCAAATGTTTTTTTATGAAACAATTGTCTTATACAAAAGAAGGTCAAGAAAAAGGATTGATTTATTTGATGAAACAAAGAGGCATTAATATGAAAATCATTCATCAATTTGAATTAGGTTTTGCTCCTTCCTCTTGGACAAAATTCACGGAAACCGCTTTAAAAAAAGGGTTTAAAATACAGGATTTAAAAAAATCGGGTCTCACTGGATTCAAAAGATCTAATCATTTTGACTGTTTCCGAAAAAGAGTGATGTTTCCCATACATGATCTATCAGGAAGGGTTATAGGATTTGGAGGTAGGACGATTGATAATTATTCACGTTATATCAAATATTTAAATTCATCCGAAAACGATATTTTTCAAAAAAGTAAAATTTTGTATGGCATATTTCAAGCTAAAAAAAATATTTTAAAAGAGGATCTTTGTTATTTAGTAGAAGGATATACAGATGTCCTTTCTCTACATCAATCTGGAATAAAAAATGTAGTATCCTCTTCTGGAACTTCACTTACCATAGATCAAATATTGTTAATCAAGAGATTCACGAAATCTATCGTTCTTTTTTATGATGGAGATCGTTCTGGAATCCAAGCTGCTTTAAGAGTGATTAATATGATATTGGAACAAGAAATGAATCTACGGATATTATTTTTTTATAACGGAGAAGATCCAGATTATTTGGCTAAAAAATATTCCTATTCTCAATTGAGAGAGTTTTTAGGAAAAAAAAGTTATCATTTTGTTTCTTTCAAAAAAAAAATATATGAAAAATTCCACCAAGATGATCCCATGAAAAAATCCTTTTTAGTTTTGAATATTTTGAAGAGTATTTCAAAAATACCCAATATTATTCAAAGAGAATTATACATACAAGAAACTTCTAAGTTATTCCAACTTCGTCAAGAAGTTCTAATTTCTGAATTGGAACGAATAAATAAGAAAAAAAAACTATATAAGAAAATTGATAATCATCCAATTAGTATTCATCCAGAAAGAATAAATTCTCTTATGATCCTTGAAGAAAAATTGATTCAGTTGATTTTAAATTATGGAAATCAAATGCTTAAAAAAGAAGGTGTCCATACTACTACGGTTTTCGAAGAAATATTCCATACTTTTCAAAACTATAATTTTCGTTTTTCTTTGGATTATCATCAAAAAATATTTGATAAAATCTGTTTGCAAAAAGAAAATATAGGAAAAAACCATTCTTTTGTTGTAGAACAAAAGAATGAAAAAAAGAAAAAATCTTATTCATTATCCCAATGGAATCGAAAAGGAATTGAAGTATCCTCCCAAGAAGAAAACATAGATCGATATCTCATGGACATTTTATTGAGATATAAAACCCAATATATTTTGAAATTAATTCAACAAGAAATTCATAATTTTCAGAAAGAAATACGGAGGGATAAGAATCAAGTGATTCTAAAAAAAATCATGTATTTAACAAATTTAAAAAACGAACTTAATAAGAAGTTACATAGATATGTATGAAAAAAAATAGCCTAATCCCAATACAGGAAAAATAAATCACAAGAGTTCTTTTATTTTTGATTCTTATAAGAATTTTGGTAAATTCGTGCTGCATATAAATAAAATATCGAAAAATGAATACATTAATTGCAAAGAAAGCGCCTAATTTTACAGCTAGTGCGGTATTAAATGGAAAAGATATTGTCCAGAATTTTACTTTAGAACAGTTTCAGGGAAGTAAATATGTCTTGCTTTTTTTCTATCCAAAGGATTTTACTTTTGTATGTCCCACAGAAATATATGCATTTCAAGAAAAAATGAAAGATTTTGAGTCTAGAAATGTACAAGTTATTGCGATATCTACGGATACAGAACAATCCCACTGGGCTTGGTTGCAAATTCCAAAAGAAAAAGGAGGAATATATGGAGTCACTTATCCTCTTGTTTCTGATATAAATAAAACCATATCCCATAATTATGGGGTTTTATCTGGAAATTTTATTTTCGATAAGGATGAATTAAAAGCTACTGGAGAACTTATCGCTTATAGAGGTTTATTTTTAATAGACAAACAAGGAATTATCCGACATGTTTTAATCAATGACTTTCCTTTAGGTAGGAATGTCAATGAAGCCATTCGTATGATAGACGCACTTCAGTATTATGAAAAAAGTGGAGAAGTTTGTCCAGCAAACTGGATAAAGGGAAAAAGAGCTATACAGGCTAGTCATCGTGGACTTTTAGATTTCTATTCATCTTAAAATATATGATGAATATAAAAAAAAAAGTAGCATTTTATACAATAGGGTGCAAATTAAATTACGCAGAGACCTCGACTATAGCAAGAAAACTTTCGAATTCAAATTATGAACTTGTATCTTTCAAGAGTATTGCAGATATTTATGTGATTAATACTTGTTCTGTTACTGAAAATGCAGAGAAAGATTTCAAGTATATAGTACGTTTTTTTATGAATAAAAATGCGAAAGCTTTTATTATAGCGATAGGATGTTACGCTCAAGTTCATCCTAAAGAAATTTCTTCCTTACCCAGTGTAGATCTCGGGGGGGGCCGGGTCGTACAATTTCAAATAATAGACTATTTGGATCAAGTAAATTTATTCAAAAAACATCCTGCAAAAATTATTTCAAAGGAAACAAATTCTTATTTTTCCTCCTATTCTATTGGAGATCGAACTCGTTCTTTTTTAAAAATTCAGGATGGATGTGATTACAAGTGTAGTTATTGTATCATTCCCATTGCCAGAGGTTATTCTCGTTCTGAGAGTATAGAAAATATATTGAAAAATATAAGGTCTATTTTTCAAAAAGGGGTAAAAGAGATAGTGTTAACAGGGGTCAATATTGGAGACTATGGAAAAAAAATATATGGGAATCATAAAGGTCGTTCCTATACATTTTTTGATTTAATACAGGCTATAGATCAAATAAAAGAAAATGGAAGAATACGTTTATCTTCAATAGAACCTAATTTATTGAAAGAAGAATGTATTGAATTATTATCGAAAAGCAGGCTGTTTATGCCTCATTTTCATATTCCTTTGCAATCTGGAAGCAACTATATATTGGGAAAAATGCAGAGACGTTATAAACGAGAGCTTTATCAAGAAAAAATACAATACATCCGGAATGTAATCCCGGATGCTTATATAGGTTCAGATATCATTGTTGGATTTCCTGGAGAAACACATGGACATTTTTTAGAAACTTATCATTTTTTGAAAAAATTAGAGATTTCTTCTCTACATATATTTCCCTATTCTCAAAGACCAAATACAAAATCTATTACCATACAGGAAAAGGTCTCTCTCAGAGTACAAAGAAAACGTAAAATCATATTAAGAGTTCTTTCCAAACAAAAATATCGTTCTTTTTGTGAAAGACAGATTCATACGAAAAAAACCGTTTTGTTTGAAAATAATTCTGTGAATCACGGATATTTATATGGATATACAGAAAATTATATTCGAACAAAAATCGATTCAAATCCATTATTTATAAATACAGTACAAGATGTACTTCTAACGAAAGTAGATCAAGATGGGATCATGATAGCGAAATCTATTATATAGGATGAATGAATTCAACATTAAAAATTTCTTGAAAAGATTTTTTGACTAGATGTTTTACCTCAGAAAATGAGATATGATTTTGTAATTCTTTCTTTAATGAAGTTACTTTTTTATTGAAAATTCCACAAGGAATGATATGATCGAAATATCGTAAATCTGTATTTACATTCAGAGCAAAACCATGCATAGTGACCCAACGACTCATTCTGATTCCTATCGCACATATTTTTCTATATATTCCATTTTTTATTAACCAAACTCCTGTTTGTCCTTTTTCTCTCTCTCCTTTTATTCCATAATTTTTTAAAAAATGGATAATAACTTCTTCCAAAAGACGTAAGTATTTATGAATATCCGTAAAAAAATAATCCATATTTAAAATTGGATATGCAACCAATTGCCCAGGACCATGGTAAGTGATATCTCCTCCTCTATCTGTTTGATAAAATTCCGCATTTATTTTTTTTAAAAAATCTGAGGATACTAATAAATGTTTATTTTTTCCATTTTTCCCTATAGTATATACATGGTAGTGCTCTACAAATAACAAATATCCAGGTTCTTCTTTTTGATCATGTCTATTTTTGACTTTTTTTTGGATAAGGTTATTAAATAATATTTTTTGATATTCCAAAGTTTCTTTATATCCTTTCATTCCTAAGTCCTCGAAAAAGAGGATTTTTTTTTTCATCGTTTTTTATTAAAAATTTATTTAATATAATAAAAAAAACAAATGTACCTTCGTTACTATAACGTCCGGTCCTCTGCATGAAATGAATAAGGATATTTTTATGCAAAATTTATCAGAACAACAAATTATACGTAGAAAAAAATTAGAAGAACTAAAACGATTAGGTTTAAACCCATATCCATCAGATGAATATAGAATAACGATTCCCATTGTTAATATACAAGAGAATTTTACCGAAAAAGAACCCATTAGTATAGCAGGGCGTTTAATCCGTTTGCGGATTTTAGGAAAGGCTTCTTTTGGAGAAATTCAAGACCATACAGGACGTATTCAAATATACTTGAAGAAGAATCATTTTCACTCAGAAAAAATGGGAAAAGAAGAGTCATACAATATTCTTTTGAAAAAACTTATAGATATAGGAGATATTATTGGAGTTCAAGGTTTTTTATTTAAGACTAAAATGAATGAGATTACCATCCATGTCCATAAGTTTACTTTACTTTCTAAATCTTTGCGGCCATTACCACAAGTAAAAGTGGATAAAAATCAAAAAATATATGATGCTTTTTCCAATACAGAACAACGTTATCGGATGCGTTATGTAGATCTTATTGTGAATGATCATGTAAAAGAAATTTTTTTAAAACGTACTCATATAATACGAGAAATCAGGAAATTTCTGGATAATAAAGGTTATCTAGAAGTGGATACTCCTATTCTACAGTCTATTCCTGGTGGAGCTGTAGCTCGTCCTTTCGTTACCTATCATAATTCTCTTGGAATTCCATTGTATTTACGTATAGCTAATGAACTTTATTTGAAAAGACTTATAATTGGAGGGTTTCACGGGGTTTATGAATTTTCTAAAAATTTTAGAAATGAGGGGATGGATCGTATTCATAATCCAGAATTTACTGTACTAGAACTCTATGTGGCTTATAAAGATTATTACTGGATGATGAATTTTACAGAAAAACTTCTCAAGTGGATTTTCCATCAAGTGCAAAAAAATTTTATAGAAAATGATGATATTAGTTTTCAAACCCCGTTTCCTCGTATACCTATATTGGATGCTATTCAAACACATACTGGATTTGATCTTAGAGAGATGGAAGAAGAGGAATTAAGAAAAGTTTGTCAAAAATTGCATATAGAGGAAAATCCACAGATGAACAAAGGAAAACTGATTGAAAACATTTTTGAAGAAAAATGTGAAAAACATTACAAAAATCCTACTTTTATTATTGATTATCCTATAGAAATGAGTCCTTTAACTAAAAGGCATCGTTATAAAAAAAATCTATCAGAACGTTTTGAACTTATTATCAATGGACAAGAAATTGCTAATGCATATTCTGAACTTAATGATCCTATAGATCAACTTGATCGTTTGCGAGAACAAATTAAATTTTCCGAAAAAAATGAATCGATGTTTTTGGATAAAGATTTTATACGTGCTTTAGAATTTGGAATGCCTCCTACAGCAGGAATTGGAATTGGAATAGACCGATTGGTGATGTTATTTACAAAACAAAATTCTATTCAAGAGGTTTTGCTTTTTCCGCAAATGCGGCCAGAAAAGGAAGTGAAATAATGGACATAAATTTCCTATTTCAATCCTAATACTTTTAATCCGTTTTCCGTAGCTATTTTTACCAAATGGTCTATGTCATAATAATGACATGCTTCTAACATTACACGTAATTCTATCCAAAGATTTCCATCAGAAAAAGGTTTGTATATATCACAGATATTATCTGTTCCAAAAGCCACTATAATTCCTTCAGGAAGCATTTCATCTACTGGAGTAATGGAATTATGACTGGGGGTTAAACGCTCACTTCTAGTATGATCAATCCAAGCAATAGGACAAGATATCACCATTAAATTAGCTTTTCTCATTAATTTGTAAATTTCATAACGATATTTTCTAGTATGTGCGGCTAAAGAAATACTATGTATGGCCACTACTTTTCCTTGCATGCCATATTCAATAGTTTTTTTTGCTAATTTTTCAGTTTCTTTTTCATCATCAGTATTAAATTGATCTACATGTACATGTACTAACTTCCCCTTTTTTTTAGCTGTTCTTAATAAAATATCGAGATGTTCATTTTCTCTCCCATGATCTTTAGCGGGTAATCCACCAATAATATCCACAAATTCTACGGATTTATCGAACCAATATTTCGATTTTTTATCCAAAACTCCTTTAAGAACTTGATTAGCAAAACGAATATGTATCGAACGACCATAATTATTCCTCAATTTATTAGCAGCTTTTAATGCTCGGTCTTCAATAACTTCATCCACATCAATAAAAGTACACAAAGCTTGTGTTCCTTGTATCAAGAAGTATTCCAAAGCTTTTTCCATCCGAATATAAATGTCCTCTTCTGTAGCTAAACGTTTCATTTCATCGACTAAATACCATTTTTTTTTCAGAGAAGAATAAGAGTATTTAAAATTTTTTTTTGTGAGAGTATAAGCTCTATCCAAGTGAGCATGAGCATTCACCCATCCTCCTTGTTGTTTTACTTTTTCAATAAAAATTTTCTTAGGATTCATCTTAATTGAGTTATAAATCAATCTAAATTAAATATTTGAAATCCAAACAACTTTTTTTGTTTTAAAAAATGGTTCTCTAAAATAATTAATTAGAGGATATTCTACCGCATGAGGAAATTTTTTTAATTCCTCAGAAATGTCTCCTCCTTTTAGATATAAGGCTCCATTATGAATAGATGTGCATATAAATTTATTTTTGATCCAATTATGAATTTTGGATATTTTTGCTACAGCTCTGCAAACCACAAAATCAAATTTATTTTCCAATTTTTCTGCACGTATACAAATAGTATACGCATTTTTTATGTTCAGATTATATATGATTCTCTCTACAATTTTAATTTTTTTACTAATAGAATCCACTAATATAAATTCTGTATGAGGAAAAACTATGGATAAAGGGATCCCTGGAAACCCCCCTCCTGTACCTAAGTCCATAACACATGATCCAGGAAAAAAAGTAAAAACTTTAGCAATTCCTAAACAAAAAAGAACATGTTGTTGATAAAAATTGTGGAATGTTTTTCTAGAAATAAGATTGACATAAGCATTCCAATATGCATATAATTTTTTTAGAGAATACAATTGATATATTTGTTGATCCAATAGGTCTGGAAAATATTTTTGAATCAATTCCATATTAATAAAGGAATCAAAATTTATAATCAAATTTATTTAGATTTGTAATCATTTCAAATTATCCATCTATGAAAAATAGATTATCCCACCGTTTGCAAAATATATCTTATTCGCAAACTCTAGCTATGTCTAGTAAAGCTAGAGAATTAAAAAATAAAGGATATGACATTATTAACTTAAGTTTAGGAGAACCTAACTTTTATCCACCGGATTTTGTTTTAGACGCGGCTAAAAAGGCTATTGATGAAGGTTATCATTACTATACTCCAGTATCTGGATATTTAGAACTTCGAGAAACAATATGCAAAAAATTTTTTCGTGATAATGGATTGAAATATTTGCCGTCTCAGATTGTTGTTTCTACTGGAGGGAAACAATCTATTATGAATGTTCTTTTATCTTTACTTAATCGAAATGATGAAGTCATTATTCCCGCTCCTTATTGGGTTAGTTATTACCAGATGGTCAAATTGTGTGAAGCCTCTCCTGTTATCATTTCAACAACTATGGAAACAAATTTTAAGATCCATCCAAAACAGTTAGAAGAAGCTATTACACCTCAAACAAAATTATTTATTTTTAGTACCCCTTGTAATCCTACAGGAAGTGTTTATTCCTATGAAGAATTAAAAAGTTTAGCAGACATTTTCAAAAAATATCCGAAAATCATTATTCTTTCTGATGAGATTTATGAACATATTTGTTACGAAGAAAAACATACCAGTATTGCTATTTTTCCTGATATCCATAATCAAGTCATCACCTTAAATGGTTTATCTAAAGCTTTCTCTATGACTGGATGGAGAATTGGATATATTGGAGCTCCAAAATGGATTGCTAAGTCTTGTGATAAAATACAGGGACAAATAACTTCTTGTGCTAATTCTATCGCACAACGTGCAGCAATTTCTGCATTACAAGCTTCTCCCATGGAAATAGAATATATGATCAACGAGTTTAAAAAAAGAAGAGATTTAGTTTTGGAAATGATAAAAGAGATTAATGGATTTCAGATAAGTAAACCACATGGCGCTTTTTATGTTTTTCCAAATGTTTCAGATCTTTTTGGAAAAAAATTTGATGGAAGGATTATTCAAAATTCGGACGATTTATCTGACTTTTTACTTGAAAAAGCTCAAGTGGCTACTGTTAGTGGAAGTGCTTTCGGAGATAAGGATGGTTTACGCATTTCTTATGCTTCTACAGAGAATAAAATTATAGAGGCTTTAACAAGAATAAAAAAAACATTAAATTAATGAATGGGTGGACGACCGGATTCGAACCGGCGACCCTCAGAACCACAATCTGATGCTCTAAACCAACTGAGCTACGTCCACCATTTATTTATGTTCAGAACAAAACAAAGATAGACAATCAATCCATTTATTGACAAAAACTTTCGATAATTTTTTTACAAAAAGAGAAAAGATCACTATATATCCATTTTATGATGGAGACTTTTTCTTGAATAGGATATAAAAGGTGAACATTTGCTCCTGCATCTAGTGTAAAATAGATATTTTTTTTGCTTTGTTTTCTAAAATCCCATACTTTATAAAGTACGTGAAGTGTATTCGGTTTCATCCATAAGAAATAGGGATGAGAGGTCATAATCATGGCATGTAATGTCAAAGCTTCATGTTCTATTAATTTTCCAAATTCTTGTAAATCCCCCATTTTTAATATGGATATTAGTCTATCCATATTTTTATTAGCACATTTAAATCTTTCTTTAGCATAAGGGTGGTGAATCATTAGTTGATGTCCTTTTGAACTCAAAATTTTTTTAGGATATTCATCTATTACTAAAATAGTATCTCCCATCTTTGTAAAAATAGGGTGTATTTTATAGGGATAAGGGATAGCATAAAGATTATTGCTTCCCTTTATGGATTTGTGAAACCCCCAAACCACAAGTCCAGGATATATAGATCGACAAGCGCTACCAGAACCCAATCTGGCTAAAAAAGATGCTTTTTTTAAAAAAAAATCTTCTTCTAAAGAAGCAACTAATTTTTTTTCTATTTCCATGATACATAAAGCTAAAGCACTCATAGAGGAGGCAGAAGAAGCTATTCCACTACTGTGTGGAAAAGTATTCTTGGTTTCTATCACAAAATTGAAATCTCGTAAATAAGAACAATAAAGTGAAATCCTATGAAAAAATTCCAAAATTTTTGGAAGAAAACTAGTATTTTCTTTTCCAGAAAAGAAAATTCTTATAGACCTCTTTTTTTTTTCTCTCAGATGATAAATTAATCGTGTCTCTGTATAAATATTTCCTAGAGAATAACTAATAGACGAATTAGACGGAATTTGAATTTTATTTTTATGCTTACCCCAATATTTTATCAGAGCGATATTGGAAGGACTTTTTTTCGTAACTACTCCATTTGTAACTAGAGAATTTTTTTTTTTATAAAAAAAACAACTTTTCTTCAAAAAATACGATTTAATTCCTTAACCGTTAGTTCTCACGTTTTATATAATCTAACATTTTTTTATCGTCTAATTCTCCTTCTGAACGAGCAATGACACAACTTGCCAATCCATTTCCTATAACGTTTACAGTAGTTCGAGCCATATCCATCAATTCATCTATTCCTATAATTGCTAATATTGGCCAAGTAGGTAACCCAAAAGACGCTACAGTAGCTAAAAGAATTACTAAAGACGCTCTGGGTACTCCAGCAACACCTTTACTAGTTAAAATTAAAGTTAAACCTATAAATATTTGTTGACTAAAACTCAAAGGAATTCCAGAAGCTTGTGCTACAAACACAGTAGCTAAAGATAAATAAAGAGTTGTTCCATCTAAATTAAAACTATAACCTGTAGGAATCACAAAAGCAACAATTTTTCTAGGAACACCTAATTTTTCTAAATTTTCCATAAGAAGAGGTAAGGCCGATTCGGAACTTGTAGTAGCAAACGCTAAGGATACAGGTTCCGTTAAGGCTTTGACAAACCCTCTTAAAGGAACTTTAATCCACAAAAGAATAGGGAATAAAACCACTATTAAAAATATAAGCAAAGCAATATAAAGGGTCAATAATAATTGAAAAAGATTATATAATATATCCAATCCCATATGTCCTACTGTATAAGCGATAGCAGATCCTACTCCTATAGGAGCAAAATACATGATGATCTTAGTAAATTTAAACATGATCTCTGAAAGACTCTCTGCAAATAGTAATAGAGGACTACGTTTTTTTTCATCCAAAAAAACCATAGATACACCAAAAATAACGGAAAATACCACAATAGGTAATACATCTCCATGATAAATAGATTTAATGAAATTTTCTGGAAAAACATGAAGGATCGTATCTTGCCAAGATCTACTTTCTACTTTCGGTAATTGCTGTTCCATCATTCCTGAAGGCATTACAATTCCTACTCCTGCTTGAGATACATTAATGGCAATAAGACCAATGAACAAGGCTAAAGTCGTTACTATTTCGAAATACAGGAGAGATTTCCATCCCATACTCCCTAATTGTTTAATATTAGAGTGACTAGCTATACCCACTATTAAAGTGGAAAATAATATTGGAGCTATAATCGTTTTGATCATTCTCAAAAATATTTGAGATAAAAATCTTAGTTCTATAGCAATCTTCGGTTGATCTAATCCGACTTCTATTCCTATGATGATGGATAACAAAATCCAAGTTGTTAAGTCCTTTTTCAGAAATGCATAAAATATGAATAGAGATATAACGAAACATCTCAACATGCAAAGAATCCCTTTATCTAATCCAAAAAATGATTTTGATAAGTGGATAAAAACATATGCTAAAACACTTAAAAATGCTATTAGTAAAATTTTTTCTTTTTTTACTTTCATTCCAATACTCATTTTGTAAAATTCAACATCTCTACTAAAGGATTATCTGGTAACAGACCCGTAGGGACTCGAACCCCAACTAACAGAACCAAAATCTGCTGTGCTACCGTTACACAACGGGTCTATGAAAAATGTAAATATATACCATTTTTTTTCAAAAACAATTATGCATAAAGCTATTTTTAGATGAAAAAAAACCTATTGTGTAGGACACCGTCCTTCATGGAATCCCTGAAATTCCTACAATGTTAAAGAGATCCTCCAATCCTAACTTTACTCTATGCGCAACAAAATCATCGTTTTTTTTTTTAAGGATAAAATAAACGATATTTTTGTCTTAAATTATGTAATATAAAATTTTTTCTATAAAAAAATGAATTAATTATGTCTGTTAAAATACGTTTAAAAAGAATCGGGAAAAAACATAGGCCTATTTACCATATAGTGGTAGCTGATTCTCGTGCTCCAAGAGATGGTAAATTTATTGAAAAACTAGGGACTTACAATCCTCATACTGATCCTCCTTCAACAGTATTAAAAATACAAAAGTCTGTATTGTGGTTAATGAAAGGTGCACAACCAACAGATACAGTAAGATCCATTTTTTCTAAAAAAGGAGTGTTACTAAAAAAACATTTATTAGAAGGAGTTAAAAAGGGGGCATTTAGTGATGAAGAAGCCCATCAAAAATTTCATGTTTGGTCAGAAAAAAAAATAACTAACCTGTAAGATTCATCCTTTTTGAATTTGAAAGTTCAAAATCCATAGAATAACTATTCTTAATAGAAAAAGGACCTATGCTTTCTCTTCTTAAAGAAAGAAGATATGCTCCGCTTTTTATCGCTATTCCAAAATCTTTGGCGATGGATCGAATATAAGTTCCTTTCCCACATTCTACAAAAAATTGAATATAGGGGATTCCAATTTTTAAGATATGAAATTTATAAATTTTGACTCTTCTAGGTTTCATATGATTGATTTTTTTGCCTTTTCTAGCATATTCGTATAATCGTTTTCCTTTCATTCGTAAGGCGGAAAAATCAGGTGGATATTGATTTATTTCTCCATTAAATTTTTTAGATATTTCTTGAACAAGTTCATGGGTGATATGTGAAGTGGAAGATAAATTATATTCTTCGGTTTCTGAATCAAAAGATTGGGTCATACAACCCAGTTTGATAATTCCTGTATAAGTTTTTTTATAATTTTGAATATAATCCACTTTTTTGGTATATTTTCTCCCTATAAGAACAATTAAAAGTCCTGTAGCAAGAGGATCTAGAGTACCCGCATGTCCTATTTTTAAGTTTTCTCCAAAAAAACTCCTAATTTTTTTTCTGATTATTTTCACAACTTCAAAAGAAGTCCACCCCCACGGTTTATCTATTAATAAAAGCTGATCCTTTTCGAATGCGGATTCTGATAAATTTTTCAAAACTTGAACTTTCCAATCGGTTGAAAAACATAATGGATCACAATGAATAACAGTCCAAAAATAATTCGATAATATCCAAACAATTTAAAATTATTTCTTTTTAAATAAGCCATAAAACATTTTATCGATAAAATTCCTGTAATGAAAGCGACTATATTTCCAATAATCAATAACTGGATTTCTTGTAGTAAAAGTTCTTTGCCTATGGGAATGATAAGACGAAAATTACATGGAAAACTGAAATAAATTAATTGAAAATAATAGTCAAATAATTTTTTACATGTGGCAATAACAATAACCGGAACAGATAAAAAAAAAGAAAATTCAATAGCCTTGATTCTATGAATATTTTGTAACATACAAGCAGCTATCGTAGCCGCACTTCTAGATACTCCTGGAATTATAGCCATACATTGGCATAATCCAATAATAAAAGCTTGAAAATAATTGATATGATTACTTTTATCCAAATTTTTTCCATAAACATTTTCCACTTTCAAAAGAATTATTCCTCCTATAATAAGAAAAAAAGCGACGATGAGTGGATTTCCTAAGAATAAATTTGTTCTGCTATTCAATAAAAAACCAAAAATTCCTATAGGAAAACTAGCCAGAAAAATTTTTAGATAAAAATCTGCTTTTTGAAAAAAAAATTTTTTTCGATATAAAAAAACCATCGAAAAAACCGCTCCAAATTGAACAGATATCAGGAATAATTTCGTGATTGTTTTATCGAGTATTCCCATAATGGAAGCTGCAAGGATCATATGTCCTGTAGAAGAAATAGGAAAAAATTCTGTAAGACCTTCAATAATCCCTAATAGGATTGATTGAATATAATTCATTAATTATCTTTTTTTGCATGTAATACACTAAAACTAAACATCAATTTTTGCATAAATTGCATTTTTTTCTATGAAATTTCTACGTGGAGGGACTTCCTCTCCCATAAGAATAGAAAATATTTTATCGGCTTCCGAAATGTTTTCTATATGAACCTTGCGTAAGGTCCTTTTTTTGGGATTCATAGTAGTTTCCCAAAGTTGTTCCGCATTCATTTCTCCTAATCCTTTATAACGTTGTACATTGACCTTTTTTCTTCCTCCTAATCTTTGGAGAATGTTTTCTCTTTCCTCATCACTCCAAGCATATTGAGAATGATTTCCTTTTCGGATTAAATAAAGAGGAGGGGTCGCAATATAGATGTGTCCCTTTTCTATTAATGGTTTCATATAACGAAAGAACAATGTTAAAATCAAAGTGGAAATATGACTTCCATCTATATCTGCATCTGTCATAATAATAATTTTATTATATCTAAGTTTTTTTACATTTAAATTTTTTGGATCTTCTTCGGTTCCAATAGAAACCCCCAGCGATGTAAATATATTCCTAATTTCTTCATTTTCAAATATTTTATGTTGCATTGCCTTTTCTACATTTAGGATCTTCCCTCGTAAAGGTAAGATAGCTTGAAAGCTACGATCTCTACCTTGTTTAGCCGTTCCTCCTGCAGAATCTCCTTCTACCAAATAAATTTCACAATTTTCTGGATTATTGAAAGAACAATCCGCTAATTTTCCAGGTAAAATGCTATTGTATATGGGATTCTTTTTTTGTATTAATTCACGAGCTTTTTTAGCAGCTTGACGTGCTTTAGCCGATAAGATGACTTTATCAATAATTTTTCTTCTATCACTGGGGTTTTCTTCTAGATAACTGTTTAACATCTCCCCCACAATTTTATCTACAATTCCTCCTACTTCGTGATTGCTTAATTTTGTTTTAGTTTGTCCTTCAAATTGAGGTTCCATCACCCTTACAGATATAATAGCTGTAAGACCTTCTCGGAAATCATCTCCCGTCAAATCTACTTTGTCTTTTTTATTATCTTTGTTGGATAAAAGTCCATCCGTGTATTTCTTAAATGTTCTTGTTAATGCTCTTCGAAATCCAGAAATATGAGTCCCTCCTTCCGAAGTATTGATATTATTCACATAAGAATAAATTCTCTCTTTGAAAGAGGTATTGTACTGCATTGCTACTTCTACAATGGTATTTTCTTTTTCTCCTTCAATAAAAATCATGTTCCTTGTTAAGGGTTCTTGATTCTTATCTAGAATAGTGAGGTATTCTTTTAATCCATTTTTAGAGAAAAAATACTCTTGTTTTGGGTCTTCTTCTATGTGACTCCTTTCGTCTTTTAAAAATAAGTGCAATCCTTTATTTAGAAAAGCTAATTCTTTCAAACGTGTGGATAATATTTCATAATGATATGTGATCGAATTGAAAATAGAATTATCAGCTATATAATGAATTTTTGTTCCTTGCAGATTCGTTGTTCCCAAACATTGTACCCGATCAAGAGGTGTTCCTCTCAAATATTCTTGTTGGTAAACTTTTCCGTTACGATAAACTGTCACTATAAGTCTTTTGGATAAGGCATTGACACAGGATATCCCTACCCCATGCAATCCTCCAGAAATTTTATAGGAGTTTTTGTCAAATTTTCCACCCGCTCCTATTTTAGTCATGACTACTTCAAGAGCAGACTTTCCTTCTTTTTTATGAATATCGATAGGGATCCCCCGACCATTATCCATGACTGTAATAAATCCATTTTTGTGAATGGTCACCCATATTTTATTACAATAACCTGCTAATGATTCATCTACGGAATTATCGATCACTTCATATACTAAATGATGCAATCCTCTAATTCCCACGTCTCCAATATACATAGAAGGTCTACGCCTTATATGTTCAATCCCTTCTAGGGATTGGATGCTATCTGCTGTATAATCTGTATTTTTATTACTCATACATAAACAATTCTAATTTTATTAGAAATTTTTCCTATTTTCATAAAAATTTATAGTTTTAATAGTTTTATAGGATCTTTAAATTAAAGTAAAGATAGAAAAAATCTAAAACATGTTATCACGTGAAAATTTGGAAAAAAGATAAAGATATCCATCCTCATAATAATAGGAATAGAGAAATAGAAGAATTTACTTCAGGTAAAGATTCAAAATTAGATATACTTTTAGCCCCACATGATGTCATTGGAACCATCGCTCATGTGATGATGTTAGAAAGTATTGGATTATTAAATCAAAAAGATTTAAAAATTTTAATTAAGGAACTGCGTCACATTTATATACACGAAATATTAACAAATAATTTTCAAATGGATGAGGGAATAGAGGATGTTCATTCTCAAATAGAATTTTTGTTAACAGATCGTTTAGGAGAAATTGGAAAGAAAATTCACAGTGGGAGATCCAGAAATGATCAAGTATTGGTAGATTTGAAACTTTTTATTCGTACAGAAATCAAAGAAATTGTATTAATAGTCTATTCTTTTTTTGATTTATTATTACAATTAAGTGAACAATATAAAAATATATTAATGCCTGGTTATACTCATTATCAAATTGCTATGCCTTCTTCTTTTGGACTTTGGTTTTCTGCATATGCGGAAAGTTTAATAGATGATATGTTATTAATTCACACAGCTTATCGGATTACTAACAAGAATCCTTTAGGTTCCGCTGCTGGCTACGGTTCTTCTTTTCCTTTAAATCGTAAAATGACAACGGAATTATTAGGATTTGAAAATTTAAATTATAATGTTGTATATGCTCAAATGGGACGTGGAAAAATGGAAAAAATAGTAACAGAAGCCCTTGCTTCTTTAGCCAGTACTTTGAGTAAAATGGCCCAAGATATTTGCTTATATTTAAGTCAAAACTTCAATTTCATTAGTTTTCCTGATTTTCTTACTACCGGATCTAGTATTATGCCTCATAAGAAAAATCCAGATGTTTTTGAAATCATACGAGCTAAATGCAATAGAATATCTTCATTGCCTAATGAAATTTCTTTAATTGTGTCCAATTTGTGTTCCGGATACCATAGAGATTTTCAAATAATTAAAGAAAGATTTTTACCTGTTTTTGATGAATTGAAAAAATGTTTTTCTATATTTAGGTACATGTTGAATCATATTGTGGTTAGAAAGGACATTCTTCGAGAGGATAAGTATCAACACTTATTCAGTGTAGAAGTCGTCAATCAACTTGTCCTACAGAAAGGATATTCTTTTAGAGAAGCTTATCAAAAGGTTGGTTTGGATATTCAACATGGACGTTTTAAACCCTTTAAGAAAGAAATTTCTTCTTATTCTCATGAAGGAAGTATAGGTAATTTGTGTAATCAAGAAATTAGAGAAATGATGCAAAAACTGATAAATAAATTTGATTTTGAGATCATCCACCAAGTTATTGAACGGTTAATTTATGGAAAAAATCCATAATGTGATTCGATTCTTTAAGAATTCAATTTTTTTTGGATATTTTTTTGAAAAATCCATTCTTTTATTTTTTTATGATGTCCAGATAAAAGTATTTTTGGGACGGCCCATCCTTTGTAAATTTCTGGACGAGTGTAAATAGGAGGGGATCCCATTTTTTCCATTTGAAACGAATCCGTGATCATGGAATCTGGATTATGTAGGACTCCAGGTAATAATCTGGCTATGGATTCTACTACAACAGCCGCAGGTAATTCTCCTCCAGATAATACATAAGGACCAATAGATATTTCTTTGGAAATTAAGTGATCTCTAATCCTCTGATCAATTCCTTTATAACGACCACACAGAATAAGAATATTTTTCTTACAAGTTAATGCATTCGCATATTTTTGTGAAAAAAGTATTCCATCAGGAGTCATAAAAATTTTTTCATCATAATTTCTTTCTGATAATAATTTATCAAAACACTGATATACAGGTTCTATTCTAAAAACCATTCCACCTCCTCCTCCATAAGGATAGTCGTCTACTTTTTTGCGCTTTCCTAAACCATATTTTCGTAAATCATGAATATGAATATCCATGATTCCTTTATTTATAGCTCTTTGAATAATAAAACTTGAAAAAGGACCCTTGAAAATTTCCGGAACTACGCTAACAATATCTATACGCATTTTTTTTTTCAGTAATATACACTTTGACTAAGAATCTATGAATGAAACTAGTGAAAAAAATCTACATTTGTAAATAATTAGTTACAATGAGTTACATCGTATCTATAGTGGGACGTCCAAATGTTGGAAAATCTACTTTATTCAACCGTCTTGTAGGACGAAGAAAAGCTATTGTTCATGTCAAAAGTGGAGTTACACGAGATCGTATTTATGGAAAATCGGAATGGAATGGAGTTCATTTTTCTTTGGTAGATACAGGTGGTTATAATCCAACCCATAACAATCTACTGGATGCAGAAATTACCAAACAAATTTTAATAGCCATAAAAGAGGCAGATATCATTTTATTTTTAGTGGATATAAAAATAGGGATACTAGATACAGATATAGAAATATCTCAACTACTTAGAAAACATAAAAAATCGATTTTATTAGTAGTGAATAAAGTAGATAACGGAAAATACATGTATCATAATACAGATTTTTTTCGTTTAGGATTTAGGGAATATTACTACATATCCGCTATAAATGGAAGTGGTACGGGCGAATTACTGGATAGATTAATAGAACTATTGAAAGCTTTAGGAAGAAAAGAAATAGTGGAAAAAGAGGTGATTCCCCGTCTTTCGGTGATAGGACGTCCAAATGTTGGAAAATCTACATTGATTAACTCTTTTTTGGAAAAAAACCATCATATTGTCACAAATGTTTCTGGTACTACGAGAGATAGTCTCGATGTTTTATGCAAAAAATGGGGATATAAATGTATTTTAGTGGATACACCTGGAGTAAGAAAAAAATCAAAAATAAGTGAAAGTCTTGAATTTTATTCTACTATGAGAACAGTAAGAAGCATTGAATATACAGATATCTGTCTTTTAATGGTAGATGCGGTTCGTGGATGGGAGGCACAGGATAGAAATATTTTTAGATTAGTTGAAAAAAATCAGAAAGGAATAATCATTCTTATTAACAAATGGGATTTATTGAATCCTGGAAAAAATTGTTCTATACAAAAGAATTTCGAAATTTTCATTCGAAAAAAGATTGCTCCATTTGACAATGTTCCCATCCTTTTTATCTCTGCAAAAAATAAAGATGGAATATATAACATTCTCCCCATAGCTGATCAGATTTTCCAAATACGTAAAAAAAGATTAAAAACGAATTTATTAAATAGAGTTATGTTACCCATTTTTCAAAAAAATCCTCCTCCATCTGTACAAAAAAAATTGATTACCATTAAATATTGTACTCAGTTACCGACATCCACACCAAAGTTTATTTTTTTCTCTAATTTTCCTCATTATATAAAAGAATCTTATAAAAGATTTATTGAAAATAAAATTCGTGATCACTTCGATTTTAGAGGAGTCCCCATACAAATTTTTTTTAGGAAAAAATAATAATGGTTCATCTTTTGTATTAATAAAACGGTGATCACACATTTAAGAGGAAAGTTAATTGAAAAAAATCAATCTTATTTAATAATAGATTGTAATGGAGTCGGATATTCCCTTCATATATCTTCGTATACCTATTCTTCTTTATTGGAAGAAGAAGGAAAAGAAATTTTTATATATACTTATCTTTTTATCAAGGATAATCAACATATATTGTATGGTTTTTTTGATAAAATAGAAAGAAAAATATTTTCTCATTTGATATCCGTAAATGGGATCGGTCCAAGTTCTGCTATAACCATATTGTCTTCCTTAACACCATATAAAATAGAAGAATCTATATCTAAAGAAGATATAGAAGTATTCAATCATGTGAAGGGAATTGGAAGAAAAACTGCTCATAGAATTATCATAGAACTGAAAGATAAAATTTCTACTATTCCTAAAAAAGGAAAAAACGTTAACTTTTTCGATCATTCCCCTTCTTTCATAAAAAAAGAAGCTTTAAGTGCTTTGATCGTACTAGGTTTTTCTCCTAAAGAATCTAAAAAAGTTTTAGAGGATATCTTGGATAAAAATCCGGAATCTACTACTGTAGAAAATCTTATCAAAGAATCTTTAAAAAAATTGTAAAATAGGAATAAATTATTTTCAATTTCTAAAAAAAAACAAACCCCGAAAATAATATACTTTTGTTTTTGTCGTAAAATTAATACTTACCTCTTTATTATGAAACTTTTTTATCCATCAATTATAGTGATCCTTTTTGTTTTATCTATTTTTGATCTTATTGTAGGTTTAATTAATGATGCAGTCAATTTTCTCAATTCTGCTATTGGATCTAAAGTGGCTTCTCGTAAAACCATTATGATTTTTGCTAGTTTAGGCATTTTATTGGGAGCTTTTTTATCCAGTGGAATGATGGAAGTAGCAAGAAAAGGGGTTTTTGATCCGTCTTATTTTTATTTTTCCGATCTCACCTTTATTTTTTTAGCTGTTATGATATCCGATATTATTTTATTGGATGTTTTTAACACTTTAGGATTACCTACTTCTACTACAGTATCTATGGTTTTTTGCTTATTAGGTGGAGCTTTTAGTATAGCCATGATAAAAATAGCTTCACCATTAAGTAATGAACCACTTCATCATTTAAGTCAATATATTAAAGCAGAAAAAACATTGACCATTGGTATAGGAATTTTTTTATCTATTCTAATTTCCTTTTTTTCCGGTGCTTTCATTCATTATTTCATACGATTTTTATTAAGTTTTGAATATAAAAGTAGATTAAAATATGTCGGAGTTATATGGGCTGCTATTTCATTGAGCAGTATGACTTATTTTTTGATTGTAAGAGGTCTACATAGTACTTTGCAAGGTTTACTGGAGGATAATTTAACAGGATTATCTTTATTGATCCAACATTTTATAAAGTGGATCAATCATCATTTTTTTGTTTTTTTACTGGTCTTATTTTCCACATGGACTCTTGTAGCAAAGATCTTTGTTTCTTTAGGATATAATATCTTAAAATTTGTTGTATTATATGGAACATTTTCTTTAGCCATGGCTTTTGCAGGAAATGATTTAGTAAACTTTATAGGAATTCCTATAGCTAGTATACAATCTTATAATATATGGAAAGAAGCAGGATGTCCTCCTGCCGAAAGATTTAATATGAAAAGTTTATCTGGAAATGTACAGGTCCCATCTGTAGTTTTAATTTTTGCAGGACTAATTATGATATTGACACTTTGGTTTTCTAAAAAAACCAAAACAATCACCAGTACAGAAATTAATTTAAGTAGACAAAATGAAGGAACAGAAAAATTTTTATCTAATTCTTTAGCAAGAGGAATTGTTCGATTTTTTTTATATTTCGGGAATAAATTTTTCAAATTATTTCCAAAACGATTCCTAGTAAAAATAGAAAAAAATTTTAAGCAAAAAATACAAAATGAAAACGTTGCTTTTGACTTAGTTAGAGCTTCTGCCAATTTAACCATATCTAGTATATTGATATCGATAGCTACCGTTCAGAAACTACCACTATCAACTACTTTTGTCACTTTTATGGTTTCTATGGGAACTTCTTTTTCAGATAGAGCTTGGGATAGAGAAAGTGCCGTTTACCGAGTTTCAGGAGTATTAAAAGTTATAAGAGGTTGGTTTTTAACAGGTCTGATTGCATTTACCATGGCAGGAATTACGGCGTCTTTTCTATTTTTTGTAAAAGCATGGGCCCTAATCTTTTTTATGTTTTTAATTGGTTTTGTTTTTTACAAGAGTTATAAAAACTATCAGAAAGTGCTATATAAACAATTTGAAGATCAAAGAACCATTTTTGGAACCGATGAGCTGACTTTAGGAAAAACTTTCAACAAAACTATGGATATTTTAGAACCTATACTGGAATCAATCGAAAATATTTATAAAAATAGTATAGAAGGAATTACTAAAGAAGATTTAAAAAATCTTCAATATAGTAGGGAGCACTTTTTAAAAGTAAAAGAAAGTTTTACGAGCATACAGAACTCTTTAATTATAGTGATTATGAAAACGAAAAACAGTGAACCCATTGCTGGGATATTTTATATGCGGATATACAACAAAATTAAAGAGATCATTGAATCTTCCGATGTTATTACTAATCGCACTTTATTTCATGTGAGTAATAGTCATAAACCTTTAAAATATCAGCAAAAGAAAAATTTGTTGATACTTGAACATTTGATGATGGAACATTTCCATATAATCAAAAACATCACCAGGAATAGAAGAAGTTTTCAACAAGTAAATCGTACAATCAAAATTAAAATTTTCAAAGAAATTGAGGAACAGATGAATCAACAGGTGATAGGGATCATCCGTAAAAAATATGGAACAAAGAACACTCTATTGATGTTGGACGTTCTTTTACCATCCAAAAAAATTACAGAAAATATAGAAGATATCCTTCTGTTACATACCTATGTATTGTCCCATATTTCGTCAAAAAAAGACGCTTCTTTTCTAGCTTTCTAAAATTTAAAATGTCATCAGACTGCATCCACGGATGTCTGATAAATCCATCCTTCCTAATACTTCGAATTCATCGTCATTTATTTTTTTTCCTAAATCATTGGTAGAAATAAAAGGACAAGATAAATAATTAGATAAATCAATAATATCAATTCCACCTATTTTATGGTCCTCTATATGGATAAAAGGATCTTCCGGATCTCTGATGTATACTTTCATCCAAGGAGGACATCTAAAAAGTCCGTCTTTCTTTGCATATGCTTGAGAAAGCAATTCGGTCATTCCATATTCAGAGTGAATATCTTTTACACAAAAACCTTTCTTTAAAAGATGGTGTAATTCTTCTCGTATGATTTCTTTTCTTTTCCCCTTCATTCCTCCTGTTTCCATAATAATCACATTATCTTTATTAGATCCATCGAAAATAGTATTCTTATAGGCATCCACAAAGTCTAATAAAGAAAAACTGATCCCAAAAATTAAAATAGTTTTTTCATAATGAAGAGGAGGTATTTTTTGAAAATAAATAAAATTACTTCCATTTTTATATGTTTTTTGTATCAAATATTTCATCATATAAATTAAAGAAGAATCCTCTCTATCGAGAGGAAACAAAGCTAAAAATTGGAATTTGTCTATGGGACCATAAAAATATTCAAATCCTTTACAAATACTATTCCTATAAATCAGCAAATCAGCTACATAATGTTTGCTTTTTATTCCTGTCGTTCCAGTGCTGGTAAAAATAATTTCTGGAATACTTTTTGGTCGACTACAAACACAATGGGTTTTAAAAAAGGAAATAGGCAAAAAGGGAATTTCCGAAATATTGGTAATCCGAAATGGATCAATTTTTAATAATTGAAGATAATTTCTGTAAATCTGGTTATTTTTTACTTGATAATTGAATATCTCTAAAGTTAAAGCTTCAAATTCTTTTTTGGATTCTATGGAAAAAATCTTTTTTTGAAAGTTCATTTGATAATGTTTGAAAATAAAAAGTATAATTTTTCTAATTTGTTTAAAAAAAACAGAAATTCTTTCCTAGATATATAAAAAAGATATTGAAACTCTTTTTCAAAGGAATTTGAAAAAAAATTATAAGGAATTAAATTGATTTTTTTATTTGCTTCTTTAAGGAAAAAAATCCATATTGATAGATAAAAAAAATATTTTATCAGGCCTAATAGACCACCAAATACTTTATCAAAGGGTTTTGTCCATGTGATTGTCAAAATCAGTTCTATGATTTTTTTAGTGAAAAAAGCTATAAATATTATAAAAAAAAATGAACTTATTATAGTTACACCTGTAAAAAAGGGTTCTTTCTTACTGTATTTTTTTAGGAATTCTTCTGAAAGGAAGTGAAAAACATCGATTCCTTTGTATAGGAAAAAAAAACATATCATAAATACAAATAATTGGGAGAGTAATCCTTTTCTATACCCTTTATATGCACCGTATAAAACGATAATTAGAATAATGATATCTGTGCCAATCATAATTTTTTTACTAAAAAAATGGAAAAAAAATTTATACAAAAATTTCATATAAATTGGAATAAAGTAATTTTATATATACGAAATCATTTTTGCATAGAAGGAGAAATTGATCCCATTGGGATTATTTACCTGATAGGAATTCAGGAACTTGGGAAAGGGAAAAATATTTTTTTGAATAGAGAAGATAAAATTAATATTTTACATATTGCTATATGTAGAATATTAGAACCTTTTGGTTATTATAGGTTTCTTGGAAGAGACAGAGAAGGATGGCCTCATTATCTTTTGAAAAAGAATCTTCCATTTTTAAACAAAGAAGAACAATCGTTTTTAATTAAAAAAGCTATCATTCGTTATATGAGTGAAGAAAATATTCTGGATGATATTCAGAAATCATAATATTTTATGGATCAAAAAGTGGATCAAATAAAAAAGGAGATAAACTGTTTTCATGCTAAAAATTATGAAGATTTAGAAGCCTTTCGAATTAAATTTTTGGGTAAAAAAAAGGGGATTTTGACGGTTTTATTTAAAAAATTAAAAAAACTTCCTATTCATGAAAGAAAAATTTTTGGTAATGTTATCAATGATTTAAAAAAGAAGGTTCAAAAAAAAATACAAATAGATCATTCTAAAAACTTCATAAAAGATGAAGATGAAAATTTTGATCCTACAATTCCAGGAAAATCTGTAGAAATAGGATCTTTACATCCAATATCTATTATAAAAAATAGGATTATAGATGTATTAAAAAAAATTGGATTCTCTTATGTGGAAGGACCTGAAATTGAAGATGATTGGCATAACTTTACGGCTTTAAATATACCTATCGATCATCCATCTAGGGATATGCAGGATACCTTTTTTTTATGCAAAAATCCAGATATCGTATTGCGTACACATACTTCCTCTGTACAAATACGATATATGAAAAAAAACAGTCCGCCTTCTCGTGTTTTATCTGTAGGAAAAGTATATAGAAATGAAACTATTTCCTCTCGTTCTTATTTTATGTTTCACCAAGCAGAAGGTTTTTATATCGATAAAAAAGTATCCTTTTCAGACCTAAAACAAACTATTCATTATTTGATTACCTCTCTTTTTGGAGAAGTAAAAATTAGATTCCGTCCTTCGTATTTTCCATTTACAGAACCTAGTGCAGAAGTGGATATATATAATAATCATACAGGATGGTTAGAAATTATGGGATGTGGGATGATAGATCCACAAGTATTAAAAAACGTAAATGTTGATTCCGAAATTTATTCTGGATTTGCTTTTGGAATAGGGATAGAACGTGTTGCTTTACTGATTTATCAGATTGATGATATTAGAATTTATTTTGATAATGATATTCGTTTTTTAAGACAATTTCAGAGTGATTTTTAATATTGTTTGAATTTTCTTTGTCGGAATACTTCATATAAAATGATCCCACAGGCTACAGAAACATTTAAAGAGGAAATCCCCCCGTATATAGTTGGTATCTTTGCATTTTCGGAGGTTAGTTCTAAATATTTCGGACAGATTCCATTAGATTCATTTCCAAGTATGATAGCCGTAGGACCTGAAAAATCTATATTATACCAATAAATATTTGATTTTTCCGTAGCGGAAACAATCTTTAAACCGTACTTTATCAAATACTCTATAGTTTTCTTCATATTTTTTTCTTGACATATTGGAACTTTAAATAAAGCTCCTGAAGAAGTTTTGATAGAATCGGAGCCAATCATGGCTGTATATTTTTTTGGAATAATAATAGCATCTACACCAGCACATGCAGCAGTACGAATGATAGATCCAAAATTTCTTACATCCGTAATACGATCTAAAATGAGCAGAAGTGCGTTTTTTCCTTTTTCATAAAATATAGGAAGTAAATCTTCTATGGAATGAGTTTTTATTGGAGAAAGAAGTGCAAAAACTCCTTGATGATTTTTATTGTTCAACTGATGAAATTTATTTTTAGGAACGATATGAATGGGGATATTTTCTCTTTTGGAGAGAGTGATCAACTTTTTGTAATAAGGATTATATTTTTTTTTCCATCCTATTTGAAAAAATAGCTTACTAATAGTCATTTTGGATTGAATAGCTTCTATTAAGGGATGTATTCCATAAATAATTTCTAATTTACTCATGAGATTACATGATTTTATTTTTTTAAAACTCTAAAAAAGGAATTTTTAATGAAAAATCGTATAATGTCTTTACAGAAAAAAAAGATGAAAAAGAAAAGAAAAAGATATAAAATAGTAATAATCCCAAATCCTATCACATAATTTCCAAAATAATAGGATAGAAAAAAAGATAAGGCAAGGCTTCCTGCAAAAAGGATCATGACGCCAAGTAAAATGAAAAAAAAATTCAGAAAAATTTCTGTCATGATGGATACTACAAATTTAATCACTTCATTTTGAATGAATTCCAATTTTCTATTGAAAAAATTTTTAATAAATACAAACATTTTTAGATAAAAAAATTAAGTCCCCAATTCCTCTTCGACTTGGTCCATTTTATCTATTTTATTTTTTTTCCATTTTGCCTCAAAGTTAGATTTAATTTTATGTACTTTTTTTCCTATTTTTTTACTTATTTCTTGTAAATTATCTCTCAGCTCTTCTGTCTTTTTTCCTAGTATATTTCTAATTTTATCCTCTTTTCTTGGAGCTAATAAAATTCCCACTATTAAACCTGCCATTGTCCCCAAAATCACTCCCCAAAAAAAATTTCCTCCTTTTTTCATAATAACAATTTTATATTTATAAATAATAAATTTAATCATACAATATTTACGCACAAAATTGTCTTTGTTTATTTAGGAAAATATTTTTCTTTATGTTAGATATTAAAAAAAATTTTTCTCTCAAAAATTTTAATACATTTGGAATAAATGTTTATGCACATTATTTTGTAAATGTGAAAAGTATAGAAGATATACAAAAAATTTTTTGGAAGTATCCATCCATTCCAAAACTTTTTTTGGGAAATGGAAGTAATATTCTTTTTTTAAATAATTATTATCAAGGAATGGTAATTAAAATGGGGATCAAAGGGATGAAAGTGATTAAGGAAAACGAGTATCAAGCAGTAGTTCAAGCTTTTGCTGGAGAAAATTGGAATGAATTTGTAGGTTGGACTATAAAAAAAGGATTCAGTGGTTTAGAGAATTTATCATTTATTCCTGGTACGGTTGGAGCGGCTCCAATTCAAAACATTGGAGCATATGGAGTAGAAGTAAAGGATACTTTATTGGAAGTTCAAGTATATGAAACGAATAATGGAAAAATACGAATATTCACACGAGAAGAATGTCAACTAGAATATCGTCATTCTTTTTTTAAGCATCCATATTCAAAAAATAAATTTTTGGTTTTATCTGTTTCCTTTCTATTAAGAAAAAAGTATCATAAATTGAACACTTATTACATTGAAATTCAGAAGGAATTAGAAAGAATGAATATTAAAAAACCAACTATGTATGATTTAAGTAAAGCTATTCTTTACATTAGAAATAGAAAACTTCCAAACCCCAAAAAAATAGGAAATGCTGGTAGTTTTTTTATGAATCCAATAATAGGGATATTGGATTTTAAAAAATTAAAATCTAAATATCCAACTATTATTGGATATTCTATTTCTACTAATCAAGTGAAACTATCTGCTAGTTCATTGATTGAAACGATAGGATGGAAAGGAAAAAAACAGGGAAATGTAGGTGTATATGAAAAACAACCTATAGTTTTGGTCAACTATGGAAAAGCTAGTGGAATGGATATATATTATTTTTCAGAAAAAATAACTCAAGACATAAAAAATAAGTTTGGCCTTGTTTTATCAAGAGAAGTGCATCTCATACGATAGTTCGTTAAAAAACGCTAAATAATGAAAAAATTTCAGGAAAAGTAGTAATACTTCACTATCTAAAGGAAAGCATTTACCTTTGTTTTATTTTATTTACCTTTCTTTTTTCTCTATTTTGTAAATAGAAAAGAAAAAAAATTTTTATGTCAATGATTTTAGAAGAAAAATCCACAAAATATATACAAAAACAAATCAAAGAAAAACCTGAATTTGGAATAGTATTATTAGGAAATCAGTTTCATCAATTGATCCATGAAATCAAAAATCCTATATGCATTCCTTACGAGGACATTCCAAATTTTACAAAAGTAAATGGAAAATTTATATCCGGAAATATAGAAGGGAAAAAGGTTCTATTTTTAATAGAACCTTTTTCCTCTTATTATGAGGATGAGTATACTCCTTTTCCTCTAGTAATGTGTAAAAATATGGGAATAGATAAGTTGATATTAATTAATATTTCTGGAGGAGTAAATCCAAACTACAAAGCAGGAGATGTCATGTTGGTAAAAGACCATATTAATCTTTTCCCAGAAAGCCATAATATGAAAAAATTTATGAAAAATAATTTTTTGGGAATAACAGAACCATATGATCAAAAGATGCTTGAAATGGCAGAGAATATAGCCATGAATCACAATATTATCATACAAAAAGGTGTCTATGTGGCTTATCCTTATCCACATTATAAAACCCATGCAGAATATGCGATGATACGATCCATGGGTGGAGATAGTGTTGGAATGAGTAATATTGTTTCATACGTAATTACAGCTAGGTATATGGATTTACGGGTTTTTGCTATATCCATTATAATGGGATTATCTGAACAGAAGGGATCTTCTGATTCCATCCATTTGATGAAATCATTTTTTCAAGAAACAGAAAAATCCATTCCTCTTTTAATATTGATTGTCAAAGAATTTATCAAACTTTGTTTTTAAGATATATCCTACTAGGAAATGGGAACTTTTGGTAAATTCTCTATCATATTTTTCGTAATTTTTACAAAAATTTTTCTTATAGAATCGTTTTGTAAAACCACAGGAACCCCTAAATCGGAAGATGCTCGTATGTCTTGTAGCAGAGGAATCTCTCCAAGAAAAAAAATATTCATTTTCTTGGAAAAATTTTTCACTCCATTTTTTCCAAATAAATAGTATTTTTCTTTGGATTCTTTTGGGATAAAAAAAGACATATTTTCTATGATTCCAAGTATTGGGACATAAATCGATTTAAGACGAAACATTCCTACAGATCTATGCACATCCGATAAAGAAATTTTCTGAGGTGTACTAACAATAACAATTCCTTTTAATGGAATTTCCTGCACAAGTGATAAATGTATATCCCCTGTACCTGGCGGTAAATCTACAATTAAGAAATCTAATACGCCCCAATCCGTTTCATGAATAAATTGTCTTAATGCCTTAGTAGCCATAGGCCCTCTCCAAACAATCGCTTGTCCAGATTTGGAAAAAAAACCTAAAGATAGAATCTTAACTCCATAACTAGTGATAGGATTCATGATAGAAGTTCCATTCTTCTGCACAATACAGGAAG
Source organism: Blattabacterium cuenoti (assembly GCF_014251735.1). Classification (NCBI taxonomy): domain Bacteria; kingdom Pseudomonadati; phylum Bacteroidota; class Flavobacteriia; order Flavobacteriales; family Blattabacteriaceae; genus Blattabacterium; species Blattabacterium cuenoti. The sequence goes on along the minus strand of NZ_CP059197.1, from coordinate 281,947 downwards.
ATATTTTATTTTCTTCTAGATTGAACATTAATGGAATAGAAGGACCATAAATATCTGCATCTAATAAACCTACATGAAACCCCATTTTTACTAAAGAAACCGCGATATTAGTTGCTATTGTAGATTTTCCTACTCCTCCTTTTCCTGAAGCTATGGCTATGATATTTTTTATTCCAGTTTTTCTTTTTTCATGAGTATCTAATTTCATTTCTATTCGTATTTTTTTATCTACATTTTGATATTTTATAGTCTGGTTAATATCTCGTTCTAATTTTTTTTTCATATGCATAGTCGGATTGGATAGGCTTATATATATTCGAATTTCCTCTTGAAATACATCTATTTTTTTGACTATTCCAGATTCCATAATATTTCTTTTATTAAGAAATACATTTTCTAATGCTTTCGTTATTTTTTTTTTCATTATTCCAGTCCTTCTTTTTTCAGAAATATCTAATTTTATTTTGATATTTTTATTATAGTTAAGAAGATATATTTTTCTAATTTCTATTAGAGTACAAAAAAAATATCTATGTTAAAAATTACTCATTCGAAAATTATCGTTTTTAGATGGGGTCATTTAAAAACTCGATTTTTGGAACAATTATTGATTCTTTCGGATAAAGAAAGAAGGTTTTTTTTATCTTTATCAGAAAAACGAAAAAAAGAATTTTTAGGAGTGCGTTACGCTCTAAGATATATAGGAATAAACAGAAATATTTTTTACAATGAAAAAAGAAAACCTTTTCTTTTTCCTCAAGAAAAGTATATTTCATTCAGTCATTCTTTTGAAAGAATAGCTATAGCCATCAGCTCATATCATATAGGTATAGACATAGAGAAATTACGAAAAAAAATAGTCAAAATAAAGAAAAAATTTATTAGAGAGGATGAATCTATTTTTATTCATTCAAACTACGAAATAGATTATCTACATATCATATGGGGAATCAAAGAAAGTTTATACAAATTAGAAGGGGGGATTTTCCCCAGTTTTTTAGATCGCTATAAAGTTTCTCCTTTTTGCATAAAAAAGGATTCTTGCATATCCTGTTGGGTGATGAAAGATTCCTATAGTAAGAGGTTTTCTGCTTTTTACAGAAAAATAGATGACCATTATCTTGTTTATATTATAGATATGGATGATGATGAAGGAATGGATTAATATCCTTTTATCACCTTATCATCATAGTAGTTGGATTCATATTATTTTGGAATTTACTGCTGTGACATTTAGTATATTCAGTGTGCTATTGGCGCAAAAAAATAACATATGGTTATATCCAATAGGAATAGGGAGTACTATTATATACAGTTATTTGACTTTCGTTACTTCTCTTTATGGAGATTTTATTATTAACATATATTATACAGGAATGAGTGGTTATGGATGGTATATTTGGTTATCCATAAATGATACAAAAAAATTATCTATATCTTTTTCCGATAAAAAAGATTATTTCTATACCATTTTATGGTTTTTATCCACGTGTATTTTCAGTATAATGGTTTATTTTTTCAATGGAAAACTTCAAACCCCTTATGATTGGATGGATGTATTGACCACGGGTCTTTTTTTTTCTGGAATGTATCAGATGGCTATGAAAAAAGTAGAAAATTGGATATTTTGGATAGTTGGCAACCTTATTTCCGTCCCTATTTATTTTTTGAAAGGTCTCATATTAACAGGTTTTTTATTTATTTTTCTTGCATTATTGGCTATAGAAGGTTATTTTATTTGGAATAAAAAAGCACTTAATAACAATAAAACCTATTAATTTATGGGTTTTTTTTCATTAATTGATGAGCTACTTCTTGGATATTATTATATTCAGTTTCTGTTCTTGTTTTTAGATTTTTGACTCGTATTTTCTTTTTTTCTATTTCATTTTTTCCTATACTAATAATAAATGGAATGTGGTTATCGTTGGCATACCTGAATTGTTTATTGATTTTTACGGCATTAGGATACAATTGAGTGGAAATTCCTTTTCTTCTCAAAAAATTTATCATTTTATATGCATATAAAACCTCTTCATCTCCGAAATTAATAAACAATACTTTTGAAGGACTACTAGAAATAGTTGAAAATAAATTTTCTTTTTCCATGGCTAGACATATTCTATCTAAACCCAAAGATACTCCTACACCAGAAAAATTTTTCATTCCAAAAAAGCTAGCTAATTGATCATATCTTCCTCCACCTCCGATAGAATTTGCAATACGGGGTCCATTATTATTATCTGGAGATATTTCAAATATAGGACCTGTATAATAATTCATTCCTCTAGCTAAAGAAACATTCCATTTCAATTTGGTCTTTTTTAAAGAAATATTTTTTATCTTTTGAAAGATAAAACGGAGATCTTTTATTCCTTTTTTTCCTCTTTCAGAGGATTGCAAAGCGACGGTTAAAGATTCTATTTTTTTTGAAAAATTTTCTTTCATATCAAAAAAACATGCTATTTTTTCAAAAGAATTCGAGGATATTCCTTTACGAAGCATTTCTTTTTTTACTATATTTCTTCCTTTCTTATCCCATTTATCTAGAGATGTAGTGAAATCTTTCCATAAATGATTTTCTATTCCAGAAATGTCTACTAATCCTCCCAAAATATCTCGATGATTAATATTGATAATTATAGGAAAATTTAATTCTGTAAATATTTCATCACAAAGTTGGATAAACTCAACTTCTTGCCATAAAGAAGATAATGAGTAGGAGCCAATCATATCCGCATCACACTGATAAAATTCTCTAAATCTTTCTTTTTGTGGTTTATCTGCGCGCCATACTGGTTGTATTTGATATCTTTTAAAAGGAAAAAAAATTTCATTTCTATGCATAACTACATAGCGGACAAAAGGAACCGTTAAATCATATCTAAGAGCTTTATTGGAAATTCCTTTTTTCAAAAAATCTCCTGAATGAAGCAACTTAAACATTAAGTAGTCTCCTTCTTTTCCATATTTTCCCATAAGAGTAGAAATTTTCTCAAAAGAAGGAGTTTCTATGGGAGAGTAACCAAAAAGTTCAAATTTATTTCGAATAACTTGAATTAAATAGTTTCTTTTATTCATCTCTATGGATGAAAAATCTCTGGTTCCTTTTGGAATACTAGGATGTTCCATACTTAAATAAGATTCATCTAAAAATTATTAATGTCCTCATTTTTATTATTTTCTTTTTTTAACATATGAACACGTTTCATCTTATCTTTCAAAATTTGATTTTTTTCTTCTGAAGAAATAGGAAGATCAAAATTATCTTCCAACATATATTTTTTTTCTACTGTAGTATTGTTGGGATGATTAATAGCTTGATTAAAGATGTTTTTCCTTTGACTTTGATTGAAGGATAAGTTTTCCTTAGGAGCATTTTTATAAGTCTTTTCTTTATAATAAGGAAAAGGTTCCATTCGTTTTTTGGAATAAGAATGAATTCCCTCTATTTTCGTTAATTTTTGTTTATAAGGTTCTTCTAACCTATGAAATATTTTTTTTTCTTCGTGATTAATAGCCCTTTGAACTTCTGTTGGAAATCCGGTTGCTACTATAGTTACTGAAATACTTTCTTCCAAACTTTCGTCTTCTCCTATTCCCATTATAATATTAGCATTATTTCCTGCCTCTGCTTGTATATAATCACTAATGATTCCGATTTCATCTATGGTAATTTCAATTCTTCCTGAAACAATAAGTAAAAGAACATTTTTAGCCCCTGTTATCTTGTTGTCATTCAATAATGGAGAATCTAAGGCTTGTCCAACGGCATCTTTAGCTCTGTTTTCTCCAACAGAAATAGCGGATCCCATAACTGCCGTACCGCTTTCTTTAAGAACTGTTCTAGTGTCTCTTAAATCTATATTCTGTTTATAATGGTGAGTGATTACTTCTGCAATTCCTTTAGCTGCAGTAGTAAGAACTTCATCCGCTTTTGCAAATCCAGCTTTAAATCCAAGATTTCCATACAATTCTCTTAATTTATCATTATTAATAACAATGAGAGAATCTACATTTTTCCTTAATGCTTCTATTCCCTTTTGAGCTTGTTGTAATCTCATTTTTCCTTCAAAATGAAATGGAATAGTGACAATTCCTACAGTAAGAATTCCTTTTTCTTTAGAAATACCTGCAATAATTGGAGCGGCCCCGGTTCCCGTTCCTCCTCCCATGCCTGCTGTAATAAAGGTCATTTTTGTATTAGAATCTAAAATACTTTTAATTTCTTCTAGACTTTCTAATGCCGCTTTTTCTCCTATTTCTGGATCTGCTCCAGCACCTAATCCTTCTGTAATAGAAGCTCCTAATTGAATTTTTACTGGAACTGGATTATTATTTAATGCTTGTGCATCGGTATTACACGCTATAAAGTCTACCCCCGTAATCCCTTGTTCAAACATATAACTTAAAGCATTACTTCCACCACCTCCTACACCAATAACTTTTATAGCAGCTGAACGATTTTTAGAAAATCCAAATGGGACGTTTTCTTTTTTTTGCATTATAAAATTTTCTTTTTTCATTGTTTATTATTCTGTATCATTCAGTATTTGACGGAACTTATCTGCCCAAATTTCAAGAAAAGATTTAGATTTAGTCTTATTTTTTTTCTTCTTTTTTAAAGAATCGTCATTATTATTATCATAATATGTGTCCTTATTATTGAATCTACGATTTTTATTATTATATAATTGGGTGGAGAATAATTCGGAAGTATTATTTTCCTCATGTCTAGACCCCATGACTGTACAAAAATATTTCTTCTGATCTTCAAGTCCTTTGATAATTAAACCTATAGACGTTGCGTATTCTGGATTACTTATCATGCCGTTTTCTCCTCCAGCAATATGTTCATTAGAATAACCTATACGGACATCCATTCCAGTAATATATTCTGTTAAAGGACGAATGTGTTTTAGTTGAGATCCGCCTCCTGTCATTACTATTCCTGCTATAAGTCGTTTTTTTTGTTCTTCATTTCCATAGTGTTTTATTTCTATATTGACTTGTTCTAAAATTTCACATACCCGAGTATGAATAATTTGAGAAAGACGTTTCAAGGATATCTCCTTAGGTTCACGACCTCTTAATCCAGGAATGCAAACAATTTCTGTTTCTTTATTTTCTCCAGGCCATGCAGATCCAAATTTTATTTTTAGTAATTCGGCTTGTCGTTCAATAATTAAACAATCCGTTTTTATATTTTCCGTAATCACATTTCCTCCAAAAGGAATGACTGCAGTGTGACGAATAATATTGTCTTTAAATATAGCAATATCCGTAGTCCCTCCTCCTATGTCTACTAGTGCGACACCGGCTTCCCTTTCTTCTGTATTTAATACAGCCTCTGCAGAGGCTAAAGGTTCTAAAGTCATTCCAGATAAATTCAATCCTGCAGCTTTTACACATCTTCCAATATTCCTAATCGAAGAAATTTGTCCTACAACTACATGAAAATTAGCTTCTAAACGACTTCCATACATCCCTATAGGTTCTCCTATTTCTGATTGACTATCGACTTTATATTCCTGTGGAAGTACATGAATGATTTCTTCTCCTGGAAGCATAACTAGTTTATGAACCTGATCTATTAATTTTTGTATATCTTTCTGATTAATCACATTTTCGAAATCTAATCGAGTGATATAATCATTATGTTGTAGGCTTCTAATATGTTGTCCAGCAATACCAACAATAACTTCTTTTATTTTTAATCCGGAACTACGTTCTGCCTCAGATACGGCTTCGCGAATAGATTCAATGGTCTGAGTAATATTATTGACAACACCTCTATGTACACCTGTACTTTTAGATCTACCTATGCCTAAAATCTCAATTTTATTATATTCATTTCTCCTTCCTACCATAGCTACAATCTTCGTGGTCCCCACATCAAGACCAATAGCTATATCTTGATATTCCATAGACTTATCTTTTTTTTGCGACTACTTGGTCCTTATATTGTAAATCAATACTTTGATATTGATTCATATCGATTTTATTTATATACTGCTTATAAAAAGCCTTTAATTTATTCAATTTACTTTTAAAATCTTTGATATTTCCTAATATAATATGATGATTACCTATTTTAGGAATCAAAATAAATAAGTTAGGAACCGTTTTTTTTATACTAATAATTTGGTTTTTTAATAATTCATCTGAATTTATAGTTTTGACTAAATCAGCTAAATGTTTTTTTTCTTCCTTTGAAAAGGATCCTTTTGCTAAAAGAACTTTGGAAGAATAAATAGAAGAAAGTTCTAAATCTTCCGCTTCTTTAGTAAGATAATATTCTTGATTTCCATTTTTTATTCTTAAAATAGGTTCTTTTTGCAAAATTTTAATATTCAGAGTCCCATCTACACTAAGAAATACTTCCGATTTTTTTATAAAAGGGTAATTATTTAATTTTTGTTCCATGGTGAATATACATAATTGACCGATTTTTTTTTTATTTTTTTCTATTTTTAGAAGTTTATTAATAATTTCTTCATTTACAAAATGATCCTGAGATAATGGATCGATGATAATATTGAACTTTTCCAAGTTCCTATTTTTATGTGTTTTTTGAGAAAAATAAAAAAAGAATATCATAAAAATCATATATAATAATAAAATAGAAATAAAGACTGTTTTATTTTTTCTCATTTATCCATATCGTTTATATAACCATTTTTTGATAGGGAGGATCAATGTATCAATATTTCCTGCACCTATTGTAAGTAGAATGTCAAAATTTTTTTTTTCAATTTTTTCTAAAACATTGGATATATGGACCAATTCTTTATTTTTAGAATTCATTTTTATTTTATCTAATAAACTATTAGAACTAACTCCCTTAATTGGTAATTCCCTGGCTGGATAAATATCTAATAAAATTAAAAGGTCCAATTTTTCTAAACTTTTGGCAAATTCTTTGAAGAAGAATTTAGTCCTACTAAATAAATGGGGTTGGAATATTCCTAATATTTTTTTATCCGGAAAACATGTTCTTATAGTGCTAATTAATGCGTTTATTTCTGTAGGATGATGGGCATAATCATCTATATATATTTTTTTTCTAGATTTATAATGGATCGAGTACCTTCTTTTGATCCCTTTAAATAAAAATAAGGATTTTCGAACATCTTTCTCTTTTATTTTCAAATAGTCAGATATAGCTAAAGCTGCCGTGACATTTTTTAAATTATGTAAACCTGGAATAGGTAATGGAAGAGATTTCCAGGTTTCTTTCGGAGTATGAAAATCAAAAAACCATTGATTTTCTTTTATCAAAAGATGATTTGAATAATAATTTTCTCCTTTTCCTACCGAATAATAGATAGCATTTTTAAACGGAAAAGATTCTCCTTTCTTTTTACTAAGGAATAGTTTTTTATATGGACTTTTTATTTTATTGGAAAAATCTATATAAGCCTGTATCAATGCTTCTTTTTTTGGATAAGTATCTACATGATCTTGATCTAAAGACGTAATACATGCTATATTCGGAGATAAATGTAAAAAAGAGTGGTCAAATTCGTCTGCTTCTACCAAGAATATTTCCGTTTCATGATTCAAAATAAGATTAGATTGATAATTTTCAGATATCCCTCCTAAAAAAGCCGTAACCTTTTTTCCAGTACAATGGAATATATGTCCTAGTAAAATACAAGTAGTGGTTTTTCCATGTGTTCCTCCTATAGCTATACAAATTTTATTTTCTGTAATTAAAGCTAATACCTGAGAACGTTTTTTTATATTTTTTCCATATTGTTTCAGAAACATCCATTGTTTATGATTATCTGGAATAGCGGGGGTATAAACAATTAAACATCGTGTAGAATGAATCCATTCAGGCAAAAATTCTGTACTATCATGATAATTGATCAATACGCCCTCTTTTTCTAATTTTTTTGTGATAATGGTTTTATATCTATCATATCCAGAAACTTTTTTTCCCATGTAATGAAAGTATAGAGCTAAGGAACTCATTCCCATTCCTCCTATTCCTAGAAAATAAAAAGCATCAATTTGATTTAGATTCATAAATTAATAATCTGTAAAATCTCGTTGACAATATCGTTCGTGGCTTTAGGTTTTCCTAATTTTAAAATATTCCTACTCATTTTTTTTTTTCTGCTAGAATCATTAAGTAGTTCTATAGTAGAATCCACTAATTTTTTCTCTATTTCCTCATTTTTAATGATCAAAGCAGCCTCTTTATCCGCTAATATTTTAGCATTTTTATTTTGATGGTCATCTGATGACCAAGGAAAAGGAATTAATATATAGGGTTTTCCTATTAAGCATATTTCTGATATAGTTAAAGCACCAGCTCTAGATACAATGATATCTGCTGCGGCATAACATATCGGAATATTTTCAATAAACTCCATTAAAAGGAAATTATGATGATGAGAAATCCTATTTTTTTTTATATTATGAATATCTACTTTTCCTACTTGCCAAATAAGTTGTATATCTAGATGAATCAGTTTTTTTAACCCTTTCATCCAAGCTTTATTAATACTATTGGATCCTTGACTTCCACCTATAGACAAAATAATAGGTCTATTCGCTTTCAATCCTAAATGAATACAAGCCTGATCTCTACTGAGTAATTTTTGTAAGATGTCGGATCTAACGGGATTTCCCGTCATTATAGTTTTTTCTTTTGGAAAATATTTTTTGGCTTCTTCATAACCAATACATATTTTTTTAGCATAACGAGAAAATATTCTATTGGTAAATCCAGGAAAAGAATTCTGTTCTTGAAGTAGAATAGGAATTTTCTTTTTTTCTGCAGCATATAGAGTTGGAAAACTAACGTATCCTCCTGTTCCAATAACTATGTTCGGAGAAAATTTTTCTAAAATTTTCTTTACTAAAAAAAAACTATATATCAGTTCCATAGATAAAAAAAAGCCTGCTATAGAAAATAATTTATCTTTTCCTCCTGAAATACAAATTCCTTCAATTGGATATCCAAATTTCGGAATTTCTTGCATTTCCATGTGCTTCCTGGAACCAATAAATAAAATATTAACATTTGGAATCTTATTTTTCAATTCATCTGCTATCGCTATCCCTGGATAAATATGCCCTCCAGTGCCTCCACTACCAATAATTATTCTAGGTGAAATATTTTTCATGATGAATTTGAATTCCTTTTTTCCATGTCTTCATAAGGAGGATCATATATGATTCTGCTCACACTTAATATGATCCCAAAACTAAAAAAAGTTACCCACATAGAAGTTCCTCCAGCGCTAATTAATGGCAAAGTTTGTCCTGTCACAGGAAATAAACCAACAGCTATTCCCATATTAATGAGTGCTTGATTAATAATAGGAAACCCAACAGAAAGAACCAACAAAGAACAAAAATAATTTTGTATTTTCGTAGAAATTACCATAATTCTCAACAAAATAAGAATATAAATAAACAGAAGTAAAATCCCTCCAATAGATCCATATTCTTCTATAATAATTGCATAAATAAAGTCTGAAGAAGATTGTGGAAGAAAAGCTTTCAGAACGCTTTTTCCAGGTCCACGACCAAACTTATTTCCTAAAACAATAGCTGTTTTAGATTGTTTCATTTGATAACTTTCTTCAGAATCATGATCCAAAAAATTTTCTATACGACTTTTCCATGTATAAACTCTATTCATGGGATTTTTATCTCCCCATTTTATTACAGAGTAAATGTATATTCCTGCTGCTAGGATTCCCATCAATAAAATACCTATAACTCCAGTAAATGGATATCCTCCTATAAAAAGAATAATTAAAACTGAAATAAAAACAAGTACCGCAGTAGAACCATTAGCGGGGAATATAAGTCCAATAATCAAAAATATGGGAAAAATCAAGGGAAAAAAAGAGTCGATCAAGTTCATCCGTTCTTTCTTTTTTTGAGCTAAATATCTAGCACAGTAAATAAACAGAACTAATCCAGCAATACTGGAAGTTTGAAAAGATATATTAATAATAGGGATATGTAACCAACGAGAAGCATTGACTCCATCTAGTTCTTTTCCTTGAATAATTGTGAAAACAAGTAAAATTGAGACTATAGGGATTGAAAGTATAGACATACGATAAAAATATTTATAGTCTATAAACTGAGTAAAAAAAAGAATGCAAAAACCCACTAACAAAAAAAGGGCATGTTTGAATAAATAACCGAATACAGTATTCGTTTCTCCATATGTAGTAACCAAATTAGTACTCGCTGAGTATACAGGTAAAAAAGAAAATAGAGCTAATAAAGTAATGAAAGCCCATAAATATTTATCTCCTTTTAGATATCTCAAAATATCTATTTTTTTCATATTCATAGAAAAGTTTTTTGACTTCTTGTTTAAATCTAAGACCTCTTTCCTTATAATCTTGGAAAAGATCCAAGCTAGAACATGCAGGAGATAACAGAATGTTATCTCCATGAATAGATAAAATGTAAGCCATACGAACTGCCTTTCTAAGACAGTTTGTTTCCAAAATAATATCAATGATATTTTGAAAAAAACTTATAAAATTCTTATTGTTTTTTCCTAAAAAAATTATGGCTTTTACTTTTTCTTTAACCAATGGGAGGATTTCTCTATAATCATTTCCTTTATCTTTTCCTCCTGCAATCCATATTGTAGGAGATTCCATACTTTTTAATGCATAAAAAACAGCATTCACATTAGTGGCTTTAGAATCATTAATAAATTGAACCCCATTAATATTTAGTACTTTTTCCATACGATGCTCTATATATTTCAATTCTAATATCGGATGTACTATAGATTTATTTTGAACATTTAATGCGACAGAAACGAGTAATGAAGCCAATATATTATAGAGATTATGATCTCCTTTTAAAGGAATTTTGTCTACATGTAAAAGACATCTTTCTTGATTAAATTTATTACGAATAAATATCTTATTCTCTTTTATATAAGCACCTACGGATAATTCTTCTTGAATAGAAAAAGGAATACAATTGGACAAAATGGGATATTTTTTTAATCCATTTCTAATGATAGGATCATCATGATTATAAATAAAAATATCCTCCTTATTTTGCTGAGTAGCAATTCTAAATTTAGAAGATATGTAACTTTCAATATCATTATGATATCGGTCTAAATGGTCCCTTGTGATGTTTAATAAAACGGCTATATTTGAACGAAAATTGAAGGAATCATCCAGTTGAAAACTACTCACTTCTAATACATATACATCTTTTTTTTTTATAACCTCTCGTGAAAAACTACGACCGATATTTCCTGCTATCTCTACATGAAATCCTTCTTTTTGAAGTATTTTATAAACGATGGAACTGGTCGTTGTTTTTCCGTTACTTCCTGTAATGCTAATAATATAGGAGTTTTTTAGATAACTTTTCCCGAATTCTAATTCAGAAATCATGGGAATATCCAAAAAATTAATTTTCTTTATTAATGGATTTTGTCTAGAAATACCAGGACTTTTTACCACTTTAATAGCTTTTTGAAAGATGATACTTTCTGTATGTCCATTTTCTTCAAAAGGAATTCTATTTCTTGATAAAATTTTCTTGTATTTATTTGGAATAATTCCAGAATCAGATACAAAAATTTTTAAACCCATTTTTTTAGCTAATAAAGCTGCCCCGACTCCACTTTCCCCTCCACCTAATACCACTATTAAATTTTTATTCTTTTCCGTCATAAATTATAGGATTAACAAAATCAAGACGACCATAGAAAGCATCATTTGGATGATAACAAAACGATTGACGATCTTACTTTCATGATAACCTAGTTTTTGAAAATGATGGTGTAAAGGAGCCATAAGAAAGATTCTTTTTCCTATTCCATATTTTTTTTTAGAGAATCTAAAATAGAAAACTTGTACTATTACAGAAATATTTTCTATAAAAAAAATGCCACATAGAATGGGTAGAATTAATTCTTTTCTAGTCATAATAGCTAAGGTTGCTATTATCCCACCTATAGTTAAGCTACCGGTGTCTCCCATAAAGATTTGTGCTGGATAACTATTAAACCATAGAAAACCAATTAATGATCCTAAAAAAGAAAAAGAAAATATCACAATCTCTCCTATGTTAGGAATATAGATAAAATGAAGAGAATAAGAGTAAATTTTATTACTAGAAATTAAGGATAATAAAGACAATGTTCCCAAAATGATAGAAGAAACTCCAGCTGTTAAACCATCAATTCCATCTGTAAGATTAGCGCCATTGGACAATGAAGTAATAAAAAGAATGACGATAGGAATAAAAATGATCCAGGCGTATTTTTTCCATTTTTCATTATGCCAACTTAAGATATTAGCGTAATCAAATTCATTTATAATAATAGGAAAGGTCGTTTTAAAACCATGTTTTTCCACTGCTATGGAGTGAGGTGTTTTTACATATAAATTTTTGCACGAAATGGTCGTGATATTCTTATGAAAATACATTGTACTTCCGATAAAAATGCCTAAGATTATTTGACCTAATATTTTTCCAATTGCACTAAGTCCGTGTTTATTATATTTGATTTTGATGTAATCATCTATAAATCCAAGTCCACCCATCCATAATGTAGTGATTATAAGAATAATTACATATATATTACTCAATGTAGAAAAAAAAATCGTAGGAATTAATGTAGAAGCTATAATAATAATTCCTCCCATTGTTGGAGTTCCTTCTTTTTCTTTTTGTCCAGTAAGTCCAAGATCTCGGACATGTTCTCCTATCCTGTTTTTTTTTTTATTCCATAAAATAATTACTTTATAAAAAAACAATGCTATACAAATAGATAAAATAAAAGATACTCCCGCTCTGAAAAATAGCGGGAAAGAAGAATTTGTATTATTTAAAAACACCATATTATCATACATACATCTATGACAATTCAGAAAATAATGTTTTAGCAATTTTCATATCGTCAAAAGGATAACGTTTTCCTTGAATTTCTTGATAATTTTCGTGTCCTTTTCCTGCTATGACAATAATATCTTTTTCTCTAGCCATTTGAATGGCTGTTTGAATAGCTTCTTTTCTGTTCACGATAGTTAAAATATCCTCTTTATTTAGATAGGATCTAAAATTCTTCATATCTATTAATATTTTTTCTGGATCCTCTTCTCTAGGATTATCTGAGGTAAAAATAGACAAATCACATGTTTCATAAACTATTTGTCCCATTAAAGAACGTTTCTCTTTATCTCTATTCCCTCCACAACCTATTATACAAATTAATCTTCCATCCTCTTTTTTTTTTATTTCCTGAATGGCTTTTAAAAGGTTCTTAATCCCATCTGGATTGTGTGCGTAATCAACAATTATCCGAATTCCGGAATAGGATATAAATTGTTCAAAACGTCCTTTTATAGGTTGTATCGTATTTATTTTTTGCAAAACTTCCTCTTTTTTTTTACCCAATAATATAGCTGTAGCGTAGCCTGCCAAAAGATTGTAAACATTAAATTCTCCAATTAAAAATGTGAAAAATTTATGTCCATCAATTAGTAATTGGTTTCCATGGATATTTTTTTTCAGAATTTTTATCCTGTAATCTGCTTTTTTTTTCAACCCATAAAAATAAGTTTTAGCCAAAACATTTTTTATGATTTTATGTGAATTTTGATCATCAGAATTAATTAAGGCAAAAGCATTTTTAGGCAAAAAACTTTCAAAAAAAGATTTTTTAGTTGATAGATAATCTTCAAAAGATTTATGATAATCTAAATGATCATGGGTAATATTAGTCAATACTCCCCCAGTAAATAATAATCCTGCAATTCTTTTTTGATGAATTCCATGTGAACTCACTTCCATAAATGCATATTTACATCCTTTTTGGATTGATAAATTTAAATATTTATTAATATCAACAATATTTGGGGTAGTATGTATGGGAGGAAATTCCTGAGATATAATTTTAATCCCAATGGTAGAAATAAGAATACTTTTTTCTCCCATTTTATAAAATAAATCGTGAAGTATAGTTGCCACAGATGTTTTTCCATTCGTTCCTGTAACGCCTACTAATTTTATTTTTTTTGTAGGATGATCATAAAAATTAGAAGAAATAGTTCCTAAAGCATCCATCGAATTTTTCACAATCACATAGGTGATATCTTTATGAATAATAACAGGTTTTTTTTCACAAACGACAGTGTTAGCTCCTTTTTGTATCGCCTCCGTAATAAATTTATGTCCATCTGTTTTTTTTCCTTTTTTAGCCACAAATATCGTATCTTTTTCTGCAAACTGAGAACATATAGAAATCCCTATTATCCATTTTTGAGTATTTCCTATAATTTCTAATACATGTACTTTTTTTAGAAGATATTTTAATATTTTTTTCATTCTTCTAGCTTCAGAAATATAATTTGATTTTTTTTCAACTTATTTCCTGGTTTTACAGATTGAGTAATAACTTTTCCTATCCCTTGATATCGGATATTTAAACCTCTATTTTCTAAAATAGGAATAATGTCTTTTCCAGGAACAGAAATAATATTGGGCATAATATCTTTATCAAAAAAATAGTTGAAAGAATAGTTGCTGTATTCTTTAATTTTTTTAATCAAATCAATATCCACTTTTTTTTTAGAAAGTATTTTCTTTCCTATTCTTGGATAGATAGATCTAGCTATTTTATCAAACACAGGAACTGCTACTTCTATTCCGTAATATCCTTTTTCTGGTCTTGAAATGACTACAATACAAGAATATTTTGGATTATTAGCAGGAAAATATCCTACAAAAGAACTATTGTAAGATAAAGGTTTTCCCTTGATCCAATAATCTAACTGTGTAGTTCCTGTTTTCCCGGCATAAGGATATTCTGGATGATAATATTTTTTTGCGGTTCCATTTTTTACGACTCCTTCTAACATATTCTGAATTTTTTTTAGAGATCCTTTTGCAGCTATAGAAGGATTCATAACAATAGGATTTGTATATTTTTTGATACTTCTTCCGTGGAATTTCATTTCTCTAATGAAAATAGGTTTAATCATTTTTCCTTGGTTAGCAATAGCGTTATAAAAAGTGAGAATTTGTAAAGGAGTTAGTTTTATATTATATCCGAAAGTCATCCATGGCAATGTAATACTACTCCAATTTCCTTTTCCAGGTTTTGGGATGAATGGATGACTTTCACCTGGAATGTCTACGCCTATTTTTTTATCTAATTTCCATTTGCACAAGTGTTCTATGAATTTATTTGGATTGTCTTTGTAATTATCATAAATAATTTTTGCTATTCCTACGTTTGAAGAAAGTTCCAGAATCTGTTTTGGATTCATTTCTCCATCTCCTTTGTAATGACTATCCCGTATTTTTTTCCCTCTCAATTTAAGAACTCCACCTTTAGTATTCACAATCATGTCTATGTCTATTTTTTTGTCTTCTAAAGCAGCAAGAATAGCCATGGTCTTGAAAGTAGATCCAGGTTCACTACCTTCCCATACAGAGAAGTTTCTTAAATCTTCATAAGTATTTTTTTTCGTTTTTTCCAGATTGATCATGGCCAAAATTTCTCCACTTCGTACCTCCATAAGGATGACACATCCGTGATCTGCATGAGAAATGGATAACTCTTGAAGTAATGCATGATAAGCTATATCTTGTAAATATATATCGATAGTAGAATAGACATCTTTTCCATCTTCTGGATCAATTTCATTTCCTGAATTTAAGGGTTTCCATATTTTAGAGCTGATACGTTGTTCTAATCGTTTTCCATCTTTTCCTTTAAGAAATTTACTATAGGCTCCTTCTAATCCAGCTTTTCCTCTATGATCATCGTATCCTAATGTTCTTTTTCCAATATTTTCTAGTGTATGAATTCTGCATGTTTTCTTTTCTACGATAAAACCTCCTCTTATTTGTCCTTTATTAAAAATGGGAAAATTTCGTAATGCTTTTAAATGAGGATAATCTAAATTCTTGGCTAATAAAAAATATCTATTCCCCTTTTTTTTTTCGTATTGGAACTTTTTATAAAAAAAAGATCTTGGTTTTTTAAACAAAGACTCCAAAGAATTGCATAAAAAAGAAATATTTTCTTGAAATAATTTATCTGAGATAGATCTAAAATCAATATGAATATCATACCTAATGATAGACATAGCTAGAAGACTGTTATCTGCAGCATAAATATTTCCACGTCTAGCCTTAATTAAATTAGTTCTAATTGTTTTTTCTATAACAGATTTTTGGTATCCTTCTGAAGAATTTTGAATATGAAATAAATTAAAAATAATTAGTGCTGCAATAGAGATGAAAAAAAAACCAATCAAGTAAGATTTATATAATAAAATATATCTTTTTCGTTTCATCATTTTATTCTTGGATCCATCTCTTTTTTTTCTTCGAAAATTAATTCGTATGGGGGCTCATCTAAATGTTTTAACCCATTAATATTTACTAGTCTATTTAAGACAGATGCTAATTGCATTTGCATATATTTACTGTGTATATCTGCATATTCAGATTTCAATTCCTTGATTTCTTCACTAATTTTCGTTATTTTTCTAATTTTTCTATCCATCATGTGTGAACTAGTAATGCTGATTAAAGATAGAATAGTAATAAAAACAATAAAATTCCAACTACGATATGCATCTTCTTTCACTAAAAATTTTCCTTTCAATATGTCTTTGATAGAAAAATTTGTTTTCATTTGATGGATTATTTTTTTTTATAGTTTTTCTGCAATTCTTAATCTAGCACTTCTGGATCTTGGATTATTGATAATTTCTTGATATCTTGGTTGAATAACTTTTTTATGGATCATTTTAAATGGAAGTATATTATTCATTTTTTTATTATGAAAAACTCCTGTTTTAAAAAAATATTTGGTGATCCTATCTTCTATTGAATGATATGAAATAATAGCAATTCTACCTCCTGGTATAATAATCGTAGCAGATTCTAGCAAAAGATTTTTTAAAACATTGATTTCATTATTGACTTCTATTCGTATAGACTGGAAAAGTCTAGAAAAAAATCTTTTTCTTTTTTTAAAAGATGTTTTTTTTCTAAAAAAAATATTCACTAAATCCCATGTAGTGGTAATGGGTTTTTTTAAACGTTTTTCTAAGATCTTTTCAGCAATTATTATTGCATTTTTGAATTCTCCATATTTAGAAAATATATGAAATAATTCCTCTTTCGAATATCGATTAAGAATATCTATAGCCGAATGAGTGGATTCTTGATTCATTCTCATATCCAAAATACAATTCAACTGATGAGAAAACCCCCTAATGGGATTGTCTATTTGAGATGAAGATAGGCCTAAATCAGCTAATATCCCTGATACTTTTTCGAGACGAATTTTTTTCAATATTTGTTTTATGTGTATAAAATTATTATGAAATAAATGAAAACGTCTATCTCGTATGGAATTATTTTTTATGGCTTCTTTGTCCTGATCGAAAGCTATTAAGGATGCATTGTCATTTAATTTTTTTAGAATAGCAGAAGAATGTCCTCCTCCACCAAATGTGACATCTACATAAATGCCATTTTTGTCCGTAACCAAATTATCTATACTTTCTTTTAAAAGAACTGGTTCATGGTAATAATTCATTTTTTTTTCTTTGATTTGAATAGATCTTTTTTTCCCATATAAAACGAAATTATGCTTTATCCCCATATGTTGCACATATGATTCTGAGAAATATTTAATTTTTACAAAAAAATTTTTGGATTCACAATGAAATTTAATGTAATAAAAACTGATCGTTTTTCTAAAGCAAGAGCAGGCATATTGCAAACAGATCATGGAAAAATAGAAACTCCTATTTTTATGCCAGTAGCTTCAAAAGGAAGTGTAAAATCTATTCCAACACATGAACTATATAATGTAGGATCAAAAATTATCCTTGGAAATACTTATCATTTGTATTTTCGTCCTGGAATAGAAGTATTACATCATGCAGGAGGACTTCACTCGTTTATGAATTGGAAAGAGTCTATATTAACAGATAGTGGAGGTTTTCAAGTTTATTCTATGAGAAAATATAATAAAATCACCGATAATGGAGTGTTATTTAAGTCTATGATAAATGGTTCTTATCATTTTTTTTCTCCGGAAAAATCTATGGAAATTCAACGTTTGATAGGCGGTGATATAATTATGGCTTTTGATGATTGCCCTCCTTATCCATGTAGTTATCAAGAGGCAAAATATTCTCTAGAAAAAACACATATTTGGTTAAAAAGATGTTATTCTTATTTAAAAGAACATCCAGAAAAATATGATTATAAGCAAAGTTTTTTTCCTATTGTTCAAGGAAGTATTTATCCAGATTTAAGAAAATGTTCTGCAGAAAAGATAGCATTATTGGAAGCTGAAGGAAATGCTATAGGTGGATTAAGTTTAGGAGAAACTAAAGAAAAAACACAATCTATTACTGATATAGTAACGGATATTTTGCCTAAAGAAAAACCTAGATATTTAATGGGAGTAGGAAATCCTGTAGATATTTTAGAAGCAATCGCACTTGGGATTGACATGTTCGATTGCGTACTTCCTACACGAAATGGACGTCATGGAATGTTATTTACCTGGAAAGGGATTATGAATATAAAAAATAAAAAGTGGGAAAAAGATTTTTCCTGTTTGGATGAATATGGAAATTCTTATGTGGATAGTTTATACAGCAAATCTTATGTAAGACATCTTTTTTCTTCTAGAGAAAATTTAGCAAAACAAATTGCTTCTTTACACAACCTTTCTTTTTACTTCAATCTCATTAAAAAAGCTAGAACCAATCTTATACAAGAAACCTTTTCTTCTTGGAAAGAATCATTAATTCCTTTATTACAAGAACGTTTATAAAATGAAAATACTCGACCGTTATATCATTCGTAATATTCTTGTTACCTTTATATTTATTACTATTCTATTACAGATCATTTCTGTTATTATAGATATTTCTCAAAGAATGCATCGATTGGAAAACAATCAAGGATCCATCAAAGAGGCTTTAATATATTATTATCCATTTTGGTCCATATGGTTAGCCTATACATTTTCCCCGATTTCCGTTTTTTTATCGATTATTTTTTTTACATCTAGATTAAATAAATATTCAGAAATAAATGCGATTCTAGCAAGTGGGATTAGTTTTAAAAGAATAACGATTCCTTATTTAATTTCAGCTTTCATTATAGGAATGGGAACTTTAATAATTAATTATTCTTTTTTACCCATAGCTAATAAAATGAAAAACAAATTTCATTACCGATATCTATTAAGTTCCAGATACAAAAATCAATACGAAAACAATCAGACCATAAGTGCCCAAATTTCAAATAATGAATATCTATTTATTCGAAATTTTTCCAGAAAGAAAAATATAGGACAAGATTGTATCTATCAAAAATTCAATGGAAACAAATTGATATATCTTATGAAGGCAAAAAATATTTTTTGGTATAAAAAACATCGTGTATATATCCTATCTAATTATAGTGAAACTTATCTAAATAAGAATAAGGATATTTTTTTCAATGGGGTTCATAAAATTCAAAATTTTCCTATGACGCCGGAAGAACTTTTACCAGAAGAATATATAGCAGAAACAATGACCATTTCTGAACTAAAAAAGTTTATTGATAGAGAAAAAAAGAGAGGAAATAGTAACATAAATACGCACTTAAATGAATATTATCAAAGAACAAGCTATCCTTTTTCTAATTTTATATTGACCCTTTTAGGATTATCTATCTCATCAAAAAAAGGAGAAACGGCCAATAATTTCATTGTTGGGATATTATTAGCATTTACATATATCTTTTGTACAGAAATATCCAAAGTATACTCTACAAAAGATTATCTTCCTTCTTATTTATCTGTTTGGCTTCCAAATGTAATTTTCGGAATGATCACACTTTTTATTTATTGGAATAGAAATCGAAATTAAATTAATTCATTTCAAATCCTGCTATATATACTTGACCATTTTGTTTAATGGCTTTTATGGTCACATCTCCGGAGTATCTTTTTAAAACACGGTCTACATCACTAGGGGTTCTCATTTTTTCTCCATTAATAGATAAAATAATGTCTCCTTCTTCCATTCCTATAGCACTCAATCTACCTGTTCGTATTTCTTGTATTCTAATTCCATAATCAATTCCAAAATCTTTTTTATATTCTTTTCCAAGAGGCGAAAAAGTGGCACCCAGTAATTCTGATGGAGTGATTTCCTCTCTTTTTCTAATTTTTGTTCTTCCTTGTGAATCTTTTAAAGTAACGTTAAAAGTTTTCATTTTTCCGTTTCGGATAACCTTCACTTTTACTTTTTCTCCCGGATATTTTGTTCCCACAATAACAGATAAATCTGCCACATTTTGAATGGGTTTTCCATCTATACTTTTAATAATGTCTCCTTTTTTAAGACCTGCATCATCAGCTCCACTTCTTTCAAAAACTTCACCGATTAAAAAACCTTGTTGTGCTTTTATATTTTGATGCATTTCATTATTATAAGCTTTCAAATATTCAGCTTTAGAAAGATCCATTCCTATAACTCCTAAATAGGCTCGTTGTACGGTTCCGTATTTTTTGATGTCCTGGATGACTTTTCCCACTAAATTAGAAGGAGCAGCAAAACTATATCCTATAAAATTTCCTGAATTTGAAGAGATGGCCGTATTAATTCCAATTAACTCTCCATTTGTGTTTACTAAAGCTCCTCCACTATTTCCCGGATTAACAGCTGCATCTGTTTGAAAAAAAGATTCTATAGCTGCTTGCGTCTCTCCTCTCAATATGCCGAGACTTCTATTTTTAGCACTGATGATACCTGCGGTAACAGTGGAGTTCAAATCAAAAGGATTTCCGATTGCTAAAACCCACTCTCCTACTTGTACTTTATTAGAATCCGAAAAATAAATAAAAGGTAAATTTTTTTCATTGATTTTTAATAAGGCTATATCCGTGTTTGGATCTGTTCCAATTAGTTTTGCCCTATAAGTTCTTTGATCACTAAGAGTCACTTCTATTTTATCTGCATCTTTTATGACATGATTATTAGTGACAATGTATCCATCATGAGATACTAATACTCCAGATCCATGAAGTCCTGGAATATCATTTTTTGGAGGAATTTTTCCTCTTCCTCCAAAATCATCAGGAAATCCGAAAAAAAAGTCAAATGGATCAAAATGTAATTTGTTGCTATATTTTTTAGAATAATTTTTGACATTGACTACCGCATGGATAGTTTTTTCTACAACTCTGGTAAAATCTGGTAATCCAGAAGAACTAACTAATGAGGATGGATTAGAAGAGGATAGTTTTGTCTTTTCGAACGAGTTTCCATACGACGGAAATGGAGTGGCTTCTTCTTTAGCATATTTCTTGTATGCTGCAATAGTCATTACTGAACTAAGAATACTACTGGCGATAATATAAATAACTATTTTCTTCATGTTTAGTTAAACTATTCCTATACAACAAATATATATAGTAAAAAGTAAACTTTATTCAAAAAATAATGCTAAATTCGTCTTATTTTTATGAAAATCGATTTTTTTAAGTACCAGGGGACAGGAAATGATTTCATTATACTAGATAATCGTAAAAAAAGAATCCCGGAAGAGAACCGTTCTCTATTTGCAAGATTATGTAATAGACATTTTGGAATTGGAGCAGATGGAATTATCTTGATTAAAAATGATTCTTCCCGCGATTTTTACATGAAGTATTATAATTCTGATGGAACAGAAAGTACTATGTGTGGAAATGGAGGACGTTGTGCTATCGCGTTTTCAAAACAACTAGGAATTACAAAAGAAAATAAAATCTATTTTAGAGCTATAGATGGAGATCATTGTGGAATTATTCAGGATAATGGATTGATTTCTTTAAATATCATTGATATAGAAATAAATATGATAAAAATATATCCAAAATACGTTTTTTTGAATACTGGATCTCCACATCATGTTCTTTTCGTGGATCACATAAAAGAAATAGACGTTTACAAACAGGGAAGAAAAATTAGATTTCATAAATCCTATTCTTCTCAAGGAGGAGTAAATGTAAATTTTGTAGAAAAATCTGGAAATAATACACTTCAAGTACGCACTTATGAACGAGGTGTGGAAAATGAAACTTTATCCTGTGGAACAGGAATTACGGCTTCTGTTATTGCTGCATATGAAACGGGAAAGATATCTCCCGATAAGGAAACAAATGTGTTAATATCCACTTTAGGAGGAAAATTATGGGTATCATTTGAAAAAAAACATAATCGATATCAAAAAATATATTTAACTGGTTCTGTTCAGTTTGTATTTGAAGGATGGATCCATATTTAATGTAAAAAAATCATGATAAATAAAAATCATTATTCAATAAACGAGGATTCTATAAAATTTCTTGGAAAATATTTAAATAGTTTTACCCCAACAGGATACGAAAGTGAAGGACAAGAGATATGGAAAAACTATATTAATCCTTATGTAGAAAAAATAGAAACGGATTTATATGGAACAGTTGTAGGTATACTCAATCCTAGTAATTCTCCATACAAATTAATTATTGAAGCTCATGTCGATGAAATCTCTTGGTATGTAAATCATATAACAGAAGATGGAATCATCTATGTTTCCCGTAATGGTGGATCAGATCCTCAAATAGCTCCATCAAAAAGAGTGGTGATCCATACAGAAAAAGGGTTAGTACATGGAGTATTTGGTTGGCCTGCTATTCATACAAGAAAATCTTCAGAAGATAAAACTCCTAATGTAGATAATATATTTGTAGATATTGGAGCTTTTGATAGAAAAGAAGTAGAGAGAATGGGGGTTCATGTAGGTTGTGTCATTACTTATCCTGATGATTTTTTGATAATAAACCATAACTATTTTGTATGCAGATCATTAGATAATAAAATAGGAGGATTTATAATTGCAGAAGTAGTAAAAAAAATAAGAGAAAGCGGCCAAAATTTAAAATTTGGATTATATGTGGTGAATTCTGTTCAGGAAGAAGTTGGATTAAGAGGGGCTAAAATGATTTCTCAGGCGATCAAACCTCATATGGCTATTGTCACTGATGTCACCCATGATACTTCTACCCCTATGATGGATAAAAAAACACAAGGAGATATTAAATGTGGTTTAGGCCCTGTTATTGTATATGCCCCTTCTATACATAAAAATATTAGAGAATTTATTTTGAATACTGCTACAAATAAAAAAATAACTTTTCAACGTTTAGTTTCATCTAGATATACCGGAACAGATACGGATGCTTTTGCCTATTCTAATAAAGGTGTATCGTCTGCCTTGATATCTATTCCTCTTAAATATATGCATACTACAGTAGAAATGGTTCATAAAAAAGATGTAGAACAAGCTGTTCAATTAATTTTTGAAACTTTAAAAGGGATTAATTCTTTCGAAGGAAAATTTTTTATCGATTGAATCTAAAATGTATAATATCTCCATCTTGAACAAGGTAATTTTTTCCTACCAAAAGTTTTTTTCCAGCTTTTTTGGCTTCTTCTTCTGATCTATATTTGATAAAATCATTATAATGAATGACTTCTGCACATATAAATCCTTTTTTTAAATCTGAATGTATTACAGAAGAAGCTTGATAAGCGGTCCAATGATTGGGAATAGACCAAGCACGTATTTCTTCTTTTCCTACTGTAAAAAAACTTTGTAAGTTTAATAATTTATAAGCTTCTAAGATTAGCTTATTAATTCCTGATTGATAAAAAATACTTTTTTGTTCTTTTTGACTCTTCAATTCGTTTTTTAACGATAAAACGACCATAGGAGATTTTTCTACTATTTCTTTTATTTTTATTAGATATAGAGGATTATTGGAATCTTTTTCATCTATATTACATACATAAAGAACAGGTTTGTTGGTTAATAAATGTAAATCTTTTATGTACTTTTTTTCATCTTCTTTTAGTGGGTACATTCTTATATTTTTTCCTTTTTTTAGATAAGAAATTATTTTTTTTATAGTTTCTATAAAACATTTATGATTATTTTTTGGTTTTTTATTAATTTTATTTAAATGATTTTCTAGGGTTTCTAGATCTTTCAACTGTAATTCTATATCAATAATTTCTTTATCCCTAATAGGATTGATGGATCCTTCGACGTGAAGGACTTTCATGTCTTTGAAACAACGTATCATGTGAATAACAACATTTGTTTCACGAATATGAGATAGGAATTTGTTTCCTAATCCGTCTCCTTTATGTGAACCTTTAATTAATCCAGCAATATCCACTATTTGTATCTTTGATGGAACTATTTTCATAGTGTTAATGAATGTGTTTAATTCATACAATCTTTTATCTGGAACGTTTGTGATTCCATAATTAGGTTCTATAGTACAAAAAGGAAAGTTTTCTGATAAAACTTGAGAATTGGAAATAAGGTTAAATAGAGTGGATTTTCCTATATTTGGAAGACCAATAATTCCACATTTCATTGTATATTGAATTTTATAATTTTGGTTTTTGTAGATAGCCAGAAATATTACTAATTTTTTCCAAAAATTAAAAATTTTTATTCTAGGTTTTTTCAGATAGATATGAAAAATGAAAAAAAGGAGATGCCGTTTTGGGAACATATTGAAGAGCTAAGAAAACATTTAATTCATAGTGTGTGTGCAATGATGATTGCGACGATTATTTTAATGAATAATAAGAATGTTATATTTGATTATATTCTTTTTGGTCCAGCAAAAACGGATTTTATTACTTATCGCTTATTCCATAAATTAGGAAAAATATTTCACCGGAATCATCATTCCTTTTATTTGTTTTCTCACAATTTGGAAATACAAAACAGACAAATATTTGGACAATTTAACATGTATGTGTGGACCTGTTTGATTGGAGGATTCATTTTATCTTTTCCTTATATATTTTATGAATTTTGGAAATTCATAAAACCAGCCCTTTCTGATGAAGAAAGAAAATATTCTAGAGGGATTATTATGATGGTTACATTTCTATTTATACTAGGAGTTCTTTTCGGTTATTTCATTTTATGTCCATTTTTAATTCATTTTGGTTATACTTTTAGGATTAGTTCTTTTCCAAGAAATATATTTGATTTATCGGATTACATATCTTTGATCATGCATTCTATACTATCTATGGGAATCACTTTTTTGTTTCCAATCTTTATATACTTTCTCACTAAAATAGAATTGATCTCCTATGCTTTTTTAAAAAAATATAGAAAACATGCTTTTTTGATCTTATTAATTATAGCTTCAGCAATTACTCCTGGGGATATTTTCAGCACCATAGTGGTTTTGATTCCTTTAATGATTCTTTATCAATTTAGTATCTATATTTCTTTTTATGTTTCTAAAAAGAAATAAAAAACCTCTTGAAGAGGTTTTTTACTTTTTACTATACTATGATTTTCGTATAGTGATTTCGACAAGTCTTCCTTTATTTCTAGATTTTCCTAGTTTTCTTATTTCCATCCTAGATGGATCTATTCCTTTAGAAACTAAAACTTCAAATACAGAATTTGCTCTTTTTATGGATAAAATTTTATTGTAAGAATGTTTTCCATGAGAATCTGTATATCCATTTATATAAAATTTGGAATTAGGAAGTTTCTTTATCATAATTTCATATATTTCATCAATGATCGCTAATGAACTAGGAGATAAGGTAAATTTTCCTAAATCAAATAAAATAGGAGGAAAAAAAACACTATTAGGACATCCTTTGTTTTCTTTTTTTCCATATTTTTTCGGACATACATCTTCATGGTCTGGAATATTATCGGAATCTGTATCAGGACATCCTTTAAATTTTTTTAACCCAAATTGGTTAGGACATAAATCCTCTGTATCTAAAATTCCATCGTTGTCTAAGTCGTCTTTTTTGCAGCAAATTGTATTATCCGAATTTTCTGCAATATTTTTTTCCTCTTTTTTTTCTATGATAGAAGGTAAATTAGCTTTTTCTTTGATTTCAACTATTTTTTTAGATTCATTTTTATCTTTATCTGGATAATAAGAATTATTTTCTCCAAAGCGATAGATAACCCCTATGGCATGTTCCCAAAAATTCAAATAATCTTTTGAATTTAATTTAGAAACTAATACTTGATTGTAATTGCTTTGAACGTTTACCCCAAAATTAGACACAATCCAAAAATTTATTCCCAATCCACCATCTAATAGAAAAAAATTATTCTTATTCAGTTTATAAGTTTTGGATTCTGATATTCTTAATTTTCTATCTTGATAGTCCAATTGATGATAACCTCCTCCTAATTTTAAATATGGATCAAACCAGTGATGAGGAAACAAATAGAATTTTATTCCAGGACTCAATTTAACAAAAAAACTATCTATTATTTTCCATTTATTATTGTCTACCATTCCTAACGAAGCGTTGAAATAAACCCCCACGTTTTTAGTTATATTATGCCCAAATTCTATATTAGAAAACGGAGGATTTATATTATTATTTTTTTTTTGAAAAAAATCTTTGAAAGGAGAATTCATGGGATAATAGTTAATATCATTCGCTCCTATACGAATAAACCATTTTTTTTGAGAATGTTGAGAAAATACAGATGAAAATAAAGCAAATAAAGCAATAATAAAAAAATTGACGTTTTTCATAAAACTATAATTTCTTTGAAACTAAACAAATATATATTATTATGTAATATGATGATATGATTTTAAACAGAATCTTTTTTTATAAGGATTGTTGTTGTAGCTCACGAAGAATATCTCTATTTCGAATGGATTCACGTTTATCATATATTTTTTTTCCTTTTGCCAAAAAAATTTGTACTTTTACATATCCTTTATCACTAAAAAATAACTTAGTAGGAATAATGGTTAATCCAGGCACTTTCAGTTTTTTTTCTATTCTGATTAATTCTTTTTTGGTTAATAATAATTTTCTATCTCTTCTACTTTGGTGATTCCAATTGGTTCCAAATTTATATTCAGCTATATACATGTTAATGGAATATAATTCTCCATTTTTTATTTGACAAAAACTATCCGTAATATTGGCTTTATTTTGTCTTATAGATTTCACTTCCGTTCCAAATAATTGAATTCCAGCTATATATTCTTCTATGCATTTATATTGAAATCTAACTTTTCTGTTTATAATACTCATAATTAATTGTTATTTTTGTGCAAAAATAAAATTCTATAAATTCTAAGAAAAAAACAAACAGTATGAATGTACGCAGACGTTATTTAAAGGACTTATGTTTTCAAGTGAGAAGAGACATCTTACGCATGGTAAATAACGCAAATTCTGGACATCCTGGTGGATCTTTAGGATGTACAGAATACTTTGTAGCTTTGTATCAAGAAATCATGCATTATGATCCTAAAAAGTTTACGATGGAAGGCATAAATGAAGATCTTTTTTTTCTATCCAATGGACATATATCCCCCGTTTATTACAGTATATTAGCTCGTTCTGGTTTTTTTTCCATAAACGAATTATCTTCTTTTAGAAAATTAAATTCTCGTTTACAAGGCCATCCTTCTACACATGGAGAACTTCCAGGGATACGAATTTCTTCAGGATCTTTAGGTCAAGGCATGTCAGTCGCTATTGGGGCTGCTCTATCCAAAAAACTGAGTAAAGACAATGATTATTGTATTTACAGCTTACATGGAGATGGAGAATTGAATGAAGGACAGATATGGGAAGCAGCTCTATATGCGGGTTCTAAACATATCGACAATTATATAGCTACTGTAGATTATAATGGACAACAAATAGATGGAACTACCGATGAAGTTTTATCCCTTGGAAATTTGAAAAAAAAATTTCAATCTTTTGATTGGAAAGTTTTAGAAGAATTAGAAGGAAATAATCTTGAAAAAGTGATTAATATTTTAAAAAAAGCTAAAAATGAGACTAGAAAAGGAAAACCAATTTTAATTATCCTGTACACTCAAATGGGATATGGAGTAGATTTTATGGTAGGAAGTAATGCATGGCATGGAAAATCGCCTAATGAAAAAGAATTAGAAAAAGCGCTATCTCAACTTCCTGAAACTTTAGGAGATTTTCCAATAATATAAACGAATGTAAAGAAATTATGAAAATATATGAAAATAAAGGATTGAAAGAAACTAGAGCTGGATTTGGAGATGCTTTAACGTTATTAGGAATAAAAAATAATAAAGTAGTAGCCTTATGTGCTGATCTTACTAGTTCTCTATTTATGGATCAATTTTCTAAAGAATTTCCCGAAAGATTTTTCCAAATAGGAATTGCTGAAGCTAATATGATTAATATAGCTGCTGGACTTAGCATTGGAAATTATATCCCTTTTGCTGGAACTTTCGCTAATTTTGCCACATCCCGTGTATATGATCAAATACGTCAATCTATTGCTTATTCCTATAAAAATGTAAAAATATGCGCTTCCCATTCTGGCTTAACTTTAGGAGAAGATGGAGCGACACATCAAAGTTTGGAAGATATTGGAATGATGAAAATGCTGCCTGGAATGACTGTAATTAATACTTGTGATTATAATCAAACTTATGCAGCTACTTTAGCTATAGCCAATTATTTTGGACCGGTATATCTTCGTTTTGGGAGGCCTTCTGTACCAAATTTTACAGATGTAAGTCAAATATTTCAAATAGGAAAAGCCCTTCTTTTAACGGAAGGAAAAGATGTTACTATTGTTAGCACAGGTCATCTCGTATGGGAATCCTTAGAAGCGGCTAGAATTTTACACGAAAAAGAACGAATTTCTTGTGAAGTGATTAATATTCACACTATAAAACCATTAGATGAAAAAACCATTTTAAATTCTGTAGATAAAACAAAATGTATTGTGACTGCAGAAGAACATAACTATTGGGGAGGATTAGGAGAGAGTATTGCTAGAATTCTGACGACTAAAAGGCTTTCTATACCTCAAAGTATAGTTGCCGTGAATGACACTTTTGGAGAGAGTGGAAAACCAATGGAGTTATTAAAGAAATATAAAATCGATCGTGATTCTATCATAGATCATATCAAAATTTTACTGAAAAGAAAAAGTAATCAAGAAAAAAAATAATTTGGAAATAAAAAATCTGCAAAAATTAGTTCATACTTGGATAATTAATCATGGAATACGTTATTTTGACGTATTAACTAACACTATTCTTTTATCTGAAGAGGTGGGGGAAGTTTCTAGAATTATTGCTAGAAATTATGGAGAACAATCCTACAATAAATATTCAAAAAAAGAGGATCTTGGAGAAGAATTAGCAGATGTATTATTTGTTTTACTTTGTCTAGCGAATCAAACTGGAATTGATTTGGAAAAATCTTTTAACAATAAATTAAAAAAAAAGAAAATAAGAGATCATGAAAGACACCATAATAATGAAAAACTGAAATAATATGTCTTCTTACATTAATATTTATAGAAAACAGAACTCTATATGTGGTTCTGTATCAATAACGGGATCGAAAAGTGTATCTAATCGTCTTTTAATTTTAAAGGCCATTTACACAGATGATATTCATATTGAAAATCTTTCTAATTGTGAAGATACTCAAGTTTTAAAAAGAAGTTTAAATAGCACTTCTAACATTCTGGATATCCATCATGCTGGGACGGCTATGCGTTTTTTAACTTCTTATTTATCTATACAGGAAGGAAAAGAAGTTATATTGACCGGATCCAATAGGATGAAAGAAAGGCCTATTTCTGTGCTTGTAGAAGCTTTGAAAAAATTAGGATCGAAAATTGTATACTTGGAAAAAGCAGGGTATCCACCAATCAAAATTTTTGGTAAGAAAATTTTTGGAGGAGAAATAGATATTAATGCTAAAATCAGCAGTCAATATATTAGTTCTTTGATGTTAATAGCTAGTACGTTTCAAATGGGTCTTAAAATATATTTAAAAGAAGATATCACATCTATTCCATATATAAAAATGACCTTTGATTTGTTAATTTTAGCAGGAATAAAAGCTTCTTGGAAAGATAAAATTCTTCATATTCATCCAGGAAAAGAAAAAGGAAAAAAATATTTTTCTATAGAATCAGATTGGAGTTCAGCTTCTTACTATTACTCTATGGTGACCATCGCAAAAAAAAGTCATATTACTTTAAGCTCCTATAAAAATGAAAGTTTACAAGGAGATAAAGAAGTATCATCCATATATGAAAAATATTTTGGAATATCTACAACTTTTGATAAAAGTAGAATTACACTGAATAAAAAGTTTAATTTTATTCCACAAAGAATCATAAATTTGGATTTAAATAAAACTCCAGATCTAGCGCAAACCATTGTGGTCACTTGTGCCGCTCTTGGTATAAGATGTCACTTAGAAGGTTTAGAAACATTAAAAATTAAAGAAACGGATCGGTTGCAAGCATTAAAAAATGAATTATTCAAATTTGGGATCAAAATCGAAATTACCAATTCGTGTTTAGAAATAACAGATTTTTTTCATAAAGAAATTAATTATAAGATAAAAACTTATCAAGATCACAGAATGGCTATGTCTTTTTCTCCGTTTGGATTATTATATCCTATACAAATAGAAGACCCAAAAGTGGTAGAAAAATCATATCCTGATTTTTGGAAAGATTTAAAATATTTGGGTTTTTCAATTGATTATTATGAGGAATAAAGAATTCTTCTTGCTGTGATAAATCGATTGTTCCAATATTTTTGATAAAATGGGGAAATGGTCACTCCATTTGATGTAGTAGCATGAATAAACAATATGTTATGAGAATCTACATGTATCACCATTCCCACATGATTAATTTTTCTTTTAGAGGTGCCTGTAGCAAAAAATAATAGATCTCCTTTTTCTATGGATTTTTTTGGAATGAAGTAACCTTCTTTAGCTTGATTAGAAGTTATACGTGGTAATAAAATCTTATGAGAAGCGAAAACTTTTTTGATGAAAGCAGAACAATCTATTCCATTTTTAGTATTACCCCCATATTTGTACGGGGTATACATATAATCTTTAGCTTTTTCAATAATAGAATTATTAATCATATGAAAAGAATTTTTCTTATTATATGAGTGATTCCTCTTCTTTCTGAAGAAAATTCTTTCATATTTTTTTTTGTACTCCATATTTCCATGTAGCAATGGAATAGAAAAAAAATGAGAATAGAATATAATAAACAAAAGAATTTTAGAATTTATGATCAGGATAATTTTTGCTTTTTTTTCCTTTTTCAAAATAAATCCTAATAAATTAAGAGATGATCAAATGTAAGTAAAATACTTGTATTAAATACAAAAAAAATTTAATTTGTATTCGTATAAGTATTTTTTTAGGCCCATTCGTCTATTGGTTAGGACGTCAGGTTTTCATCCTGGAAAGAGGGGTTCGATTCCCCTATGGGCTATATATTAGTAAAGTAATACGAGATTATTTTATGGCAAATCATTTATCGGCTTTAAAAAGAATTAGACAAAATCATACTAGACGTTTTCGTAATAAATATGTATATAAGAGTACAAGAACAGCTATAAAGAAATTAATGAAAGAAAAAAAAAAGGAACAATATTCCAAGGTGATTTCTATGATAGATAAATTAGCTAAAAAAAACATTATACATATGAATAAAGCAGCCAGATTAAAAAATAAATTAAAAACATTTATGGATTAGATTAATATGTAATATTATGTATTTTTCTAATAATCATATAGAATTTTTGTTAAAATTTCATTTTTATATAGCTTTTTTCTTGATTCTTTTTTTCATTATAGGATCTATATATGTTTTTTATGTAAAAATAAAAGGAACTTCTTTTTTTTTAGATAAAATTTTGTTTTTTTTTATGGGCATCATCATATCTGTTCAAGTTCTTATAGGTTTTTTATTGATGAGTTCATTTTTATTAAAGAATAATATTTCAGTTATAGAAATACTGAAACAAAAAAATAAACGATATCAACTTATCGAACATCCGATCATGATGATAATTGGTTTTTTTTTATTTATTTTATCTTATATAGAATTCAATAAAAAAGGAAAAATTACTAATAAAGCCGCATTTTTATTTATTTTATCTTTATTTGCTATTTTTATTCGTTTTCCATTTCATTTATTGATTTGATTTTTTTTTCATTTTAAAATCATAAAAAATGAGAATAAGTCCATGTTCTCCGATAGGAATATTTGATTCTGGAATTGGAGGACTCCTTATAGCCAAAGAAATTAAAAATTATATGCCTAATGAATGTATAATTTATTTTGGAGATACTAAAAACATGCCTTATGGAAATAAGTCTAAAGAATTTATTAGAAATCATTCTATGAAAATAGCTTCTTTTCTTTATGAAAAAAAATGTAAAGCTATAGTAATAGCTTGTAATTCTATAGTATCTAATGCTTTAGATATCATACAAAAAGAATTTTTGAAAAAAATATTAATATTCAATGTTATAGAACCTATAGTAAAAAATAAAGTGTTAATTTATTCTAAAAAAATAGGGATAATGGCGACCCCTGCTACAATTCGTTCTAACTTTTATCAAAAAAACATTAAAAAATATTGTCCTCATTTAGACATTGTTCAAATATCTACGCCTTTATTAGCTACAATCATTGAGAATGGATTTGAAAAAAATCAGATAAATTATCTTATAAAAAAATATTTAAATCATTTTAAATCAATAGATACGTTATTATTGGCTTGCACTCATTATTTATTTCTGAAAAAGGAAATAGATAATTTTTACCATGGAAAAGTCCGTTTAATTGACATTCCAAAAATTGTAGTTCAGGAAATCAAAAATAAATTATATGAAAATAATTTATTATGCCTTCATTCGACATGGAATAATAATCCCATTTTTTATACATCTAGTTCTATTTCTCCGTTTTTTAACGAACAAATTAAAATTCTTTTTGGAAAACTTGTAAAAAGACATATTTCTAATTTTTTCTAATTTGTGCATCTATTACGGATAAAGTGGCTAAATTCACTATTTCTTCTATATTTGATTGCATTTGCATTACGTGTGCGGGTTTTCTCATTCCTAACATCACAGGACCAATAGTTTGAATATTCCCTAACCCCCTAATAAATTTATAAGTTAGATTTCCTGATTCTAAATTTGGAAAAATAAAAATATTTGCTCTTTTTTTAACAAGTTTGGAAAAAGGAAATTTGCTGGCTAATAAAAATTCATTCAAAGCGAAATCAGGTTGTAACTCTCCATCTACTATTAGATCTGGATATTTTTTATGTAAAAAAGCAACAGTTTGGGATACTTTAGAAGAAGTTTTAGAACTTGATGAAAAATTTTGAAAGGATAACATAGCTATATGGGGCTCTATATCAAAACCTTTAACAACATGAGCCGCCATTAGAGCAATTCTAGCTAATTCTTCACTAGTTGGATTTGGAATGACAGCCGTATCGGCTAAAAATAAAGGACCACGTTTCGTTAACAAAATCATCATTCCTGCTGTTTTATGAACAGAATCAGCTCTTCCAATAACTTCTAACATAGGTCGTAAACTTAATGAAAAACTCCTGGAATATCCTGTAATTACGGCATCTGCCTCTCCTTGATCCACCATCATGGCTCCAAAGTGATCATTGGTTCGCATGCGAATTTTTGCATCGTATAGAGTTAATCCTTTTCTATTTCTTCTTTTCCAAAGAATGTTAGCGTAATATTCTAATTTTTCTCTATGTTCTTCTTTTTCAGGATCTATAATGATTAATTCTACATCTAAATTATTTTCACGTATTAAACGTTTTATACGATCTTCATTTCCTAAAACAATAGGAATAGATACTATCCCTTCTTCACTTAAAATCTGAACGGATTTCAAAACGTCATATTCTTCTCCATTGCAAAAGACTACTTTTTTCGGATTTGTACGTGCTCTATTTTGAATCATTCGAAGCATTTTACTTTCGTATCCCATTCTATCGAGTAATTTTTCTTGATAGACTTTCCAATCTAAAATAGGATTTCTCGCTACTCCAGAATCCATAGCTGCTTTAGCTACAGCAGGTGCAACACGAGTAATCAATCGATTGTCAAAAGGTTTAGGAATAATATATTCTCTTCCAAAAGAAATATTTTTTTTATTATAAACAATATTTACTTGTTCTGGAACAGGTTCCTTTGCCAAAGAAGCAATAGCATGAACAGCTGCTAATTTCATTTCATCATTGATCATACTAGCTTGTACATCCAAAGCTCCTCTAAAAATATAAGGAAATCCTAGTACATTATTTACCTGATTTGGATAATCACTTCTTCCAGTAGCTACAATAACGTCTGGACGTATTTTTACGGCTAGATTATAATCAATTTCAGGATCAGGATTTGCCATAGCAAATACAATCGGATCTTTAGCCATACTTTTTAACATATCTGGAGTTAATATCCCACCTACGGATAAACCTATAAAAACATCGGCGTTTTTAATAGCCTCTTCTAAATTTTGAATTAAAGAAGTGTTTACAGAGAATTCTTTCTTTTCTTGATTCAAGTCTGTTCGTGAAACATGTAATAAACCTTTGCTATCGAACATAAGAATATTTTCAGATTTCATTCCAAGTTGTTTATATGTCCTTGTGCAAGAAATAGCGGCAGCTCCGGCTCCACTAACTACCATTTTTATGTCTTGAATATTTTTTCCAACATAAGTGATAGCATTCAGTAATGCAGCTCCTGAAATAATAGCCGTTCCATGTTGATCGTCATGCATAACTGGAATATTTAGTTCAGATTTCAACCTTCGTTCAATTTCAAATGCTTCTGGAGCTTTTATATCTTCTAAATTGATTCCTCCAAAAGTTGGAGCTATAGCTTTTACCACATCTATGAATTTTTCTGGATCAGATTCATCAATTTCTATGTCAAATACATCAATTCCAGAAAATATTTTAAATAAAAGAGCTTTTCCTTCCATAACAGGTTTAGAAGCTAAAGCTCCTATATTTCCAAGACCAAGAACGGCACTTCCATTAGTAATAACAGCTACAAGATTTCCTTTAGAGGTGTATTTATATACTTCTATAGATGAACGAGCTATTTCTTTGCAAGGTTCCGCCACTCCTGGAGAATACGCTAGGGATAAATCTCTTTGACTACTATATTTTTTTGTGGGAGAAATTTGAATTTTTCCAGAAGGAAATTGACTATGATAGTTTAAAGATTCTTCACGAAGACTATTTATATTTTTTCTCATTATGCTAAATATTAATAATTCTGAAAACAGATAAAAAAAGGTAGTACAAGTAAGTAAATATTATTTATGATAACCAAAACAAATCTTTCTCAAAAAAGAATCTTTTTTCACCAGATTTCCATCTGATTATAAGTTTATAATATCCTTTTTTCAAAAGTGTTTTTGGAATAAATAATATCTTACTTGAAGATCTAAACATCTTAAAAGACTTGGTGATATCTAAATCTTTAGACGAAGATCGGAATAAAGT
Source organism: Blattabacterium cuenoti (assembly GCF_014251735.1). Classification (NCBI taxonomy): domain Bacteria; kingdom Pseudomonadati; phylum Bacteroidota; class Flavobacteriia; order Flavobacteriales; family Blattabacteriaceae; genus Blattabacterium; species Blattabacterium cuenoti. Next base: position 246,492 of record NZ_CP059197.1, on the reverse strand, counting down.
AAAAAAACCATGAATATTATCTAATATTGGTGGAAATATAATTTTAATTCCAGAAGATAAGATGAATATTTTAATTTTATTAGGAAGTTTTAATACATTTTTCTTTTCATTTATAATTTCTTGATATCTCATTTCTTCTTCATAATACTTATCTGATACAAGTTCACTTCCTACATGAGGAAAAAAAAACGCAATATAAGTGATGAAAATTATAAAAATAACCAAAGATAATACAATTCCTGTTTCCCAACTGAATTTTATTTTCATTATCCAAACTTATAACGTTTATTTCATAAATTCATTCACAATTTATCCCAATCTATAATTTTCTTACCTTGAGGAGCTTTATTTTTTATAGGCTTCTTTAATTGTGTATTGATGAAATAAACATAACTAGATATTTTCTGAATATCATTTCCTTTAATCTCACCTGATTGACCAAAAGCACGCATAGTAGGATTATTCTTGCTTCCATACCATATAATAGAAAATATATTCTTAAATAAATTTTTATCCATTATGTTTATCCAGTAATCATCTGTTAAATTAGGACCTATGTTTCCACTTCCATCCGATTGGTGACAAGTCGCACAATTTTCTTCAAAAAGAGTTTTTCCGCTATCAACAAATTTTTGATCAAAAAAAGCATTTTCTACAGTTACTTGTGGCGTATTTTTTTCAAAAATTTCTATTTCTTTAAGTTGATTTTGATAAGCGACTTCATATTCTTTATAAGGATTAGAAAAATCTGTGAATAAACAAGAAAAAAAATAAATTGTAGAAAAAATAATTGTAAGATAAAAAAGATGAACCCACCACATCGGCAATTTATTATCTAATTCCAGAATCCCATCAAATCCATGATCTATTTTTTTTACCTCTTGACTCTTTTTTTTAGGATCATGAAATATAAATTTATAGAGCCTATAAAAATAATTTCCTTCATTTTCTTCAAAAATTTTTCGTCTTTCTTCTTCTGTAAGAAATTTTAGTTTTCTACGAAAGATTAAATTCTCAATAGAATCTAAAATAAATAACAATATCGTTATAACAACAAAAAAGGATATAGTAACTGGATGAACTATGTAAATTTGATGATTAAAACCTAAAAACACATAGAACATAAACATTATAACGGATAAAACCGAAGGAATAATAATAAAAAAAGGAATTTTTGATCTCATATAGACTCCTGTTTTTTATCTTCCAAAGGAAGTATACTTATTTTTTGATAATATTTCTTAGGTTTTGAAAAAACCAAAAACAAAATGAAAAAAAAAGCAAATAAGAATAAAATTAACATAATAGATTGAAATATTCCAATAGATTTTTCTGTTGCTAAATATTTTTTCAAAAAACTTATCATTAATATTTCAAGATTTAATATCTATACCTAAACGTTGTAAATAAGCAATAAGTGCTATAATCTCTCTTTTTTCCAAAGGAATAAATTTATCTTTTTCTTTTTCTTTCTGTCTTTCTATTTCTTTTTTTAAACTTGGGTATTCCTTATAAATATCAGATACAATTTTATTAGCTTGAATATCCATATCTTGATGCATATTTTTTATGTATTCCAAAGTATACGGAACTCCTAATTTAACCATAGCTTTTATTTTTTTTTCTGTATTAGATCTGTCTAATTTGTTACAAATAAGCCAAGGATATCTAGGCATAATAGATCCTGGAGATGTAGAGCGTGGGTTGTACATATGGTTGAAATGCCAAGAATTAGGGTTTTTTCCTCCCTCTCTGGCTAGATCAGGTCCAGTACGTTTAGACCCCCATAGAAATGGATGATCGTATACAAATTCTCCAGCTTTTGAATATTCTCCATAACGAACGACTTCATCTCGAAAAGGACGAACCTGTGCACTATGACAAGCATTACAACCTTCCCTTACAAATAAATCTCGACCTTCTAATTCAAGAGCTTTATAAGGCTTTATACTAGAAATAGTAGGAACATTCGATTTTATCACTAAAGTAGGAATTATCTCTATAAATCCTCCAATAGCGACTGCTATGAAAGAAAAAATAGTGAATAATATGGGTTTTTGTTCTAACCAACTATGAAATTTTTCTTTTTTTTCGATTTTCTTATCGTACAAATGAATCCATTGAAAAGCCTCATCATTAACAAAGGATCCTGCATTCATCGTCTTATATAGATTATAAATCATTATAATAAAACCTATAAAATAGATCATCCCACCGATAAATCTTATTTGATAAAAAGGAATAATTGATATAACTGTATCCAAAAAGTTTTTATATGCTAAAGTTCCATCAGGATTAAATTTTTTCCACATTTCAGCTTGTAATACGGAACCACAATACAGTGGAAAAATATATAAGATGATACCCAACATTCCTAACCAAAAATGAATATTTGCTAATGATATAGAATACAGTTTTGTATTCCATAATTTTTGTGTCAACCAATAAATTACTCCAAAAGCCATGAATCCATTCCAACCTAAAGTTCCTAAATGAACATGAGCAATAATCCAGTCTGTAAAATGTCCAATGGAATTTAAGGTTTTAGTAGCTAACATAGGCCCTTCAAAAGTAGCCATTCCATAACAAATAATTCCTACCACAAAAAATTTTAAAACAGGATCTTTTTTCACTTTTTCCCAATCTCCTCTTAAAGTGAGTAATCCATTTAACATTCCACCCCAAGAAGGAGCAATGAGCATAATAGAAAAAATAGTTCCCAACATTTGAGCCCAATTAGGAAGAGATGTATACATGAGATGATGTGGACCAGCCCAGATATAAATAAATATTAAGGACCAAAAATGGATAATAGAAAGTTTATATGAAAAAATAGGTTGATTAGAAGCTTTTGGAACAAAATAATACATTAATCCAAGTATAGGAGTCGTTAAAATAAATGCAACAGCATTATGTCCATACCACCATTGCATTAAAGCATCCTGAACTCCTGCATATATAGAATAACTTTTGAAAGAGAGAAGATCAATAGGTAATTCAAGATTATTAAATAGGTGTAACATGGCTACAGCAACCCATGTTCCCAAAAAGAACCAAATGCTTACATATAGATGTTGTATTTTTCTTTTTAAAATACTTCCTATCATATTTATCCCATAAATAATCCAAATACAAAAAATCCATATATCTATAGGCCATTCATGTTCAGCATATTCTTTACTAGTATTGATTCCAAACAAAAAAGTAATCCAAGTAAAAAAAATGAAAATTTGCCATCCCCAAAAATGAATCCAACTAAGAATATCACTGAAAATTCTTGTTTTCAATAGACGTTGTAAAGAATAATAAGAACCTGTAAAAATTACATTCCCTACAAAAGCAAATACAGCCGTACTAGTATGTAACATTCTCCAACGGCCAAATCCCATGACTCCTTGAGAATTTTTTAATCTACTCCCCAATAAAAATTCGGGTAATTCTGGATAAAATAAGAGAAGTGCAATGACCAAACCTGCAAAAAATCCAACAACAGCCCAAAATATTGTAGCATACAGGAAAGCTTTTACAATACGATTGTTGTAATAGTTCGTTTCTATTTTCATAATCATAATAATATAGAATTATTATTAATTTTTTTCTTTATAAGTATCATCTATTAAAATTCTAATTCGAGGAGATTCATAATCATCAAACTGACCATAATAAAGACTTATTAAAAAAATTATAAGAAAAATTACTCCTAAAGAAAGACTAGACAATATCATAATAATTAATATATCCATATAATCAATAATACAAATAAACAAGTTTTATTTTATCTCAGCTAAGATAGAAATCTACGTGAAACTATCCAAGTAGATACGATAGAAAATGTAATAACGGATAAAGAACTTAAAGGCATTAAAATAGCAGCGATGAAAGGTTTTAAATGACCGGTAACAGCAAACATGATTCCTATGCAATTATAAAACAAACTAATTATAAAATTAACAATTACCAATCTAGTAGCTATTTTGGATATTTTTAAAAACAAAAAAATTTTATCCAAATAATTTGATTGAATAAATGCATCACAACTAGGAAAAAAACTACTGGGATTTTCTGATATGGAAACGCCAACTTCACTTTGATTTAATGCAGCATAATCATTGATTCCATCTCCAATCATCATTACCTGTTCTCCATCTATTTGGATTTTTTTTACATAATTAAATTTATCTTCTGGACTTTGATCAAAAATAATTTCACTGGATTTTGGCAAAATAGATTCTAAATATTTTTTTTCTAATTCATTATTATCTCCGGATAAAATAACAATTTTATATTTTTTCAAATTTTGGAATATTTTTTCTATTCCCTGACGGTAAAAGTTTCTAAATAAGAAATAACCGAAAAATTTTTCGTTTATAGAAACAGCTACAGTTGTTTCTTTACAATTGTTTATTGTAATCCCTAAATATTTTGGAGATCCAATTTTTACTGAAACATTTTGAATAACCCCTTGCATTCCTTGACCTATAATTTCTTGAAAATTATTTATATAGTAATATTCTTTTATAGATAACTCTGTAAAGATTCTTTTACTTAAAGGATGATTAGAATTTCTTAATAAAGAGGCGATCATTTTTTTTTCTTTGTGTCTAAGCTGATTTCCGACAAAAAAAACTTTTTCTTTATTCGGATCCGTAATCGTTCCTGTTTTATCGAAAATTAAAGTTCTTATATGAGAAATTCGTTCCATGGTAAAAATATCTTTTACATAAAATCCATTTTTAGAAAAAAATCGGATAATGCTTCCAAAAATCAATGGACTTGAAAGGACTAATGCACAAGGACAAGTGATGATTAATACGGAAAAAGTAGTTTGAAAGACTTTTGATACATTAATAAAAGACCAATACATTCCTGTTATGATAGAAATCATTAAAATAATAGGAGTGAAATATTTACTAAATCTATTAGATATGGAATTTAAATGGAGTAATTTTTTATGATGGAATTTTTTTTTGTTCCATAATAAACTCAAATAACTCTGATCTATATTTTTAATTACTTTTAAATAAATAATCTCTCCTTTTTGTTTAGATCCAGCATAGATCCGTTCTCCAATTTTTTTATTAATTAAATGAGATTCACCCGTGATAAAACTATTATCTAATGATGCGATTCCTTTCATTAGAATAGAATCTACAGGAATAATTTCTTCGTTTCTGATTGCAATGATATCCCCTTTTTTTAAAGAGGATAGTAAAATCTTTTCTTCTTTATTATTATTGCAAATTCTTGATACGTAAATAGGATAAAAAGATTTGTAATTTTGGTCAAAAGATAGAATTCTTCTATGAGTATGAATTTGAAACATTCTACTAAGAAGTAAAAAAAAAGAAAAACCAGCAAGACTATCAAAATATCCAGATCCGATATCTAAGAAAACTTCATAACAACTCCATAAAAAAAGAACAACTATTCCTATAGTAATAGGGATATCCATATTAAAGATGTGTTTTTTTAATCCTAAAAGAGCATATTTGACATGATCCACAAGAGAAAATAAAACTACCGGTAAAGAAAGAATGACCATTAAGTAACGGAAAAAATTACGGTGCTCTAAAAACCATCTATCTTCATAATATGCCCCTACATATTCTGGAATAGCTAAAAGCATAATATTTCCAAAACAAAAAAAAGAAATAGCTAATTTTCCTATCAATTTTCTGTCAAATATTTTCTCCTGATTATCTTCGATAGATTCCGAATTGATAGATGGTTTATAACCTATTTTTTCAAGAAAAATAGCCAATTCACTTAATTTCATATTTCTATTATTGAATATTATTCCAACTTTTTTATTGGAAAAATCTACAGTAGACTCAAGAATATATTTATGATGATTAGATAGGTTTTCCAAAACAGAAATGCACGAACTACAATAAATCGAAGGGATAAAAAAACGAACAAAAGTAATATTTTGATCTTTAAAGTCAATTATTTTTTCTGCTATTTTTTCATTATCAAGAAAATCAAAATTTTCCGTTTTTTTCATTAAGGAAAGGAATTGTTTATTCTCCTATATATTTTTTGTATTCTTCGAAAGACATTAATCGATCATATTCTTTTATATCCAAAATTTTTATTTGAAGGATCCAACCTTTTTCATAAGGATTTTTATTTATATACTCTGGTCTTGATAATAAAACTTTATTAAGTTCTAGTATGTTTCCGGAAACAGGCATGAATAAATCTGACACTGTTTTAACGGCTTCTATGGTTCCAAAAACATTTCCTTCTTGAACTTCCGTTCCGATAATAGTATCATCTATATCTAAGTAGATAATATCTCCTAATTCCTTTTGGGCAAAATGAGTAATTCCAATATAGGCTTTTTCTTTATTAACCTCTAAGCCTATCCATTCATGATTGTTACTATACTTTAAATTATTGGGATTCATTTTAATAATTTTATTTTAATAAAGAACAGAAAAATTTTATAAAAAAAAGAATCAAAAATAGAAGATCGTGGATTCATTATTGTCATTAAATATTTATCTAATCGTTTTTCTATTCCTTGAGATGTTTCTTGATCTAATTTCCATAAAAAATACTTTTCTATTTGATAAATTAATCGATCATCATAATTTGATGAAGTAGCGTAACCCGCTTTTTTAAGGCCTATAGCCCAACCTTGATAATCTTTTTTTTTAAGCAAAAATAATTCAGAATAACGTGGTTTTTGCAAAAATTTGGAATGATCTTCAAAAGATTCTCGTACAGAATTATATTTACGAAAACATTCCTTTGGTAAGTCATCATCGTGATAATAAACATCTCCTATCCAATTTTTTCCACATTTTATTCCAAAATGATTATTGGTAGCTTTAGCTAATGAGCTATTTCCAACAGATGACTCTAAAATTCCCTGTCCTAATTTAATGCTAGCTGGTATTCCAAATTTCTCCATTTCCTCAACAGCAAATAAAGCATATTTTTTAATATACTTAATAACATTTTGTATTTCTATTTCCTCTTTTTTTTCTCCTTTTGAATATAACAATAGAAAAGTTATGGAAAAGAAAAATAAAAAATAAAAAACTTCTTTCATTATGGATAAAATTACGGATTTTTTGTGTATTAATAGCATTAAGTAAAAAGGTTCCATAACAAACCTATTTTAATAAATAAATTTGATTGTTTAGTTTTTTGATTCTCTTCAGGAAAGCCTATATTTTGTATACTCGCATAAAAGTTAGTTCTAAATAACTTGAAATTCAAGAAATAATCTACAAAAGGACTTCCTCCTATTTTTTTTGGTAAACATTCGTTTTCTAAATAAAAATGAAACAGATCAAATGGATAGGAAAAATCTTGATAAAAAAATTTACTAAAATAATGAATAGAAAATCCAGTTTGGATTAATAATGCTTGATGAAAATAATGATCTTTGTAAAAGATGGTATTTCTTGAAATAAAATTTGGAATGGAAAAAATTAATTGATCCGAATTTTGTTTTTGACATAAAATCATATGGTTAAATTGAAGCTTCCATAGGTGATGAATCACTCCTATTTTCAATATACAGGAAGATATATACTTCCAATAAGATAAAGAATGGTTATTATTATCATTATCCTTTTGATAATGACGGTTTATTTGAGATATTTGAAAAGAACAATCCATATTTTTATAAAATATAGATAAATCTATTGATTTTGTGTTTAATACAATATTATTATTCTGTTTTCTATTATAACAGTTATTATCTTTTTGGAAAAAAAATAAATTGATAAAAGAAGGAAAGATATTCTTGTTGATGTTTAAATTCGTTAAAAAATAAAATTTTGGAAAAAAAATTGTATCCAATTGAATATTTGCTTGCAAATGGTTTCTAGATTTATCCCTATTTTCTATCATCCATTTTCCATTGGAATGAAATTTAAACATGTTGTTAATAAGATAATGGACTTTTGTTTCCATTGTAAATATATTTACATCTCGATCCTCTTTCTTATTAAGAAAAACTTCATAGAATAAATGATTTGAAAATAATTGATAACGGATCTTATCATAAGAAACTCCTATTTCTGTATTTAATTTTTCCTGATTCAAAATTAAAAAACACTCATTTTTTAAATATGATATATTGATCATATTGTTTGGAAATTCTTTTTTCGAAGAAAAATGAGTTTTTAAATATTTTGTGTATTCTATATGGTTTTTCAAAAAAAAAGATTTTCCATTTTCTAATTTAATCCAAGATGAAAAAGGAAAAATTTTTCGAATAAAACTTATATCCATTCTTTGATAAAAGAAATTTTTTTTTTCTTGAAAGTAATTTACATGATTCGTCGTGTTCCAAAACATTTTTTTTGTTTCTCTTTTCCTATAAAAATTTTGAGATAGATAATGTCCCCATAATTTATAATGATCGGGTGAATGATTTTGATCGGTAGTAAATGTGATTAAGAAAAAACTATTATGTTTTTCTATTTGTGGTTTTTTTTGAAAAAAAAGATTTCTATATTCTATAGAATAGTTTGTTCTTTTATTAAGGCTTTGAGTAAAGAACCCACCCAGTATTTTATAAGGAAACTTCATATAAAAAATCTCTGAAAGCGGAGTCTTTACGTCAAAAAATCGAATTTTTTCACGAGATAAAAAAACGTTGGGATTCTTATTATTAAAAGAAGGAATGAAGATATCTTTTTCCTGATATTGAAATGAACCAAAGTTATCTTGTCTAAAAAAATTATGAGAATAATATTTTTCTATAGAAAGAGATGTTATATCTAAATTATTTTTTTGAGGATTTTCTTCGGTCCAGTATTGATAATCTTGAGGAATGGGATGATAAATATTCATAGAAAAATTTTTTGTATCCATAGTTTTTATTTCCTTCGATGAAGAGACATTAAATCCTATAAATAAGAAAGTAAAAATGAATATTTTCATATAATTAATTGTAATTGAATTAGCAATTCTACTACTTATAAATATCCATAGATATGAAAAATTTATTTATCTTTGTGATTAGGTAAATTCGAAAGTAAAAAAATAGATAATCTTCATTTCATTGTCAGTCCTTGAATAAAGGGGGATATATCAACAATATTTCTGAGGCTTGTCTTTATGGCAGCCTTTTTTTCATCATGTCAAAATACTATAAACCATGTTCAAATTTAGTTTTAGAACTATTCAGAAAAAAATTTTGGCTGATAGTACTACACCAATAGAATTATATTTAAAACTAAGAGATCGTTTTCCGAAAACTTTATTATTAGAAACTTCCAATTGTTCTATTAAAAAAAGATATTCTTCCATTCTTTGTATTAATCCAGTTTCGGAATTGATTTTAGATAAAAATGTAGTACGTATATCGTATCCAAATTGTGTTCATAAACATATTTTTATAAATAATAGATTGGATATTCCAGTTTTAATTGATGATTTTTTCCAAAAATTTCAAAGCGAAAACACTTCCATTTATTATTCTGGGTTTTATGGATATATATCTTACGATAGTATTCAATATTTTGAAAATATTCAATTTCATGCTCCTATTAAGGAATCTTATAAATTACCACAAATCCGATTTGGATTTTATGGAAATTTAATAATATTTCATCCATTTTACAATGAAATGTATCTAATAGAACATCAATTTCCTAATATTGAAAATATATCTATAGATCAATTAATTGAATTAGTTAGAAGAAAAAATTTTTCTGTTTTTTCCTTTAAATCTATAGGAAGTCGTTCGTCTAACGTCACAGATCATGAATATCAAAAAATGGTATATAGAGGAATAAAAGCTTGTTTACGTGGAGATGTGTTCCAAATTGTCCTATCTCGTCAATTTCAACAAAAATTTAAAGGAGATGAGTTTAATGTATATCGTGCTTTACGATTTATTAATCCTTCTCCGTATTTGTTTTATTTCGATTATGGAAACTACAAGTTGTTTGGTTCTTCTCCAGAATCTCAATTAGTAATTCATAATCAAATCGCTTATATAAATCCTATAGCAGGAACGATACGAAGATCAGGAGATGAAAATACAGATAAAAGATTATCTGAAGATCTTTTTAAGAATCCTAAAGAGAATGCAGAACATGTTATGTTAGTTGATTTAGCAAGAAATGATTTAAGTAGAAATTCCTCCAATGTAAGAGTAGAATATTTTAAGGAAATACAAGAATTTTCACATGTATTACATATGGTATCCAAGGTATCTGGACAATTAGAAGAAAATATATCCATTATAAAAGTATTTGGGGATTCTTTTCCTGCAGGAACTCTTTCTGGAGCACCTAAATACAAAGCTATGGAATTGATTGATCAGATAGAGAATCAACATAGAGGAGTATATGGTGGAGCTATTGGATTTTTTGGATTGAATAATAATTATATTAATACAGCTATTGTTATTCGTTCTTTTGTCAGTAAAAACAATATTCTTTTTTTTCAAGCTGGAGCAGGTATAGTTTCCGATTCTAAAGAAGAAAAAGAGTTGGAAGAAGTGAATAATAAACTTATGGCCTTATTTATGGCTATAGAATTAGCTAAAAATATATGAATTAAGTTATGATATATGATAAGTAAAATACTAATATTGGATAATTATGATTCTTTTACATACAATCTTGTTCACGCAGTAAAAAAACTTACAAAAAATCCTGTACAAGTATCTAGAAACAATGAAATTAAACTTTCGGATATAGAAAAATATAGCAAAATAATTCTTTCTCCAGGACCTGGGATACCTGATGAGGCACATATTTTAAAACCTTTAGTAAAAACATATGCTTCCACTAAAAGTATTTTTGGAGTTTGTTTAGGTCAGCAAGCTATAGGAGAAGTATTTGGTGCCACTTTACTAAACACTAAAGAAGTTTATCATGGAATGACTAGTTTAATTAAAATTGTCGATCCACAAGAAATTCTTTTTCAAAAAATTCCTAGAGAGATCCAAGTTGGACGTTATCATTCATGGATTATCTCTCCACATAATTTTCCTAAAGATCTTAAGATTACTGCCATTGGAGATAAAGGAGAAATTATGGCTTTACGTCATAGATTTTATGATGTACGTGGAGTTCAATTTCATCCAGAATCTATTTTAACTCCATATGGAGAAAAAATAATAAGTAATTGGTTGAATATGAAATGATTATGACAAGAACACTGAATCATCTATTTTTAGAAAAAATTCTTACAAAAGAAGAAGCTAAAAACATTCTCATAGATCTATCAAAAGGAAAAATAAATCCTATTCAAGCCATAGCCATGGCAACAGTCTATAACATGAGAAAACCTTCTTTGGAAGAAATATTAGGATTTCAGCAAGCTTTGATGGAATTATGTATTCCAGTGAATCTAACAGATTTTCACGCTATTGACATTGTTGGAACAGGTGGAGATGGAAAAAATACTTTCAATATTTCTACTTTAGCATGTTTTATCGTTGCAGGAGCAGGAGAAAAAGTGATCAAACATGGAAATTTTGGTTTTTCCTCTAGAACTGGATCTTCAAATCTTTTAAAAAAGTTAGGTTATCATTTCACGAATAAAGAAGAAGAATTAAGAAAACAATTAGAAGAAGTGGGATTTTGTTATTTACATGCACCTATATTTCATCCGACATTAGACCTCGTGTCTTCTGTAAGGAAAGAACTAGGCATAAGAACTTTTTTCAATATACTTGGACCATTATTGAATCCTGGAAAACCAAAAAATCAATTATTAGGAGTTCACAATCTAGAATTAGCCAGAATGTACTATTATATATATCAAAATACGGATAATAATTACGCGATCGTTCACAGTTTAGATGGTTATGATGAAATTTCACTTACTGGAGATATAAAATGTTATTCCACAAATGGAGAAAAATTTTATTCTGTAGAAGAATTAGGAAAAAAAAAGGTAAATCCTGAGGAATTAAAAGGTGGAAAAGATACGGAAGAAAATACACGAATATTTATTCGAGTATTGTCCGGAGAAGGGAGTGTGGCTCAAAATGAAGTTGTTTTGATCAACGCAACATTTGCCTTGAGTCTTTTAAATAAAGATAGTTTTGAACATAATTATGATAAAGCAAAATATTCTCTGGAAAGTGGAAAAGCAAAAAATATTCTCAAAAAGTTGTTAGATTTATGAATATTCTTGATAAAATTATTTTTGTAAAGCAAAAAGAAGTATCTAAAAATAGAATCTTATATCCCATCCAAAAACTGGAAAATAGTATTTTCTTTAATAGAAAATCTATTTCGTTAGTTAGGAGAATAGAAGAAAGTAGGACTGGGATTATTGCAGAATTTAAGCGTAAGTCTCCTTCTAAAGGAATAATTAATGATACAGTATCCATGGAAAAAGTGGTCAAAGATTATGAAGAAGCTGGCGCTAGTGGAATATCCATTCTTACGGATTTTTCATTTTTTTCTGGAAAAAATGAAAATTTAACAAAAACACGTTCAATTGTTTCTATTCCTTTATTAAGAAAAGATTTTATTATTGATGAATATCAAATTATAGAATCCAAATCTATAGGATCTGATGTTATTTTATTGATAGCAGAAATTCTTTCTAAGAAAAAAATTAAAAATTTGACTTCATTAGCAAAAAGTATTGATTTAGAAGTAATTATAGAAATACATTCTGAAAAAGAAATAGAAAAATTGACAGATAATTCAGATATCATAGGAATTAACAATCGAAATTTGCGAACCTTTATTGTAGATTCCAAGAATTGTTTAAAACTAGTTTCAAAAATTCCTAAAAATTATATGAAAATAGCAGAGAGTGGAATTACGGATATCAAAAGTATTCTGGATTTACGAAAAAATGGATTTCAAGGTTTTTTAATTGGAGAAAATTTCATGAGAGATAAAGATCCTGGAAATAGTTGTAGAAATATGATTAAAGCATTAAAAAATTACGAAAATAAAAATCACATAAATAATGAAATTTAGGCATTTAAAAATAAAAGTATGCGGAATGAAATTTCATGTACAAGAGATATCTGATTTATTTCCAGATTTTTTAGGTTTTATTTATTATCCTAGTTCTCCTAGATTTGTTGGATATGATTTCATGCCTCCAAAATTAAAAAAAGGAATATTGAAAACGGGAGTTTTCGTGAATGAATCAAAATATAATGTATTAAAAATTAGTAAAGAAAAAAAATTGGATTTTGTTCAATTACATGGAAATGAGAGTCCTTTTTATTGTGAATATCTACTAAAAGAAAACTTAAAATTGATAAAAACCTTTAGTATAGAAGATTCTTTTTCCTTCAAAAAAGTCAAGGATTATATATCCCTATGTGATTATTTTTTATTTGATACTAAAACTAGATTCTATGGAGGAAGTGGAAAAAAATTTAGATGGGAAAAATTATATGAATATAATTTTGATATTCCGTTTTTTTTAAGTGGTGGCCTAGGAATGAAGGATTTTGATAAAATTAAAAATTTTTTTCATTCGCATTCTAAAATGTTTGGAATTGATATTAATAGCCAATTTGAAATAGAGCCAGGAAAAAAAAATAATATAGCAGTAAATAGTTTTATGAAAAAAATAAGAGAATAATGAAATACTTAGCCGATAAAAATGGATATTATGACTCATTTGGAGGAGCTTTTATTCCTGAAATGTTACAGGAGCACATAATTGAATTACAAACTCATTATCGTAAAATTATTAAAAGTACAGAATTTCAAAAATCATTTAAAGATATATTAAAGAATTACGTAGGAAGACCTACTCCTTTATTTTTTAGCAAAAGATATTCCGATAAATATGGAGCTAAAATTTATCTTAAAAGAGAAGATTTAAATCATACTGGATCCCATAAAATTAACAATACGGTAGGTCAAACATTATTAGCTAAGACATTAGGCAAAAAAAAAATTATCGCTGAAACAGGTGCAGGACAACATGGAGTAGCAACAGCTACTACTTGTGCTTTAATGAATTTAGAATGTATTATTTTTATGGGAGAAAAAGATATGGAACGTCAATATTCCAATGTCCTTCGAATGAAATCTCTTGGAGCTCAAGTCATTCCGGTTCTTAGTGGAGACAAAACACTTAAAGATGCAGTTAATGAAGCAATTCGTTTTTGGATCAATGATTCAGAATGTTATTATTTAATAGGATCTACAATAGGTCCTCATCCGTATCCTCAAATGGTAGCGGATTTTCAATCAATTATAAGTGAAGAAATAAAAAAACAATTAGAAGAGAAAGAAGGATGTAAATTTCCAAATTATGTTATCGCCTGTATCGGTGGAGGAAGTAACGCAGCCGGATCTTTCTATCATTTTTTAGATCATAATTTTGTAAATCTCATTGCAGTGGAAGCAGCTGGTTTAGGTGTACATACAAAAAAAACAGCTGCTTCTATACATTGCGGAACTAAAGGGATATTACATGGAAGTATGACCATTATTTTACAGGATAAAGATGGTCAAGTTCTTCCTACTTATTCTATATCAGCTGGTTTAGATTATCCAGGAATCGGTCCTATGCATGCAAATCTTTTTTTGAAAAAACGTGTAAATTTTTTATATGCTACAGATGAGGAAGCCTTGCAAGCAGGATATGAATTGATCCGATTAGAAGGGATTATTCCGGCATTGGAAAGTGCTCATGCATTAGCTGCATTAAAAAAAATACCGTTTAAAATGAGCGATATTATTATTGTTAATTTATCGGGAAGGGGAGATAAGGATATTAATGTCTATAATAAGTTTTTTGATAAGTTTTCTAAATATGAACAAACTACATAAGTTTTTTGAATTAAAAAAGAAAAATATATTGTGCATTTATTTCACAGCAGGTTATCCAACCATAAGTAGTACAGAAAAAATAGTAACTACTTTACAGGATCTTCCTGTCGATTTAATTGAAATAGGTATTCCCTATTCGGATCCTTTAGCAGATGGAATTGTCATTCAAAATAGTAATGAAATTTCGTTAAAAAATGGAATGAATGTTTCTTTGTTATTTTCACAAATAAAAAAGATTAAAGATTCTATAAGAACTCCTATTATTCTTATGGGTTATTACAATCAGTTTTATCAATTTGGAGAAGAAAAGTTTTTAAAAGAAAGTCAAGAATCCGGAATATCTGGACTAATTTTTCCAGATTTACCTGTCAATGTTTTCGTAGAAAAATATCAAAAGATGTTTAAAAAACATTTGTTATCTATGATATTTTTGATTACACCAAAAACAGATCCAGATAGAATTTACTTGTTAAGTAAAATTACCGATGGTTTTCTATATTTAGTTTCTTCTAATTCTGTAACTGGAAAACCTATTTTTTTTGGAGAAAAGCAAATTTCCTATTTTAATAGAATACAAGAACTTTCTCCACATGTACCTAAACTAATTGGATTTGGAATACAAGATAAAAAAAGCTTTGATCTTTCATGTCAATATGCAAATGGAGGAATAATAGGAAGTTCTTTCATTCAATCACTAAATAAAAATAGATTGGAATCTAGCATTCGAGAGTATATAAAATCTATTTTTGGGTAGTTAATTCTCTTTTTCCAAAAATAGATGATCCTAACCGAATATATGTGCTCCCATATTCTATAGCTATGGGATAATCATTACTCATTCCCATAGAAAGGATATAATGTTGGTATTTTTTTTGATATTCATCATATAATTTTTTTAAAGAATAAAATTCCTGTCTTATTGTTTGAACACTACCATGAAGAGTAGCCATTCCCATTAATCCAATAATTTTGACATTCTTCATATTATGAAATATAATATTACCCATGATATTATCAGCTTCTTGATTGGTTATGCCTGCTTTATTTTTTTCATTACAAATTTTTATTTGTAATAGACAGTTGATCACACGATTATGTTTTAATGCTTCTTTATTAATTATTTGAATATGTTCCATATTTTGAACACTATGGATGAGATAAATGAAAGGAGCTATGTATTTCAATTTATTTTTCTGAATCACTCCAATCATATGCCAACGAATATCTTTTGGTAATTTTTGATATTTTTGGATCATTTCTTGAACATAGTTTTCTCCAAAATCTCTATGTCCTATTTGATAGAGTTTCTCTATAGAAGAGATATTTTGGTTTTTAGATACAGCTAAAATTTTAATGTTTTTAGGTATGGATTTTTTTATGGAAAAAAATCTATATTCAATGTCTTTCATTTTTTTGATTTTTACGAAAATTTTTTTTCAAATTCTTTCATTATTTCAATTAAAAATTGGACACTTTCTAATGGAAGTGCGTTATATATACTCGCACGATATCCTCCTAAAGATCTATGACCATCTAATCCGACAATATTTTCTTTTTTCCACATGGAATTAAATTCTTTTTCTAGATTTTTTTTCTTTAAAAAGAAGGAAACATTCATATTCGAACGATCTTCTTTATGAATCTTATTTTCAAATAAATTATTGTTATCTATTTCATCATATAATAATTTGGCTTTTTTTTGATTCTCTTTTTCTAAAATTGAAAGACCTCCTTTATTTTCTATCCACTCTAGAGTTAGCATAGAGGTATAAATAGAAAATACATTTGGCGTATTTAAAATCCTGTTATTTTTTATATGAATATTATAATCAAGATAAGAAGGAATGTTTCTTTTAATTTTTCCTAAAATTTCTTTTTTTACTATAACAATAGTCATTCCTGCAGAACTGACATTTTTTTGAGCAGAAGCATAGATTAAACTAAATTGACAAAAATTTAATTTTCTACTAAAAATATCGGAGGACATATCACAAACTATTGGGATAGTAGTATGAGGAAATTTTTTTATTTGTGTACCTACAATGGTATTGTTCGAAGTGCAATGAAAATAATCTACTTCATCTGGAACATGATAAGTTTTTGATATATATGTATAGTCTTTTTTTCTTCCAGAAAAAGGGATTCTTACTTTTCCAAATTTTTCTGCTTCTTTAATTGCATTATAAGCCCATATTCCTGTGTCTAAATAAGCTGCTTCTTTTTTCATTAAATTATACGGGACCATACTAAATTGCAATGTAGCTCCTCCTTGAAGAAATAAAATAGCATAGTCCTCATTTAAATTCATCACACGTTTTACTAAATCAGTAGTTTTTTCCATTATTTCTAAAAAATCTTTACTTCTATGAGATATTTCAAGTAAAGATAATCCACATTGATTATAATCAACGACAGATTGAGCTGATTTTATAATCACTTGTTTTGGTAAAATAGAAGGACCTGCATTGAAATTATGTATTTTCATAAATAGAATAACTAATTCTTTCCAAAATTAAAAAAAATACTAATGGGATTTGCATGAATAAGGTGTAATAAATCAATTATATTTTTACTCCCAATATTCTCTTTGTTTTTTCTGTTACTTTAAATCTATCATCTAAACGATTTCCTATAATCCAAATAATTTTATCATTTCCATTAACTAATAACCAGGTATGTTCCTTTTCAAAAATAGAAAATTTTTTATCTTTATAATATTTGCTTAATTTTTTTTTTCCTTTCATATTTACAGGAAAAAAAAAATCACCTTTTCTCCATGTTCTTAATTGTAAAGGAAATTCAATTTTATCAAAATCGATGAAGGATGCTTCTGTTATATTTTCTTTTTTTGGATCCAAAAAAAATTTTATATGAATAGGCAAAGAAATTTTTCTATAATCTTTTAGATTCGATATAATATATATTTTTTTTGAAATATTTTTATTCTTTACCAAAATCCAAAAATTTCTATTTTTGATCAGCCTATATTTTTTTGAGAATAGTTGTTTTCCAGATTGTGCATAAAGGAGGTTTTTTAAATTTTCTGTATTAGAAAATCCATATGGAAAAAATAATTTAAATAAATAAAAAGATAATGGTTGTAATTCCTTAATTTTTTCGCATTTAATTTTCCAAAAAAATGGATTTTCTTTTTTCTCTAAAGTAATCTTATTGTGAATTTTTGTTACTTCTTTCTCTATAACTAAATTTTCCTTATGGAGATATTTTATACTTTTTTTAAATCCTTTGTAGAAATAATCTGGAAAAGTAGATGTGATTAAACGTATTTTATTTCTTAAATATTTATTTTCTTGATTACTACTATCTAATCTCCAATTTATTTTTCTCATTTTAGCATATTGCAAAATTTCTTCTTTAGTAAAACTATAAAGAGGACGAATAAATTTTCTATTCTCTATAGGAATACCTAATAGCCCTTTGAGTCCTGTCCCTCTCATTATATTGATAAAAAAAGTTTCTACTGAATCACTTAAATGATGTCCCAATGCCATATTCTCATAAGAATGTTTTTTTAATAAATCCTCAAACCAATCATATCTAAGTTTTCTGGCTGCCATTTGTATAGAAAACTTTTTTTTTTTCGAAAAATCAAAAGTGTTAAATCTTTTGACGTGACATAAAATATGTTTTTTCACACAAAAATTCTTCACAAAATTTTCGTCTTCATTAGATTCTTTATCTCTAAGAGTAAAATTACAATGAGCTACTCCTAATGTAAGATTAGGGACAAGAAGTAATAAATTCAGAAGAACCATGCTATCCAATCCACCACTTACAGCTACACAAATTTTTTTCTTTTCTCCTAATGAAAAAGATTTTATAATTTTATCTAAAAAAAAATGATCATATGATAAATTATTCATATATATAAATGTTTTAGAATTTCTTGAACTATTTGACATTTAGATTTTCCAGTAACCTCTATCTTTTTATAAGATTTTTCGTAAAAAAAGATTCTTTTAGATAAATGTTGAATGATAAATTGAAATAATTCTTTCTTGGATAAATGAGCTATTAAAGGTCTAGTTTCTTTTTCTTTGTATAATCTTTTAAATAAAATATAACTCTGAGTTTTCAGATAAAAAGTTTTTGAAAATTTATTTAATAAATCCATATTATTATGATAACAAGGGGTTCCACCACCAACAGACAAAATATATTTTTGATGTGTTTTTAAAAATCTTTTAACCATTAAATGTTCTATTTCTCTGAAATGATTTTCTCCTATTTTTTTAAATATATTATAAATAGAATCCTTTTGCTCCTCTACAAGAATAGCGTCTAAGTCATAGAAATCCAATTTTAATTCTCTAGATAAAATTTTTCCTATAGAAGTTTTTCCACTCCCCATATATCCGATTAGAGTAACTTTCATAAAAATTTATTATAGTATATTTGATAAATTATGAAGACCTGATAGCTCAGCTGGTAGAGCATTACACTTTTAATGTAAGGGTCCTGGGTTCGAATCCCAGTCAGGTCATATTTCCTATTTTTTTTTAATTTATTTCTAATGCAGTTGGACAATGATCTGAATATGCGATTTCAGGTAATAGATAAGCTTTATTCATTTTCTTTTCTAAAGACCTACTAACCATTGCATAATCAATTCTCCAACCTTTATTATTCTTCTTGGCATTAGAATAATAACTCCACCAACTATAATGATTAGCTTCTTTCACATAATTTCTAAAACTATCTATAAATCCTAAATTCAAAAATTTACTCATCCATTTTCTTTCTTCTGGTAAAAAACCGGATATTTTTCTATTTCGTATAGGATCATGGATATCTATTTCATGATGACAAATATTATAATCTCCACAAATGACTAGATGTTTTAATTTTTTTTGAATTTTTTTTATGTGAGAAAAAAAATTATCCATAAAATATAATTTAAAATTTAATCTATTTTTTAGATGTTTTCCAGAAGGAATATAAAGACTTATCACTGATATTTTTTTTAAATCAATACGTATAACTCGACCTTCTGTATCAATAGATTCTATTCCTATTCCATATTCTACGTGATGAGGTTTTTCTTTGCATAAAATGCCTACCCCACTATATCCTTTTCTTTTCGTTGAAGGGGACCAATAATGATAATAACCAAGATGATCAAATAAGTTTGTTTTAATTTGTTCTTTAGATGCCTTTATTTCTTGTAAACATAGAATATCTGGTTTATAAGATTCAATCCAATCGAGTAATCCTTTATTTATTCCAGATCTAATTCCATTAATATTATAACTAACAATTTTCATATAAAAAAAAGATTTTATTAATTAAAAGTAATCATATAAATCATTTTCACAATAATGAATCAATAGAGTTTCAAAAATGTTAAAGAATATTCAAAATAGTTTTTTATATTTGCTGTAATGCATTAAATCTATAAAGATTACTAAAATAAAAAGCTTACTTTTTGTAAGCTTTTATTATTTTTTATATGGATAAACTTAAAATAGCTATTCAAAAATCAGGTCGTCTTTATGAGGACTCCATCAAGTTGCTTAAAGATTGCAGCATTGAGATTAATATTGGTATAGATAAATTAAAGACAACAGCTCTTAATTTCCCGCTGGAAATCCTTTTTCTACGAGATGATGATATTCCTCAATATTTAGAAGATGGAGTAGCGGATATAGGAATTGTAGGAAAAAATGTGCTTTTAGAGAAAAGAAAAAAAATACAAATAAAAGAAACTTTGGGATTTGGAAAATGTCGTCTTTCCATAGCAGTTCCTAAATCTTTGATATACAAAAATATAAATGATTTAAATGGAAAACGTATTGCAACTAGTTATCCTTTTTTAGTTAGAGAATTTTTCGAAAAAAAATATATCAAAGCGGAAATTCACGAAATATCTGGGGCAGTAGAAATTGCTCCTGGAATAGGATTAGCAGATTGTATTTGTGATTTAGTGAGTAGCGGTTCTACACTTTTCATGAATGGATTAAAAGAAGTAGAAACCATCCTTCAATCTGAAGCTGTTCTCGCATCTCATCTTCATTTGGGATCACCACAAAACATCATCATGGATAAACTTCTATTTAGAATACGAGCTGTAAAAAAAGCTAAAAACAACAAATATATTCTTTTAAATGTCCCTAATGAACGATTAGAAAAAATAATATCTTATCTTCCAGGAATTAAAAGTCCAGCTATTCTTCCATTAGCAAATTCAGAATGTAGTTCTGTGCATTCTGTAGTCAATGAAAATGATTTTTGGGGAATTGTAGAAAATTTAAAAGCGCTTGGGGCACAAGATATATTAGTACTTCCAATAGAAAAAATTATACTTTAACAGATACTATTTATGGACATTCAAGTGTACATACATCCTCCATTCAAAACATGGAAATTTATTATAAAAAGATCTATACGAGATGTTTCTAGATTGAGTGATTTTGTCTTACCTATTATAAATAATGTAAAACTATACGGAGATATAGCTCTAAAAAGCTATACAAAAAAATATGATCATGTGAATTTAAAACATATTCAAATTACGGAAGAAGAAATAAATAAATCCAGTAAAAACATTTCAGATTGTTTGAAAAAATCTATTGAAGTAGCATATGAAAATATCCAATCTTTTCATAAACAACAAATACAGAAAGAATCAAAAATAGAAGTTTTTCCAGGAGTTATTTGTTGGAGAAAATCTGTTCCTATAGAAAAAGTCGGTTTGTATATTCCTGGAGGTTCTGCACCTTTATTATCTACTGTATTAATGTTAGGAGTTCCTAGTAAATTAGCTGGTTGCGAAGATATTATTTTATGCACTCCTCCAAATAGAAATGGAGAAATAGATTCATCCATTTTATATACAGCTAAATATATAGGAATCAATCGGATATATAAAATAGGAGGAGCTCAAGCTATTGCAGCTATGGCATATGGAACTGAAAGTGTTCCTTCTGTTTATAAAATATTTGGTCCAGGAAACTCTTATGTTACATTAGCTAAACAAATTGTAGCACAAAAAGGAATAGTATCTATAGATATGCCGGCTGGACCTTCAGAAGTGGTTATTTTAGCAGATCAAACAGCAAATCCAGAGTATGTGGCTTCTGATTTAATTTCTCAATCAGAACATGATCCAGAAAGTTATATTCTTCTAATTACCATAAGTATATCCTGTATGGAAAAAATAAAAAAAGAATTAAAAAAACAATTAACTAGTTTTTCCACTAGACAAAATATTATGAAAAAATCATTGGAAAAAAGCAAAATGATTGTTCTTTCTTCTTTGGAAGAAAGCATTGATTTGATCAATCAAGTGGCTCCAGAACATTTAATCATTAATTGTCATAATGCTTCTTATTGGGGTGGGAAAATAAAAAATGCTGGATCTGTATTTTTGGGTAATTATTCTCCAGTCAGTGTGGGCGATTATGCTTCTGGAACCAATCATGTGCTTCCTACTTATGGTTATGCAAAGTCTTATAGTGGAGTATCTGTAGATAGTTTTATCAAAAAAATAACTTTTCAAAAGATTTCTAAAAAAGGATTACGAGGTTTATCAAAATGTGTTAGTGTTCTATCTTCTACAGAAGGCTTAATAGCACATAAAAAATCTATTGATATTCGATTAAAAAATGAATGAAAATGTATCATGAATAGTAATAATTTTGATTTAAAATCTTTAATTCGGGACAACATTCTGAATGTGGATCCTTATTTATCTGCTAGAGAAGAATACAGCCAAGGAAAGAATTCCATTTTTTTAGATGCAAATGAGAATTCTTTTGGAGCTCCTTTATCTTTTTATAATTCATATAACAGATATCCAGATCCATTACAGAAAGAATTAAAAAGAAGAATATCTGAGGTGAAAAATATTCCTTCATCTAAAATATTTTTGGGAAATGGAAGTGATGAAATTATTGATTTAATTTATCGTATTTTTTCTCGTCCAAAAATAGATCATTCTATTATTTTTCCTCCTACTTATGGAATGTATGAAGTAAGTGGAAAAATTCATGGAGTAGATGTAGTCAAAGTTTTTTTAACTGAGAATGAATATCAATTAAATTTGAAACAAATAGAAAAGACTATTAATCAATACAGCAAAATAATTTTTATTTGTTCTCCGAATAATCCGACTGGAAATGATTTGAAAAAAAAAGATATTCAAAATATTATAAATAAATTTACAGGAATCGTTGTTTTGGATGAAGCTTATATTGATTTTTCAGATCAAGAATCTTTTTCTCTAGAAATAGATCAATATCCTAATTTAATCGTTTTGCAAACGCTTTCTAAATCTTGGGGATTGGCTGGATTAAGAATAGGAATAGCTATTACTTCTGAGAATATTATTCAATGGATGAATAAAATTAAACATCCCTATAATGTCAGTAATATTTCGCAAAAAATAGCTATTCAGGCACTTGATAATAAAGATCTATTTTTTTACTACTTAAAAAGTATCCTTTCAGAAAGGAAATATATGGAGGAGGCATTAAGTAAAATTCCTATTATACAAAAAGTTTATCCTAGTTCCTCCAATTTCTTACTAGTTAAAGTTTCCTTTTCATCAAAAAACCTTTATAGATATTTGATAGAAAAAAATATTGTAGTTAGAGATCGTTCAAAAATCATTTTGTGTAATGAATGTTTAAGAATCACAATAGGAACTCATGAAGAAAATGAATATTTAATAGATCAAATCAAAGAATACTCTGAAAATTGTATTTAAATGTTTCAACATATCAGGATATAAAAAAAGGATAATGAAAAGAATATTATTTATTGATAGAGATGGAACTATCATCCAAGAATCCCCACCTACTTATCAAATTGATTCTCTTGAAAAGCTGAATTTTTACCCAAGAGTTATATTTTTTTTAACCAAAATAGCTCATGAATTAAATTATGATTTTGTAATGGTTACCAATCAAGATGGATTAGGAACGGATAAATTTCCTGAAAAAAATTTTTGGCCTATACATAATCATATTCTAAAAATATTAAAAACGGAAGGAATTCATTTTTCTTCTATTCATATAGATAGAACTTTTCCAGAAGAAAATTCTTCTACAAGAAAACCTGGAATAGGAATGCTAACTTCTTATTTTCATTTGGATTACAATCTTGAAAATTCGTTTGTTATTGGAGATAGATTAACTGATGTGTTGTTAGCTAAAAATTTAGGATGTAAATCTATATGGATCAATCCTCATCTTCTTGTAGAAGAAAAAAACTTATCTATAGAAAAAAAATCCTTAGAAAAGGTCATCGCGTTAGAAACCGATAATTGGGAAAGAATTTATGAATATTTAAAATCTGTATCTACTAAAAAAATTTTTCAACATAAACGAAAAACATTAGAAACAGATGTAAAAATAACTATTCAACCTTATGGAAAAGGAAAAGCAGAAATACAAACAGGATTGGGTTTTTTAGATCATCTTTTGGAACAAATGGCTTTTCACAGTCTTATTGATCTAAATATTCATACAATAGGAGACCTTGAGGTAGATGAACATCATACCATTGAAGATACAGCAATTACTTTAGGAGAAATTTTTTATCAATCTATAGATAAACGAGGAATAGAACGTTATGGTTTTTTTACTCTTCCTATGGATGACTGTTTGGCTACAGTTGCATTAGATCTTGGAGGTAGAAGTCAATTAACTTGGAATGCAAAATTTATTAGAGACAAGATAGGGAAAGTTCCTACGGAAATGTTTATTCATTTTTTTAAATCTTTTTCATCATCTGCAAAATGTAATCTTTATGTTCACGCTATTGGGAGAAATGATCATCATAAGATAGAATCTATTTTTAAAGCTTTTGCTAGAGCTATTAAAATGGCCATAAAAATGACCAATAATAAAAAATTACCTAGTTCTAAAGGCATGTTGTAAAAATGTTTTAATGAAAAAATTATGAAAACGATTATTGTAAAATATCCTGCTGGAAATGTTCAATCTGTTCTTTTTTCTTTGGAAAGAATAGGAGTAGAAGCTATTGTTACCGATTCACCAAAATATATTCAAAATGCAGAGAAAATTATTCTGCCTGGAGTAGGAGAAGCTAATTTTGCTATGAAATACTTGAGAGAAAAAAAATTAGATATAATAATATCTAAATTAGAACAACCTGTACTAGGAATATGTCTGGGAATGCAATTGCTATGCAAGTATTCAGAAGAAAGTAGTACTACTTGCATAGGGGTTTTTGATTTGTTCGTGAAAAAATTTCATTCAGAAAATAAAAATGAAAAAATTCCTCAAATTGGTTGGAATACAATTCACAAGCTAAAAGGACCTTTATTTGAAAATATTCCAGATGGAAGTTATCAATATTTTGTTCATAGTTATTATGCCCCTTTGGGAAAAAATACCGTAGCTAAAACAGATTATATCATCTCGTATAGTGCTGCAATACAAAAAAAAAACTTTTATGCTGTACAATTTCATCCAGAGAAATCTTCTTATGTAGGACATAAAATATTGGAAAACTTTATTCGATTATAAAATATAAATAATAATATAAATTACTCATATAATGCAGATTATCGCAGCTATAGATCTTATTGATGGAAAATGTGTTCGTTTGATACAGGGAGACTATAAAAGAAAAAAAATTTATAATAATGATCCGTTAGATGTTGCTTTTTTACTAGAAGATCATGGAATATCTAGATTACATTTAGTTGATTTAGATGGTGCAAAAAAAGGAAAAGTCATTCATTGGAAAGTTTTGGAAAAAATAGCAAAATTCACACATTTAATTATTGATTTCGGAGGAGGAATTCATACAGATGAGGATGTACGTATTGTATTTGAAAATGGAGGTAGCATGGCAACTGTTGGGAGTATTGCAGTGAAAGATCCATTTCTTTTTAAAAAATGGATCCATACTTATGGAGGAGAAAAAATACTTCTCGGAGTAGATGTTAGAGACAATAAAATAGCTGTTAATGGATGGACGAAATTATATGAAATTTCTTTTTGGGATTTCTTAAAAGAAAAAAAAAGTCATGGGGTAAGAAAAATTTTTTGTACGGATATATATAAAGATGGGAACCTTTCTGGTCCTTCTTTTTCCTTATATGAGGAGATCATTCAAAGATTTCCCGATATTGAATTTATTGCAAGTGGAGGAGTAAGGGATATAGAGGATCTAAAAAAATTAGACGATTTAGGATGTCATGGAGTTATTATCGGAAAGGCCATATACGAAAATAAGATATCGTTGTCAGAACTTAGAAATTGGAAGGAATATAAATAAAATTATTTATGTTAGTTAAACGTATTATACCTTGTTTAGATATAAAGAATGGAAGAACTGTAAAAGGAGTGAAATTTCAACATCTAAAAGATGCTGGAGATCCCATAAAATTGGGCAGTTGGTACACGCAACAAGGTGCGGATGAATTAATTTTTTTGGATATCACAGCGACAAATGAAAAACGTAAGACTTTATCCAGTTTAGTTAGAGAAATCTCTCGTCATATTAATATTCCTTTTACAGTAGGAGGAGGAATAGAGGAAGAAAAAGATGTGGAATTATTATTAAATGCCGGAGCAGATAAGATATCTATTAATACTGCAGCTTTTAAAAAACCAAAAATTTTAGAAATTCTTTCTAAAAGATTTGGAAGTCAATGTATCGTTTTAGCAATTGATGCAAAATATGAAGAAAATGAATGGAGGGTATATTTAAATGGAGGAAGAGTTTATACCAGTATAAAAGCTTTAGATTGGGCTCAAGAAGGAGCTGATAGGGGAGCCGGAGAGATATTATTAACATCGATGAACCATGACGGAACAAAAAACGGATTTGCTTTAGATATCACTAAAAAAATTTCTGAGAAACTTTCTATACCTATTATAGCCTCAGGTGGTGCTGGAAAATTAGAAGATTTTTATCAAGTATTTAAAAGTGGAAAAGCCGATGCAGCTCTAGCTGCGAGTATTTTTCACTATAAAGAAATAGAAATACCTGAATTAAAATGTTATTTAAACTATCATAATATTCCCGTCAGAACTAAAAAATAAATGAAAAAATGAAATATGTTTCAATAAAAAGAATAAATTTTAAAAACGACTTGATTCCTGTTATTATTCAAGATTACAAAACTAATAAAGTTTTAATGCTTGGTTATATGAATGAAGAAGCGTATATAAAAAGTATTGAAGAAAAAAAAGTGACTTTTTATAGTAGATCTAAAAAAAGACTGTGGACAAAAGGTGAAGTTAGTAAAAATTATCTTTTAATTAAAAATATATTGATTGATTGTGATCAAGATGCCTTATTAATTAAAGCAGAACCTACAGGTCCTATTTGCCATAAAGGAACGGATACCTGTTGGAAAGAAATGAACAAAATGAATTTTTTATTTCATTTGGAGAATATAATTTCTAATAGAGTCAATCAAAAAGATGAAAATTCTTATGTTGTTAAATTATTCAAAAAAGGTATTAATAAAATATCTCAAAAATTAGGAGAAGAAGCTGTTGAAATGATTATTGAATCTAAAGATGATAATCCAAGTCTTTTTTTGAATGAATCTGCGGATTTATTATTTCATTATCTTCTTCTTTTATATAGTAAAGGGGTGACCATCCATGATGTAATTAATCTTTTAGAAAAGAGACATAAAAGTAAAAACCATTAAGGAATATTTAATATTTTGTGAATTTGAAGAGATATTTTCCATTTAGGATGATTTTTTATATAAGAAATTATTTTTGGAAGTATTTTAATGTTGTTTTTCCATTCAGGTTGCAAACATAATACACAATTGGATTTTTTAGCATAAAAAGCTTGTTCTTCTGCAAAAGAAAAATCGCTATCATTACAAATAATTATTTTTAACTCATTCATTTTTTCATAATTTTCCTTTAAAGGACGTTTTTTCTTTTTAGGAGAAATGGTTATCCAATCTATATCTTTTTCGTGAATTGGATAAGAACCAGAAGTTTCAACATGAATGCGATATCCTTTCTTTTTAAGAATACTGGTTAAAGGAGTTAAATTCCACATCATAGGTTCTCCACCAGTAATTACAATAGTTTTTACCTTTTCATTGATATGATTAATAATTTGATGAACTGTTAAAAAATCCTTTTTTTCTATTTTCCAACTACTTTTTGTATCACACCAATCACATTGTATATTACACCCTTCAAAACGAATAAAATAAGCTGCTATTCCAGAAAAAAAACCTTCTCCTTGTATAGAATAAAAAGTCTCTTTAATAGGAAAAGAAACATTATTGATTTTCATTATTTAATCTATTTAATGCTGCCATTAAAGTGTTTTTGATAAGCATAATGCGGGTCATAGGGCCAACCCCACCTGGAACAGGGGTTAGATAAGAAGCTTTTCCATAAACACTATTAAAATCAACATCTCCTTTTAAAAATGATTTTTTACCATTTTTTACTATAGTTATACCGACATCTATAACTATAGCTCCTTTTTTAATCATTTGTCCTGTTAAAAAACCAGGACTACCAACCGCAGTTATAATGATATCAGCTTGTTTTGTATAGTAATCTATATTTGGAGTATGACTATGAGTAAGAGTAACCGTACTATTTCCAAGATAGTTTTTTCTACTCATCAAAATACTTATAGGTCTTCCTACTATACGGCTTCTTCCAATAACCACAGTATGTTTTCCAGATATTTCTATTTTATATCTGTCTAAAATAGTTAATATGCCTAATGCAGTTGCAGGAACAAAAGCCTTCATATCCAAAGACATTTTGCCAAAATTTTCTGGATGAAATCCATCTACATCTTTTTTTGGATTAATAGACATAATTATTTTATCTGAATTGATATGTTTTTGAAGAGGTAATTGAACTATAAAACCATCTATTAACGGATTATTATTCATTTTTTGAATTTCTTTTAATAATTCCCTTTCTGAACTATCATTTTGCAAATGGATTAATGAAGATTCTATTCCGATATTTTTGCATTCTTGTATTTTACTGTTTACATAGGTTAAACTCGAACTATTAGTTCCTAACAAAATGATTCCAAGATGAGGAAGTCGCTTTTTTTTATTTCGTATGTTTTTTTCTATTTCCTTGGAAATTTCTTTTCTTATATCGATTGCTAATTTATTTCCATTTAATAATTGAGTCATTTTCTATTTTCTATTTCTTTTGTTAATTGAAGAAAATCTTTTACAGATAATTGTTCTGCTCTTTTATTTAAGAATGGGAGATTATAAGAATTTGGTATTTCTTTAATAAAATATTGTAAAGCATTTTTCAATGTTTTCCTTCTTTGATTAAAAGCAATTTTTACACATTGGAATAAAAGATCCTTATTACAGATAATTTTTCTTTCTTTTCTCTTTAAGGAAATTACGGCAGATTTTACATTTGGAATAGGAAAAAAAACATGTTTTTTGACTGTAAAGAGGTATTTCACATCATAAAATGTTTGTACGAGAACAGATAAAATTCCATAGGTTTTATTCCCTTCATGAGATGTTATACGTTCTGCTACTTCTTTTTGAAACATTCCAATACATTCTGGGATATATTGATTATATTTTAATATCTGAAATAATATTTGAGAAGAAATCCTATAAGGGAAGTTCCCAATTATTGCGAAATTTTTTAGATTCATTTCTTCAGGATCCCATTTTAAAAAATCTTTGTGTATAATTTGATTTTTATAAACTGAAAAATTTTTTCTTAAAAAAAGGATTAATTTTTTATCAATTTCTATTAAAAATACTTTATGCCATGGAGTTAATAAATAACGAGTTAATATTCCTAATCCTGGACCTATTTCAACTACAGTATTATAATTTTGAAAAGAAAGATTATTAACAATTTTCTTAGCTATATTTTTATCTCTTAAAAAATATTGATCAAATTTTTTATGAAAAAAAGATTCACGCATTATGCAAAGATAGAAAATATATTATTTGTATCTTGTAAACACTTATAAATACGATTTTAATTTTCTCTATGCTTCAAGTCTCTTTTATACGTAAAAACAGGGAAAAAATTTTATCAGGACTAGAAAAAAGAAAATTTGATAAAAAACACTTAATAGATGAAATATTAAACTTAGATAAAAGCAAAAAAAAAATACAATATGAGATCAATAAAATCTCAGAGAATGAAAATAAAATTTCCAAAAAAATAAGTCATATTATAGGTGATGAAAATGGAAAAGAAGTTCAAATAAAATCTTTAAAAGAGGAATCAATTTCATTAAAAAAGAAAAAAAAAAATCTTCATATTCAATTAAAAAATCTTATTCAAGATTTAGAAAAAAAATTATATCAAATTCCTAATATTCCTGATGAAGTAGTAAAAAAAAATCTAGAAAAAGACGATTTTATTTTTCAAGAAGAAGCTCATCATTCAATAAAAATTGAAAATGCCCTTCCTCATTGGGAGTTAGCAAAAAAATTTCAGTTATTTGATTTATCCATAGGTACAAAAATATGTGGATCTGGATTTCCCGTATATATTGGAAAAGGGGCTAAACTGCAAAGAAGTTTAATTCAATATTTCTTAGATAAAAATATAGGAGCTTCCTATAAAGAGTATAGTTTCCCTTATCTTATTAATGAAATATCAGCCTATTCTACAGGACAAATCCCGGATAAAGAAGGTCAAATGTATTTAATAGAAAAAGACAATTTTTATCTTATTCCAACTGGAGAAATCCCTCTTATGAATTGTTATAGAAATCATCTATTAAATTATAGAGACTTACCTATAAAAGCAACTACTTACACATCTTGTTTTAGAAGAGAAGCTGGATCTTATGGATCTAAAGTACGAGGATTAAATAGATTGCATCAATTTGAAAAAGTAGAAATTGTTCAAGTTACTACTTCGGATACTTCTTTTTATTATTTAGAGGAAATGATTTTCCATGTTCAAAACATTTTGAAATCTTTGGAATTGCCGTTTCGTATTATTCGTTTAATGGGAAAAGATTTAGGATTTGCTTCTGCAATAACTTATGATTTTGAAGTTTATTCTATGGCACAAAAAAAATGGTTAGAAGTAAGTTCCATTTCTAATTGTACTAATTTTCAATCTAATAGATTAAATCTTAGATATAAAACCATTACAGGAAAAATGGAATTATGTCATACTCTTAATGGGAGCGCTCTTGCTTTACCAAGGATTATGGCCGCTTTATTGGAAAATCATCAAACAGTCAATCAAATTAATATTCCTAAGGTTTTAGTTCCTTATACAGGATTTAATAATATTAAATAAAAAAGTTTTTTATGTTATGAAAGTAACTGATCATATAGCTAAAGCTAAAAAGAGTTTATTTTCTTTTGAAATATTACCACCTTTAAGAGGGCATGATATCAAAGATATTTTTTATACATTAGATCCTCTAATGGAATTTTATCCTCCTTTTATTGATGTCACATATCATCGTGAAGAATTTGTTTATGTAGAAAAAGAAAACGGACTTTTACAAAGAAGAACTATTTCACGACGTCCAGGAACTGTAGGAATTTGTGCGGCTATTATGAATAAATATGGAATAGATGCGGTTCCACACCTTATTTGTGGCGGGTTCAATAGACAAATGACGGAAAATGCTTTGATAGATCTAAATTTTTTGGGAATAGATAATGTTTTAGTTCTTAGAGGAGATCCTCTAAAATCTGAAAAGAGTTTTTTTGCGCAAAAAGACGGTCATCAATATGCTGTCAAATTGGTTGAACAAGTTCAAAACTTGAATAATGGAAAGTACCTTGATAATACTTTTGAACAAAAAGACTCTCCATTATTTGATTTTTGTATTGGGATAGCTGGATATCCAGAAAAACATTTCGAGGCACCAAATATGGAAAGTGATTTATTCTTTTTAAAGAAAAAAGTGGAAGCAGGGGCTAATTATATTGTGACTCAAATGTTTTTTGACAATAAAAAATACTTTTCTTTTGTCAAAAAATGTAGATCAGAGGGAATTTCTGTGCCTATAATACCTGGAATTAAACCAATTACTTCTAAAAAACAGTTAAATAGTCTTCCTTCTCGTTTTTATTTAAATATTCCTCATGAATTAGTGAAGGAAATTGAAAAAGCAAAAGATAAAAAAATGGTTTCTCATATTGGAATTGAATGGGCTATCCAACAATCTAAAGAACTAAAAGATTCTGGAGTAGAGGTGATCCATTATTACACCATGGATAAACCAGAAAATATTTATAAGATAGTTCAAGCTGTATATTAATTAAATGTAAAGGGTTTCTTTTATAGCTTTTATTATTTTTTCTTCATTTGGGAACCAAGCTTTAATTAAATTAGATGCATAAGGTGCAGGAGTATCAAGTAGAGTGATTCTGCTGATAGGAGCGTCTAGGTAGTCAAATGCTTTTTTTTGTATAATGTAAGAGACTTCCGATGCTATTGAAGAAAATGGCCATGATTCCTCTAAAATTACTAAACGATTAGTTTTTTTCACAGAAAAAAGTATAGATTCATAATCTAATGGACGAATAGTCCGAATATCTATGACTTCTACACTAATGTTTTCTTTATCTAATTTATTGGCAATGTTTAAGGCCATTTTCATAATCTTTCCAAAAGAAACTAAACTAATATCTGTTCCTTCTTTTTTTACTTCAGCTTTTCCAATAGGAAGAATATATTCTTCTTCTGGAACCATCATTTTATCCCCATACATTTGTTCAGATTCCATAAAAATTACGGGATTATTATCTCTTATAGCGGATTTTAAAAGTCCTTTTGCATCATATGGATTACATGGAATTACTACTTTTAATCCAG
Organism: Blattabacterium cuenoti; assembly: GCF_014251735.1. Taxonomy (NCBI): domain Bacteria; kingdom Pseudomonadati; phylum Bacteroidota; class Flavobacteriia; order Flavobacteriales; family Blattabacteriaceae; genus Blattabacterium; species Blattabacterium cuenoti. The sequence continues at coordinate 213,953 of NZ_CP059197.1, read as the reverse complement.
GACAACTCGCATACCAACTTTCAAAAGATTGAGAATGTGTAGCTCCTAATTGTCCAGCAGATCCAGTTGGACCTCTAAAAACAATAGGGATATTCCATTGACCTCCACTCATATAACGTATTTTTGCCGCATTATTAATAATTTGGTCCATGGCGACTAAAGAGAAATTAAAAGTCATAAATTCAATAATAGGTCTACAACCGTTCATGGCAGAACCTACTCCTATTCCAGAAAATCCTAATTCTGATATAGGTGTATCAATAACTCTTTTTGGGCCGAATTCATCGAGCATCCCTTTAGAAGCTTTATAAGCTCCATTATATTGAGCCACTTCTTCTCCCATAAGATATACAGCGTCATCTCTTCTCATTTCTTCACTCATCGCTTCTGCTATGACTTCACGAAAAGTTTTTTCTTTCATCATAATGTAAATGTAAAAGTTCTCAACTGTTAAGTAAGGTAAGAAGTAAAAAAAAACAATATAAAATAATAACGGAAAAGGAAGTATAATCTAATATCTGCCTTTTCCGTTTTTTTTTTGAGAATAATCAATCAATCAGTTCTTTTTGTCCTGTGTTGTTGTTTGATCTGTATTCTCGTTGTTGTTGGTTGTTTTATTTTTATTTCTTTTTTGTAAATCTTCTTGCATTTTCTGAAGAGCGAGTTGTTCATTTTTAGCTTCTGTTATCGATTTAGTTAGTTGACTCAAAAACACATTTTTTTCTTTAAGTATTTTTAATTTTTCTTTCCCTAATTTTTTTTGCTCTTCAAATTCTTTTTGAGCTTTTAATTGTTCTTCTGAACCATAAGGTTTAGATTTCATCACCGTTTTTTTTCTTTTCACTTCATTCAATATTACTTTTTGTACCCCAACCATATGATAAAATTCATTATGATGAAATTCACTCTCTTTTTCTAATTTTTCTATTTTTTCACCTATCTCTTTTATTCTTTTAGATAAATCTTCGGGATCAATATTAACAGGAATTGAAGAAGGTGGTGTATTTCCACCACCATTAGTAGGGTCAGTAGGAATGGAAGGGAAAGGATGTATAGGAGTAGATGGTGGAGGGCTTGTTGGATTAGAGCTAGCAAAGGAAGGATCTGGAGGAGGAATAGAAGGTGAATCTTCCGTTGTTTTTTTATTTTTTAATCCAGATTCATCAGCAGAAGTGATCTCATCATTACAGGAGATAAGACAAACTCCTAACGATAGAAAAATTGTTGGAATTATAAATCTAATAGAAGTATTCATAAGTAAAAATTTTAAATAGTTACATAGTTATAGTTACGATTCTTAAATATATAAAAAAAATTATTACATATAACAACAATTTTTACAAAGAATTTTATATATTTCTATTTTAAAATGAATAATCCATAAAATTTACTTCCAAATTTAGTATATTTGATGATATAATATATCGATATATATTCTATGGAACAACTCATCAGATTAGCTATACGTGGAATATCCTTAAGTCAAATACAATCTGGGATATATGTTTTATTATTGGAAGAAGAATCTGGAAGAATAAAACTTCCTATTATCATAGAGAGTTTGCAAGCTCAATCTATTGCTTATGCTTTAGGAAAAAGAGATCCATCCAGATCTTTTACACATGATCTATTTCTCACTTTTGCGAAAGTATTTCATATAAAGTTAAAAGCAGTTGTAATATATAAATTAGTAAATGGGATATTTTTTTCTTATATATTGTTTGAAGGAGAAAATAAAGAACATAAGATAGATTCCAAAACATCCGATGCAGTAGCTTTAGCTGTGCGATTTCAAGCTCCCATTTATACTACAAAAGAAATATTTGATAAGGCTGGAATTTATTTCGAAAATGGATTTCCTATCGATAATAAAGAAAATGAGCAACCTTCAGAAGGAGGAATGGAAAATTCTGTTCCACTTGTTTTTAACAAAGAAAAAAGTCAACAAGATTTAGAGAAAATGACAGAAAGAGATCTTAACGCTTTATTAAATCATGCAGTGGTCAATGAGTGTTATGAATTGGCAGCTAGGATCAAAAAAGAACTAGATAGAAGAGAATAATAAATAATTAGCCCTTTCTTTCATATCGTATAAAACTATAATTATATAAATGATTTTTATCTTTTTCATGAAAAGATTCATATTTTTTTTTCCACTTGCTAAGATGAATTTTTGGAAATTTTGCATCTCCGTAAAATTTTTGGTGAATGACAGTTAATTCTATGACATGGGCTTTTTCTATAGTGGAAGCATATATTTTCTCTCCTCCTATCACAAATATTTTCTTATAGGTTAAGTCATAAACCTGTTTCAAAGAAGAATAAACCTCTAAAGGACAGAGATGATCGGTATTATTAGTCGAGGATAATAAATCTATTTTATTTTTTTTTGTTAGTATAATGTTTCTTCTTCCTGGAAGAATTTTCCCAATGGATTCAAAAGTTTTCCGACCCATAACAACGGTTTCTCCAAAAGTCATATTTTTGAAACGTTTTAAATCATTAGGTAAATGCCACATTAATTGATTATTTTTTCCTATAAAACCATTGCTAGAAACAGCAGAAATAAGTATAATTTTCATTTTTTTTTATATATTTTTAAATTTATGGACATTCCAATTAAATATGATCCAAAATCTGTAGAAAAAAGAATCTATCATCATTGGATGAAAGGGGATTACTTTTTTTCTTTACCAGGAAATAAGGATCCTTATACAATTTTGATGCCACCTCCGAATATTACTGGAGTTCTTCACATAGGACATATATTGAATAATACTATACAGGACGTATTGATTAGATATGCAAGAATGAAAGGATACAATCCATGTTGGATTCCTGGGATGGATCATGCTTCTATTGCTACAGAAGCAAAAGTAGTTCATCAATTAAAGGAAAAAGGATTGTCTAAAATCCTTATAGGAAGAGATAAATTTTTATCACATGTTTCGGAATGGTCTGATAAACATAAGAACATTATTTTAAATCAACTAAAAAAATTGGGTTGTTCTTGTGATTGGAACCGGGTTCAATTTACTATGGACAATAATTTGTCCAAATCTGTTACAAAAGTTTTTATAGATTTATATGATAAAGGATATATATACAGGGGGTATCGTGTAGTCAATTGGGATCCAGAAGCGAAAACTACTATTTCTGATGAAGAAGTATTCTATCGAGAACAAAAAGGAAAACTTTTTTATATAAAATATCCAATAGAAGGGGAAAAATATTTTGTGACTATTGCTACGACTCGTCCTGAAACAATGTTTGGGGACACAGCGATTTGTTTCCATCCAGATGATAATCGTTATTTTCATTTAAAGGGAAAATACGCTAGAATACCAATAATAAACCGATTGATTCCTATTATTCAAGATTCATATGTAGATCCATATTTTGGATCAGGATGTTTAAAAATCACTCCAGCTCATGACATAAACGATAAAGCGATTGCTGATACATATCATTTAGACATAATTGACATTTTTAATGAAAATGCGACTATCAATGAAAAAGGTCTTCATTATCAAGGAATGGATCGTTTTGAAGTGAGAAAAAATATAATAAAAGAATTATCTAGTTTAGGGTTTATAGCTAAGGTAGATAACTTTAATCACAAAATTGGATTATCAGAAAGAACAAAAACCGTAGTAGAACAAAAATTGTCTCTTCAATGGTTTTTAAAGATGAAAAAAATGTCTGTTCCTGCTATAGAAGCGGTTAAAAATGGAGATATACAATTTTATCCAAGTAGATTTAAAAAAATTTATTTTCAATGGATGGATAAAATTCGTGATTGGAATATATCTAGACAATTGTGGTGGGGACATCGTATTCCCGTTTATTATTATGGAAATTCAAAAAATGATTTTGTAGTAGCAGAAAACTTGGAACAAGCGTTAATAAAAGCGAAAATGAAGAGTCATGATCCTCATTTAAACTATGATCAAATTAAACAAGAACCAGATGTTCTAGATACATGGTTTTCTTCTTGGATCTTACCTATGTCTGTGTTTGATGGAATTCTTCATCCTCATAATCAAGAAATATCTTATTATTATCCGACTGAAGATTTGGTCACAGGTTCAGATATCTTGTTTTTTTGGGTTGCACGTATGATTATGGCTGGTTTTTTTTTCCGAAAAAAAAAACCCTTTAAGAAGGTTTATTTTACTGGAATAGTAAGAGATGATAAAAATCAGAAAATATCTAAATCTCTAAATAATTCTCCAAATCCTGTAGATTTAATTGAAAAATATGGAGCAGATGCCGTTCGTATGGGAATTATGCTCAGAGCTAGTGCAGGAAAAGATTTTCATTTTGAGGAAAATATCTGTTTACAAGGAAGAAATTTTTCTAATAAGATATGGAATGCTTTTCGTTTGATACAAAGTTGGGATATAGAAGAAAAAAATCAAAATTTTCCTGAAGCATCTAAAAAGGCTATTATATGGTTTGAAAATCGTTTTTATCATGTTTTGGAAATTTTTGAAAAATATTTTCATCAATATAAATTTGATGAATCATTGATGATTTTATACAAGTTAATTTGGAATGATTTTTGTTCTTTGTTTCTTGAAATTATTAAGCCTGTTTCTGGAAAATGTATATCGAAATCCGTTTATTCAAATACAATTAAGTGGTTTGAGAATGTGTTAAAATTATTACATCCATATATGCCTTTTCTTTCAGAAGAAATTTGGAATCTTCTTAAAAAAAGAACAAGAGAGGAAGCGTTAATTATTTCTTCTTGGCCTAAAAAAAAATCCTATAATCAGAATGTTTTAGTTTCTTTTGATAGGGCTGTTCAAATTATATCTCAAATACGTTCTATAAGAAATAAAATAAATATTCCTTATAAAAAAAGCTTAGTTTTATTTTATGTGAAAGAAGGAGCAGAGAAAGAATACCATTCTATAATATTAAAATTAGCAAATTTATCTCAAATAATTCATGTGTTAAAAAAACCTAAAAAAGAACAATTTTTTTCCTTTTTTTTAGGAACGGATAAATACTTTTTATCTATCAAGTCTTCTTATAAGAAAATGGATCTTATTCAGATTCAAAAAAAAATTCAATATTTTTATAATTTATTATCTATGATCCGGAATAATTTATCCAACAATAAATATGTGAGGTCTGTTCCAAAAGAAATCCTTTTAAAAGAAAAAAAGAAAGAAAGTGATACTTTGAAAAGTATAGCTTATCTTGAAGAATTTTTAACAAAAAAAAATACAGATTAGATTACCAGTTGTCGCATGATCCACCACCTCCAAAATTTCCACCTTCTCCGAATCCATCAAAACTATCTTCATTATCGGAATATTTTTTTTTGAATAGTAGAATATTCGTTAAAAATAATGTATTTAATAATGAAGGATCTATTCTTTTTTTACATAAGCATATGAAAAAAAACATCATCAAAAAAACACTAATAGAAAAAACAAAATTCCATTTGGAAAAATGATTTTTTTTGTTTTCCTTGTTTATATATTCATTTTTCATGATTCTAAATATCTCTTTAATACTTATATCTATAGCTTTATAGTATAGATTTTTCTTTAAAAGAGGTTTTATTTTTTGGATGATGCGTCGAGTGGTAAAATCGGTCAAGTATGGCTCTATTCCGTATCCATTTTGAATGGATATTTTTTTATCGTTTATAGATAATAAGATGATAATTCCATTGTTTTTATATTTTTTTCCAATATGCCATTTATTTCCCCATTTAGAAGCTAAAAAATTTGGATCTTCTCCATAAAGATCTCGAACAATAGAAATTAAAATTTCTGTGGATGTTTTTTTTGAATATTGAATGAGTCTTTCATTTAATTCTTGTATTTGAATGTGTGATAATACTCCTGCATAGTCGTTAACGGGATATATTTTTTTTGGATTTTCAGGGATATTCAATTGTCCTTGTACTGAATTTGTGAAAATTAGTAGTAAAATGAGTAAGAATTTAATAATTCCTTTTAGGATTTTTTTCATCTAAAATCTTTTGTTTGCTAATCCTGAAAATTTACAATAGGAGCTTTTTCTGATCCGATTTGAGATTGGAAATATCCTTTTTCTCTAAATTGAGGAAAAAAATTCGCGATGATAATTTTTGGAAATTTATTTCTATAAGTATTAAAATGATTTACTTGATCATTAAAACGGTTTCTTTCCACATTAATACGATTTTCTGTTCCTTCTAGTTGATTTTGTAATTCGGAAAAATTTTGTGTGGATTTTAGATGAGGATAATTTTCTACAATTAATAATAATCTGCTAAGAGAACTTTGTAATCCTTCTTGTACTCTTTGAAACTTGCTTATTTGATCTTGATTTAAATTATTTGGATTTATATTCATGGAAGTGGCTTTTGCTCTTGCTTCTATTAGCTGATTCAGAGTGTTCTTTTCAAAAGAAGCGGATCCTTTTACCGTTTTTACTAAGTTTGGAATCAAGTCTGCTCGTCTTTGATAAACGTTTTCCACTTGACTCCATTGTGTTTTGATATTCTCATTTAATTTGACTAGTTGATTATATGTTCCAGTTATCCATAAACTGATTATAAATATTAAGATTAAAATAGTATAAATCGTAATTAAAAAACTTTTTTTCATTTTATCTTCCTAATTCTATATTACCAAAATACAAATTTTTGTAATTAAGTTGAATTACCAGAAAATTTCTCGATGAGAGAAATAAAAGAGACATTCTCTAAAAGCATTTTGATTACTATCTGATCCATGAATCGCATTTTTTTCTAAAGAACTTGCATATAATTTTCGTATCGTTCCTGCGGCTGCATGAATAGGATTTGTATTTCCTATTAAAGTTCTAAAATTTTCTACTGCATTTTCTTTTTCGAGAATAATACAAACTATTGGTCCAGAAGACATAAAATTCACTAAAGAATCGAAAAATGGACTTTCTTTATGTTCTGCATAAAATTTCTTGGCAGATTTTTTAGAAATATCCGTCATTTTCAGCGCCCGAATATAAAACCCTGCATTGACTATATGAGACATAATAGGCCCTATATATCCTTTTTCAACAGAATCCGGTTTGATAACAGCCAATGTGATTTTCCCCATCATGTGAGAGATCATTGTTTATTTTTTTTTTAAGCAATATATCAAAAATAAACTTCATTTTTTCTTTTTTGTAAGAAAATATGAAAACTGTATTTTCATACAAAAAAAATTAGTATTAATGATCATGAATAAAAATAGTATAAAATCTAGTATAGGGGGATATGAAGGAAAAACCTCTTTCGATTTGTTTCGAAAAATGATTTTGAATGATTATAAATTAGCAAGAATCAGTCGTGAAACCAGTCTTTTAGGTCGTAAAGAAGTATTAAATGGAAGAGCGAAATTCGGAATATTTGGAGATGGAAAAGAAATCCCTCAACTAGCTATGGCTAAAGTTTTTAAAAATGGAGACTTTAGATCCGGATATTATAGAGATCAAACTTTTATGATGGCTATTGGAGTTTTAAATGTAAAAAGTTTTTTTTCTCAATTATATGCACATTCTAATTTAGAAGCAGAACCTGTTTCTTCTGGTAGGATGATGACTTCTCATTTTGGAACACGTCTTCTGAACAAAGATGGAAGTTGGAAAAACCTCATTAACCAGAAAAACTCTAGTGCAGATATGTCTTCGACAGCTGCACAAATGCCAAGACTATTAGGTCTTGCTCAAGCTTCGAAAATTTACAAAAATTTAAGAAATTTGAAAAAAACACATAAAATGTTTTCTCATAATGGAAATGAAGTAGCTTTTGGAACCATTGGAAATGCAAGCATTTCTGAAGGTTTGTTTTGGGAAACGGTGAATGCCGCTTCCGTATTACAAATACCTATTATCCTTTCTATTTGGGATGATGAATATGGAATATCCGTTCCTAATAAGTATCAATTTTCAAAACGAAATATTAGCGATCTTTTATCCGGATTTCAGAGAACTCAAAAAGAAAATGGAATAGAAATTATTCGTGTAAATGGATCTAATTACATGGATCTTACAAAAACATATGTACAAGCAGATAAAATAGCTCGTCATGAGCATATTCCAGTTGTAATACATGTTACGGATCTCACTCAACCACAAGGACATTCGACCTCTTCATCACATGAACGATATAAATCTAAAGAGCGTTTAGAATGGGAAATAAAAAACGATGGAATCAAAAAATTTAGGGATTGGATTTTGAATTTTCAGTTTCAAACAAATACGGACATTGTTCAAAAGATTGCGGATGTAGATGATCTGGATAAAATAGATATAGAAGCCAAAGAATATGTTCTTCAAGAACAAAAAAAAGCTTGGGAAGCGTTTCAAAAGCCTATTGAAAAAATAAAGAATGAAGCTGTTAGTATTTTGCAAAAATTGGAATATACTTTTCCACGTAAAAAATGGATAAAAAAATATGTCAAAGAATTGCTTACGATTAAACAGTTACATACGAAAAAATCAATCTTTCGTCTTGTACGAAGATCTTTGTATCTTCTTTCGAAAGAAGAGTCTTATCAGAAAGAATGTCTGATAAAATGGTTGAAAAAAAAATACCATAAAGAACAAGAGAATTATTCTTCACATTTATATAGCATTTCTGAAAAATCTTCCGTAAAAATTACCGAAATTTTTCCGGTATATGACAAGAAAAATGCTTGTGAAGTAGATGGAAGAATCGTTTTAAGAGATAACTTTGATAAGTTATTAGAATTATACCCTGATCTTTTAATCTTTGGAGAAGATGTCGGGAAAATTGGAGACGTAAATCAAGGACTAGAAGGTCTTCAAAAAAAATATGGAGAATCACGAGTTTTTGATACGGGAATACGTGAATCTACTATTCTTGGACAGGGGATTGGTCTTGCTTTGCGTGGACTTCGTCCTATAGTTGAAATTCAATATTTAGATTATATTCTGTATGCTTTACAAATTATGAGTGATGACCTTGCTTGTTTACAATACAGAACAAAAGGTGGGCAAAAATCTCCCGTTATTATTCGAACAAGAGGACATCGTTTAGAAGGAATATGGCATTCTGGTTCTCCTATGGGAGGAATAATCAATTATTTAAGAGGAATTTTAGTACTTGTTCCAAGAAATATGGTAAAAGCTGCGGGCTTTTATAATACCCTTTTAGCTGGAGATGATCCAGCTTTAGTCATTGAATGTCTCAATGGTTATAGAATAAAGGAAAAACTTCCAGAAAACTTAGGTTATTTTAGAACTCCTATTGGAATAGTAGAAGTGACTAGAATAGGAAAAGATATTACGATTGTTACTTATGGTTCTACATGGAGAATTGTTCATGAGGCTGCAGATGAATTATCTAAAATCAATATTTATCCTGAAATAATAGATATTCAATCGCTATTGCCTTTTGATCTTCAAAAGGATATTGGAAAAAGCTTAAGAAAAACAAATAGATTATTAATTATAGACGAAGATGTCCCAGGAGGTGCATCTGCTTATATACTTCAAAAAATATTAGAAGAACAAAACGGATACTATTATTTAGATAGTCCTCCTATTACAATTACGGCTCAAGAACATCGTCCTCCTTATGGATCTGATGGAGATTATTTTTCAAAACCATCTGTTGAAAATATTGTAGAAAAAGTATTAAAAATCATGCATGATAGTTAGAAAATTATTTTTATTATTAATTATCTTTGAAAAGATAAAGTCTTTTTTGCCGTTATGAAAATAGAAAAAACCTTACATTCTAGGATAGATGAGATAGATTTTAACAATATTTCTTTTGGAAATCATTGTTCAGATCACATGTTTTGTTCAGAGTTTATAAATGGAGAATGGAAAAATTCAATCATTAAACCATTTGGAAATATAAACATTTCTCCAAAATCTCTTGTATTTCACTATGGACAGGCAGTTTTCGAAGGAATGAAAGCTTATAAAGATAAAAATGAAGAAGTTTTTTTATTTCGTCCAGAAGAAAATTTTAAAAGAATAAATAGATCTGCTAAACGTTTAGAAATGCCCTCTATTCCAGAATCCATATTTATGAATGGATTAAAAAAATTAATAGATATAGATCGAGATTGGGTACCAAAACATTATGGACAATCTTTATATATTCGTCCTTTCTTAATTGCAATGGATGGAGTTTTATCGGCTAAACCATCTAAGGATTATTTATTTATGATTATATCTACCCCTGCAGATGCTTATTATGAATATCCATTAAAAATAAAAATAGAAGAAAAATATAGTCGTTCTGCATCAGGAGGAGTTGGATTTACTAAAGCTGCTGGGAACTATGCTTCTTCTTTTTATCCTACTAGATTAGCAAGAGAAGAAGGCTTCGATCAAATATTATGGACTGATTCCTCCACTCACACATGGATTGAAGAATCGGGAACGATGAATGTTTTTTTTTGGTTGAAAAATAAACTCATTACTCCACGAGCTAATGAAAATATATTAAGTGGAATCACTTGTCAAAGTCTTCTTTCTTTAGCTAAGAAAGAAGGACTAGATATACAAGAAAGAGATTTAAGTGTTTCAGAAATAATAGATGGATTAAAAAAAGGAGTATTAAAAGAAGCTTTTGGTTGTGGAACAGCTGTAGTGGTTAATTATTTTCAAACTATTAGTTATCAAGGAGAAAATTTTTATTTACCAGATATACCAGATGAAGAAAGAATATCTATTTTTTTGAAAAAAAAACTATTAAACATTCAGCATAACTTATCGGAAGATCCTTTTGGATGGCGTTTAAAATTAAAAATATTTCTGTAATCTATGAATGATGATTTTCCATCCATAGAGGAATCAATCAAAAAATCCATCTCTATTTTATACAGATTGGACCATTGTCCTAGATTAGATTTTCAATATACTAAAAAAGAACATCCAGGAGATGTTACTTTTATTTTATTTTATTTGTCTAAAATATTAAAAAAACCTGTAGAAGAAATTGGAAAAGATATTGGAAATTACGTAAGGGATCAATTAAAAGGTATGATTAGTTTTTCTATTGTTGGAGGTTTTTTAAATTTTATTTTTAAGGACAGTTATTATCTTTATCTTCTTATAAAGATGTTAAATAAAAATTTTGATGATTTAAAATTGTCTGATAAAAATATCATGATTGAATATTCTTCTCCCAATGCAAATAAACCTCTTCATTTAGGTCATATAAGAAATAGTCTTATTGGTGATTCTTTATCCGAAATATTGAAGATGGTTGGATATAAAACAACTAAAATACAGATAATTAATGATAGAGGAATACATATATGTAAGTCTATGATAGCTTGGAAAGAATTGGGAAAAGGAGATACCCCTGATAGGATAGGTATGAAAGGAGACCATTTCGTGGGAAAATATTATAATTTATTTGAGAAAATTTATTGTGAAGAAGTTCAAAAATTTTCTAAAAATAATCAGGATCATATTTCAATTATAAAAAAGGCTAGAAATTTATTAAAAAAATGGGAATCAGGAGATGATGAAACTAGAAATATTTGGAATATAATGAATAAATGGGTTTATGATGGGTTCAAAGAAACTTATAAAAAATTAGGAATAACTTTTGACCAAGTAGAATATGAAAGTGATGTTTATGAAATTGGAAAAAATATCATAAAAAATGGTTTGAAAAAAGGAATTTTTTTTCAAAAAAAAGATGGGTCTATTTGGGTTGATTTAACTAAAGAAGGTTTTGATCAAAAACTTTTATTACGATCAGATGAAACTTCTGTATACATAACCCAAGACATAGGAACTGCTGTAGAACGTTTTAGAAAGTATGATATTGATCAACTCATTTATATTGTAGGAAAAGAACAAGATTATCATTTTAAAGTACTTTTTACTATCCTGAAACGTTTAGGATGCATATGGGTAAAAAAATTAACTCATCTTTCTTATGGAATGGTAGATTTACCAAGTGGTAGAATGAAATCCAGAAAAGGAAATATTATAGATGCTGATAGTTTGATATTAGAAATGTCTTCTATTGTAAAAAAAAATTTTTTAAAAGATTTTCCTAAAGAAGAACAGGAAAAATATGCAGAAATAATAGGAGTAGGAGCTATAAAATACCATTTTTTGCAAGTAGATCCTAAAAAAAGGATCATTTTTGATCCTGATAAATCTATAGATCTTAAGGGGAAGACAGCTACATATATCCAATATACTTATTCGAGAATTCGTTCTATTGAACGAAAATTTACTTATTTGTGTTCCTTGACTCATAAGGATTGGTCTAATGCAGAATTGGATATACATGAAAAAAATATGATTAAAATTATTCAAAAATATCCATTAATATTAAAAAAATCTGCAATAGATTTGAATCCTTCTTTAGTAGCTAATTATATATATGAAGTAGCTAAGATATTTAACCATTTGTATCAAAATACAAGAATAATAAACCCTTTAGATGTCATTCATAGTAATATTTGTATGAATATTATTCATGTGACAGGGAATATTTTAAAATCTGGAATGAATTTATTAGGCATCAAAATGCTTGATCGTATGTAAAAAAAAATAAACGTTTATGTTTGAACATTTACAAAAAAAATTGAATAAAGCTTTTCATATTTTGAAGGGAAATAGTAGAATAACTGAAACAAATATTGCAGAGACTATGAAAGAAATTCGTAGAGCTCTTATTGATGCTGATGTTAATTACAAAATTGCTAAAACCTTTGTTCAAAGAGTTAAAGAAAAATCTATAGGTAAAAAAGTACTAACTTCTTTAAATCCAAGACAACTAATTATAAAACTTGTATATGATGAGTTAGTTTCCCTTATGGGAGAAAAAAATAGAGAAATAAATATTTCTAATAACCCTTCCATTATTTTGATTTGTGGTTTACAAGGAAGTGGAAAGACTTCTTTTTCTTCTAAGCTTGCTTATTTTTTGTGTAGAAAAAAAAATAAAAATCCTTTATTAGTAGCTGCAGATATTTATCGTCCTGCAGCCATAGATCAACTAAAAATTATTGCAGATAAAGTTCATCTTCCTGTTTTCTTTTTAAAAGGAAATAAGAATGTAATAGAGATTATTGAAAAATCTCTTATTTACGCTTCTGAAAAAAAATATAATGTCGTTATTATTGATACTGCAGGTCGATTAGCTATTGATAAAAAGATGATGAATGAAATTCAAAAAATTTATCAGGATTATAATCCTGATGAAACTTTATTCGTTGTAGACTCCATGACCGGACAAGACGCTATAAATACGGCTCAAATTTTTTCTCATACTCTGAATTTTGATGGGATAGTAATGACTAAATTAGATGGGGATAGTAGAGGAGGAGTAGCTATTACTATGTCTAGTGTCATTGGAAAACCTATAAAATTTATTAGTAATGGAGAAAAAATAGAAGATATAGAAATTTTTTACCCAGAAAGAATAGCTAATCGTATTTTAGGAATGGGGGATATCGTTTCTTTAGTAGAAAAAGTTCAAGAACAATTTAACGAGGAAGAAACTAAAAATATTTATAAGAAGATTTCAAAAAATCGTTTTAATTTTGATGATCTTTTGGAGCAACTTCAACAAGTGAAAAAAATAGGAAGTATGAAAAATCTTATGTCCATGATTCCTGGCATGGATAGATTTTTTGAGCATAAGAACGAAAAAAAAGATTCTTTCAAAGAGATAGAATCTATAATTCTATCTATGACTCCATATGAGAGAAATCATCCAAAAATGCTTGATGATGTGAGAAGAAAAAAAAGAATTTCAAAAGGTTCTGGAGTTTCCTTAAGGGAGATTGACCTTTTTTTAAAAAAATTTTATAATATAAGTAAAATGATGAAAACTATTAATGCTAATTCTGGATCACAAATAATAAAAAATTTTTTATCGAAAATGATTAATAAAGAAAATAGGATATAGGTTATTTATATTGGATTAATTTTAATAAAAATTTTCTTTTATTGAAAATATTTTTAATTTTGTTCGTTTGATATGAATGTTTTTTTAAGATCCCAATGGGAGTATCCTGTTCTGGATGAATTTATATGTACATGAATGAGTAAATCATGATGAAAGGTTTTTTAAATAGAGAAAGATTTTTAGGTATTTTAGAAAATATAAATATTTGGGATGTTGTTGTTATTGGGGGTGGGGCAACAGGATTGGGAATCGCTTTGGATTCAGCTTCTAGAGGATATAAAACTCTTCTTTTGGAACAGTCTGATTTTTCTAAGGGAACTTCTAGTCGTAGTACTAAATTAGTTCACGGAGGAATACGATATTTGGCTCAAGGAGATATAAAATTAGTTTATGAAGCTTTACAGGAAAGAGGACATTTGTTGAAAAATGCTCCTCATTTGGTAAAAAAACAACGATTTGTTATTCCTATTTTTAGTTGGCGAATGGGGCTTTTATATTGGGCTGGTTTGAAATTTTATGAATGGTTAGCTGGTTCTCTGAGTTTTGGAAAATCTCAATTTTTATCTAGAAATGAAACACTGAAAATGTTTCCTGAAATTCGACCCAATAGTTTGAAAGGAGGTATTTTATATTATGATGGACAGTTTGATGATGCTCGTTTGGCTATTAATATAGCCCAAACTTGTGTTCAGCAAGGAGGAGTAGTATTAAATTATTTTCAAGTAAAAAATCTTATTAAAGAAATAGGAAAAATATCTGGAGTGATAGCTTATGATCTTGAAACCAAAAAAAAGTATTCTATTTATTCAAAAACAGTTATTAATGCCACAGGGGTTTTTTCAGATTCTATTTCTAAAATGGATGAATCTACATGGCCCATTTTAATAAAACCTAGTCAAGGGACGCATATTGTTTTAAATAAGTCATTTTTTAGCAGTTCCAATGCGATAGTTATTCCAAAAACGACGGATGGTCGAATTCTTTTTAGTGTACCATGGTATGATCATGTTTTAATAGGAACTACAGATACTTTTTTGGATAAAAGTGATCTTGAACCTAAACCTTTAGAAGAAGAAATAGATTTTATTTTACATACTTTTAAGCAATATTTTGTATATACACCGAAAAGAAAGGATATTCTAAGTGCTTTTTCAGGTTTGCGTCCTCTTTTTGTTCCCCGTCATTTTTCTTCTTCTTCTACCACTCAGACTAAAGATATATCTAGATCTCATAAACTTATGATTAGTCCTTCTGGACTAGTAACTATCATAGGTGGAAAATGGACGACATATAGAAAAATGGCAGAAGAAACTGTCAATAAAGCTATTGAGATAGGGAAATTAAATAAAGTTCCTTCTATCACAAAAAATATGAAAATTTATGGATCCATCTCTTCATGCAAGAATCATAATTTTCATTGGAAAAAATATGGTGAAGATGAATCTCATATTCAAAAATTAATTGAGGAAAATCCTCTATGGGGAGAGTCCTTAATATCTAAGTGTCCTTCTTATTATTGTACTGAAGCAGAAGTGAGATGGATGGTCCGTTATGAAATGGCTAGAACGATTGAAGATGTTTTAGCAAGAAGGTTTCGTTTATTATTTTTAAATGCTAAAAAAGCGATAGATATAGCACCACGAGTAGCAGCATTAATGGCTCAAGAACTTTCTCGAGATAAAACATGGGAAAAATCACAGGTAGCTGCTTTCAAAGAGTTAGCTATGCAATATTATTATCCAGTAGTTTAATATTTTAAGTCAGAGAGAAGTTTAATACCATCATTATATGCTTATGAAAAAATATGTGCTATCATTAGATCAAGGAACTACTAGTTCTAGAGCTATTGTTTTTGATTGGGTTGGAAATATTATATCCGTAGCTCAAAGAGAATTTACACAAATTTATCCTTATCCTGGATGGGTAGAACATAATGCAGAAGAAATATGGTCTACACAAGCTTCAGTAGCTTTAGAGGCAATTTTAAAAGCAAATTTAGAAGGTAGTAACATTGTTGCTATAGGAATTACTAACCAAAGAGAAACAACCGTTGTATGGGATAGAAAAACGGGAGAACCTATTTCTAATGCGATCGTATGGCAAGACAGACGTACATCTAGTTATTGTGATCAGATGAAATGTGAAGGTTTGACTGAAATGATTCGCAAAAAAACCGGTCTTATTATAGATCCTTATTTTTCTGCTACTAAAATTAAATGGATATTAGAAAATGTTCCAGGAGCTAGGAAAAAAGCAAATTCTGGAAAATTAGCTTTCGGAACTATAGATTCATGGTTAATATGGAATTTAACCGGTAAGGAAATTCATGTAACGGATGTCACTAATGCATCTAGAACCATGCTTTTTAATATTCATACTCTTAGTTGGGATCAAGATTTAATCAAATTATTTGACATTCCAAAAACAATGCTTCCAGAAGTAAAGTCTTCTAGTGAAATTTTTGGTTATACAACGGGTCATATTTTATCCCATCAAATTCCAATATCTGGAATTGCTGGAGATCAACAGGCCGCTCTATTTGGTCAAATGTGCACTAAAATTGGAATGGTCAAAAATACTTATGGAACAGGTTGTTTTATGTTAATGAATGTTGGAGAAAATCCTGTTTTCTCTCGAAATAATTTAATAACTACCATTGCTTGGAAAATTAAAGATAAGGTTCAATATGCTTTAGAAGGAAGTGTATTTATTGCTGGAGCAGTTGTGCAATGGCTTAGAGATGGGTTAGGTTTACTGTTATCTTCAAGTGAAGCGGAAAAATTAGCATCTTCAGTAGATAATACGGAAGGGATGTATATGGTTCCGGCTTTTTCTGGTTTGGGGGCTCCTTATTGGGATCAAAAAGCTAGAGGGACTATTGTTGGAATTACTAGGGGAACTTCTTCTGCTCATTTTGTACGTGCGGCTTTGGAAAGTATTGCTTTTCAAAATATGGATGTGCTTAAAGCTATGGAAGCAGATTCTGGGATTTCTATAAAAGAACTTCGTGTAGATGGAGGAGCAACGGTTAATAAATTATTAATGCAATTTCAATCTGATATTTTGAATGTAAAAGTAGTTAAATCCAAAATATCTGAACTTACAGCAGCGGGTGCCGCTTATTTAGCTGGATTAGCTGTTAATTACTGGACGAGTTTGGAAGATATTCAAGATAAATGGCAATTAGAACATGTTTTTGAACCAAAAGGGATGTCAAGTCGTTGGGAACGAATTCAAGGTTGGAAAAAAGCAATCAAAACAACACGTTCTTGGTCTAGTAAATAAAGTTGTTCTTTAATATAAAAATAAAATGACAAAAATATCTGCAGAGATTATAGGAACCATGATCTTGGTTTTTTTAGGAAATGGAGTAGTGGCTAATGTTCTATTGTCTAAAACAAAAGGACATGGAGATGGTGGATGGGTTACTATTACTATGGGATGGGCATTAGCTGTTTTTATGGGAATATTAGTTTCCGCACCTTATAGTGGTGGACATCTAAACCCTTCTGTCACGATAGGTTTTGCTATAATTGGAAAATTGAAATGGAATCTTGTTCCTGTTTATATTGCATCTCAATTGATAGGGGCAATGTTGGGATCTTTATTAGTCTGGATTTTATATAAAGATCATTTTTCAGAAACTAAAAATGAACAAGATAAATTATCTGTATTCACTACAAGTCCTTCTATAAGAAATTTATATTATAATTTATTGAGTGAAATATTAGCGACTTTTATTTTTATGTTTGTGACTTTATATCTTGCAGAAGAATCCATTTTTTTTCATAAAAAAAAATATTCCCTTGCAGGATTAGGATATTTAGGAGCTTTTCCATCAGCTCTAATTATATTAGGAATTGGATTATCTTTAGGAGGTACGACGGGTTATGCTATTAATCCTGCTCGTGATTTAGGTCCAAGAATTATATATTCTATAATTCCTATATCTGGTGGAAAAGCAAATAGCAACTGGGATTACGCTTTTGTTCCTGTATTAGGACCTATTATTGGTAGTGTAATAGCAGCTGCATTATATTTATCAATAAAATGAAAAAAACTCGTAACTTTTTTTTTGTTAAAGTTGTAGTTTACTTATTTGATTTGTATAATGAATAAATATTCAGTTCCTGATCTAGATCACAGAAAAATAGGGAAAAAACTAAAGTTTTTTGTTTTTTCTGATAGAGTTGGAACGGGATTGCCATTATGGTTACCTAGAGGAACAATTTTCAGAAGAAATTTGGAAGAATTTTTAACGGATATTCAGAAAAAATCAGGATATGAGATGATTATGACTCCACATATTGGACATAAGAAATTATATGTGAGAAGTGGACATTGGGATAAATATGGAAAAGATAGTTTTAAACCGATTAAAACTCCTCATTCAGAAGAAGAATTTCTATTAAAACCAATGAATTGTCCTCATCACTGTGAAGTTTATCGTTCTCAAGAATGGTCATATAGAGATCTTCCTAAACGTTTTGCAGAATTTGGAACCGTTTATAGGTATGAACAAAGTGGAGAACTTCATGGTCTTACAAGAGTAAGATGTTTTACACAAGATGACGCTCATATTTTTTGTACGTATGATCAGCTATTGGAAGAGTTTAAAAAAGTCATAAATTTAGTTTTTTACGTATTTCGTCGTTTAGGTTTTTTGGAATATACGATTAGAGTTTCATTGAGAGATCCCAAAAAAATCCATAACTATATTGGATCAGACAAAAATTGGGAAATGGCTGAAAATGCTATTCTACAAGCTGTTAAAGATAAAAAAATAGATGCATCCGTTCATTATGGAGAAGCCGCTTTTTATGGTCCTAAATTAGATTTTCTTATCAGAGATTCTTTGGGAAGAAATTGGCAACTAGGGACTATTCAAGTAGATTATAATTTACCTGAAAGATTTGATTTATATTATAAGGGAAAAAATAATGAAAGACATCGTCCAGTTATGATTCATCGTGCTCCTTTGGGTTCTTTGGAACGTCTGATTGCCATTCTTATAGAACACACAAAAGGAAATCTTCCATTGTGGTTGGTTCCTAATCAAGCCGTTATTCTTCCTATAAGTGATAAATATATAATTTATGCAAAAAAAATTTTAAATTTGATGTTAAATCATAATATTCGTGTGTTTATTGATGACAGAAACGAGAAAATTGATAAGAGAATCAGGGATTCTGAAGAAAACAAAATTCCTTATATGATTATTTTGGGGGAGAAAGAAGAAAAAAATAAAATGATTTCATTACGACGTCATGGATTAGGTCATATAGGAATATTTACTATTTATAATGGAATAGATGCTATTTTTAAAGAAACTAATTAAATTTATAAAATTATCATAAAAAAGAAATTTTCTAGAGGGCATAAAAAAAAGAGGATATATCGTCCATTACCACAAAAAAAAGAGGGACATCGCATTAATACCCATATTGATTCTGATCAAGTACGCTTAGTTGGTAATATAGTAGAAAACGGGATTTATTCTATCCAGGATGCTCTTCAATTTGCTATAGATAAGGAATTAGATTTGGTAGAAATTAATCCTAAAGTGGATCCTCCAGTATGTAAAATACTGGATTATAAAAAATTTTTATATGAGCAGAAGAAAAAAAAGAAACAATTTAAAGCAAAACAAATTAAAGTAAATACTAAAGAAATTCGATTTGGTCCACAAATAGGAGATCATGATGGAAAAGTGAAAATAAAGAGTGCGGAAAAATTTTTAATGCGTGGGGATAAAGTGAAAGTTTTTGTTTTTTTTAAAGGTCGTTCAATAGTATATAAAGATCAAGGAAAAATAAAATTGTTAAAATTTGCAGAAGAAATTGAAGAATATGGAAGAGTGGAACAAATGCCTGTTATGGAAGGAAAAAGAATGTATATGATCTTAGCTCCAAAGAAGTTTTAATAATATTTTATATGCCTAAATTGAAAACAAAATCAGGATCAAAAAAAAGATTTAAAAAAACAGCTAATGGCCATATAAAAAAAAAACAGGCATTTAAAAATCATCTTTTGACTAAAAAATCGAAAAAAAGAAAACGTCATCTTTCTAAATTTTCTTTATTGAAAGGTTCAGATAAAAAGAATATAAAAAAACAATTTTAACTTATAAAAGTTATGCCGAGATCTACAAATGCGGTTTACTCTAGACGAAAACGTAAAAAAATACTTAAATATGCAAAAGGATTTTATGGAGCAAGAAGCAAGGTTTATACCGTGGCTAAAAACGCCGTAGAGAAATCTTTTAGCTATGCTTTTTCAGGAAGAAAAAAAAAGAAAACATATTTTAGATCTCTTTGGATTCAACGTATAAACGCTGGAGCTCGTATATATGGAATGTCTTATTCTGTATTTATGAAAAAATTATCTGATAAAAACATTAAACTTAACAGAAAAGTTCTCTCCGATTTTTCTATGAATGATCCGAATACTTTTAAAAAAATAGTAGAATATATCACATTTTAGGGTTTTTGTTTCTATCCAATAGGGTCTTTAATTCTTTTTCTATGAGTTTTTTCTTTCTAGAAGATAAATAATCTATAAAAAGTTTCCCTTCCATATGATCATACTCATGTTGAATCACTCGAGCACATATTCCTTTTAGAGTTTTTTTCTTTTTTTTCCAGTTATGATCATAGTATTCTATTAATACGTGAGATTTTCTTTTGACATGTCCCATGATACCAGGAATACTAAGACAACCTTCATTAAATTCATATTCTTCTCCATGAATTTTTAATATTCTAGCGTTAATGAAAACTTCTTTATAATTATTGATATCCTTTCCATTTTCTAATAAATAGGGAGTCTCAACTATAAAAAGTCGTATATTTTTCCCAATTTGAGGAGCAGCCAATCCAATTCCTTTCACTTTGTGTATAGTTTCAAACATATCTTTGACTAATTCCTGTATTTTTTTTCTACAAGAGTTAATGTCTATGTCTATGCATTTTTTTCTGAGAATAGGATTTCCATAAACGACTATAGGTAATATCATAGATTAATTTTTTTTTCTCTTTTTGTAAGATAAGATTGTAAAATAATTGTTGCACTAATTTTGTTTATAATTCCTTTTTGTCTTCTTTTTTTTCTTTTCAAACCTAATTCTATCATAGTATAAAAGGCCATTTTAGATGTAAAACGTTCATCTATTCGATCTATTCTAATTTTAGGATTTTTTTTATGAAATTCAGAAATAAAGTTCTGAATAGATTTTTCTATTAAAGCATTTTTGTTGTTTAATGTTTTGGGTAATCCTATAACAATTTTTTTTATAGGTTCGTTAGCTATAAAAATAGCTAAAAAATTCATTAAATTTTTAGTCGGAATGGCATTTAGTCCAAATGCAAATTTTTGTAAAGGATCTGTTATAGATAAACCTGTTATTACTTTTCCGTAATCTATTCCCAATATTCTTGTCATTTTTGTAAAAATATAACAAATATATACTTGTTATCTTATTTTATTTTTACTAATTTTGTTTTTTAAAGGTTTTTAGGATTTCATGAAAATAGATCAGCTTAAATTAGATATAGAAACAGCTTGGAAAAATAGAAAAGAATTGTCTACAGACAGTAGTCGTCGTGTGATTCATGTTATGGATCTTTTAGAAAAAGGAACCATAAGAGTTTCAGAGTTTGTAAATGGAAAATGGAGGGTAAATGAATGGATAAAACAGGCGATAATTATGTATTTTTCCATTATGGAGATGAATGTGGTCGAATTAGGTCCATTAGAATTTTATGACAAAATTCCGATTAAGAATAAATTTAAAGAGAAAGGGATTCGTGTAGTACCCACTGCTGTAGCACGTTATGGATCTTATATTTCTCATGGAGTGGTTCTTATGCCATCTTACGTGAATATAGGAGCTTATATAGGAGAAAAAACGATGGTGGATACATGGGCTACAGTAGGGAGTTGTGCTCAAATTGGAAGTAGAGTGCATATAAGTGGTGGAGTTGGAATAGGAGGAGTTTTAGAACCTATACAAGCTTCTCCAGTGATTATTGAAGACGATGTTTTTATTGGATCTAGATGTATTTTAGTCGAAGGAGTTATTATAGAGAGAGAAGCTGTGTTAGGAGCTAATGTAGTTTTAACCGCTTCTACTAAAATATTTGATGTCACAAATGATAAACCTGTTGAGAGGAAAGGTTTCATTCCTAAATATTCTGTAGTTATTCCTGGGTCTTTTCCAAAAAAATTTCCTTCAGGAATATATCATGTTCCATGTGCTCTTATTATAGGAAAAAGAAAAGATAGTACCAATAAAAAAACCTCTTTAAATGAAGCCTTGAGAACTCATAATATTGTTTTGTAATTTTTTTTAATTTTCATGTCTTTTTACGAAGAAATAGAAAAAAGTGTAAAAATATTAAAAAAAGGAAAAAGTTTATTATATCCTACAGATACTGTATGGGGATTAGGTTGTGATGCTTTTAATATAAAAGCTATAGAAAAAATATATAAAATAAAGAATAGAAGTTTTTCTAAAACTATGATTCTTTTAGTAGAAAGCATGGATCGTTTATGCGAATTAGTAGAGGAAATTCCTTTTTTCGTCAAAAAAATACTTCAGGAAAATCATAGAAAAAAACCTATCACTATCGTATACGAAAATCCTAGAAAAATAGTTTCTAAATTAAATACTAAAGATAATACTTTAGCCATCCGTTTAACCATGGATCCTTTTTGTTCTCGTTTAATTCAAAATCTAGATAGACCCATTATATCTACTTCTGCTAATTTATCAGGATTTCCTACTCCTAAATCATTTGATGAAATCAGTCCTTCTATTTTAAATAATATAGATTATGCGGTGAACTTACGTAGAAAAGAAATATCTAGTTATAGTAGTTCTTCTATACTAAAAATTGTTTCAAATAAAGTGAAAATATTACGCATGTAAATTTCCATGAAGTTATTTTCTGCTATTCATAGAGATATATTTCATATTATTAGTCTTTCTGCTAAAAGAATACAACAAGATTGTTATGTAGTCGGAGGTTATGTTAGGGATTTTTTACTTGGGAAAAGAGTATACAAAGATTTAGATATTCTAACTATAGGAGAAGGGATTAGATTAGCCAAAGAAGTTTCTAAACACATTAATCCCTCTCCTAGAATAAATATATTTAAGCGTTTTGGAACTGCTATGTTAGAATATAACAATCAAAAAATAGAATTCGTGGGATCTAGAAAGGAGTCATATCATTTATCCAGTAGAAAACCGATCGTAGAGATCGGGTCATTGCAAGATGATCAAAATAGAAGAGATTTTACAATTAATGCTTTAGCCATTAGTTTGAACGAGAAAAATTACGGAGAATTAATCGATCCATTTGGAGGTTTATCAGATTTAGAAAAAAAAATATTAAGAACTCCATTAAATTCAGATGTTACTTATTCTGACGATCCATTGCGAATGATGCGAGCTATCCGATTTGCTACTCAACTTCAATTTTTTATTGAAAAATCTTCATTTCAATCTATTCAAAGAAATAGAAACAGAATAAATATTATTTCTATGGAAAGAATTACAGAAGAATTCAATAAGATTATTTTATCTAAAAAGCCTTCTATAGGATTATTTTTATTGTATGAATCTGGATTATTATCAATGATATTACCGGAATTAACTTTATTGCAAGGAATAGAAGAAAAAAACGGATATAAACATAAAGATAATTTTTATCATACTTTGCAAGTAGTAGATAACATTAGTCAAGAAGAAACCAATTCTATTTGGTTAAGATGGGTAGCTCTACTTCATGATATAGGGAAAGCCTATACTAAAAAATTTTTACCAAAAATAGGTTGGTCTTTTCATGCACATGAATTAGTAGGATCTAAAATGGTTCCAAAAATATTTCAACGTTTGAAATTGCCAAAAGGAGAACCTATGAGATATGTAAAAAAAATGATACAACATAGTTATAAACCTATTGCGTTAATAGGAGATAACACTAGTGATTCCGCCATCCGTAGATTTTTATTTGATATTGGTGAAGACATCGAAGATTTAATCAAACTATGTATAGCGGATATCACTACGAAAAATATAGAAAAAAAAAATCGATATACAAATAATTTCTTTCTTCTCATGGAAAGGATTAAAAAACTGGAAGAGAGAGATCGTATTCAAAACTGGAAATCTCCTATATCAGGAAACGATATCATGAATGCTTTTCATATTGATCCATGTAAAAAAATAGGAATTATCAAAAATTTTATTAAGGAATCTATTTTAGAAGGAAGAATATCCAATGAATTTCATTCTGCTTATTTTCTTATGTTAAAAAAAGGAGAAGAATTAGGATTGAAAAAAAAATAATTAATTATATGTTATTTTCTATTATTGACGGAAATGAGAAAAAAAAAATAGTATTAGTCCCACATACTCATCCAGATGGAGATGCTTTAGGTTCCTCTTTAGCACTTTTATTTTATTTGAGAAAACTTAAACATGATGTAGATTTAATATCTCCTACAGAATGTTCTGAATTTTTCAAATGGCTTCCTGGAAGTAAGGATATTCTTGTTTTCTCTGAGAATACTCAATTTTTGATAAAAAAAAAGATTGTGGATTCCGATTATATTTTTTTTATAGATTTCAATAATCTATCAAGGATAAAGATATTGCAGGAATTTTTTACAGCTTCTAAAGCAAAAAAAATATTAATAGATCATCATCCATCTCCTTATCCTTTTTATTTTGATTTTATGTTTTCAGATCCTACGGTTGCAGCTACTAGTATTTTAGTATTTAGATTGATATCTAATATGGAAAATTTAGATAAAATTGATAAAAATATAGCTACATGTTTATATGTTGGTTTAATGACGGACACTGGTTTTTTTCGTTTTCCTTCTGTCACATCAGAAACTCATTTTATTGCAGGTAAATTAATAGAAAAGGGAATTGATATTGAAAAAATATATAATCATTTACAGGAAAAATATAGCGAAAATAAATTAAAACTTTTGTCTAAAGCTTTGAAAAAATTGAAAGTGATAAAAAAATATCGTACGGCTTATACAAGCATTAAGGCTTCTGATATAAATTCTTATCCATATAAACAGGGAGATACAGAGGGGATCATTAGCTATGGGTTATGCATCAAAAACATAGTTTTTTCCGTTTTATTTTTTGAGGAAAAAGAAAAATATCCTATTAGAATTTCTTTTCGTTCAAGAGGAGATTTCGATGTGAATTTCTTTGCTAGAAAGCATTTTGGAGGAGGTGGACATAAAAATGCAGCAGGAGGACTTTTAGAAAAAAGTCTTTCCGAATCTATCGATTATTTTTTAAGTATTATTCCTAATTATCATAAAAATCTTATGTTTTCCATTTGATATTACATCCATAACTAGGTTTTGCAGTTGTAAATATTTCTATTCCTTTTAACAGTCCTTCTAATACTTTTCTTATATCGTATCCTGTAACGGATATTCCATTTCCTGGTCTAGAATCATCTAATTGTCCATGATAACATAAATCTCCTACCCCGTTAAATATAAAAAATTCAGGAGTGCATTTAGCACCATAATACTTAGCGACTTCTTGTTTTTCATCAAAAAAATAAGGAAAAGGATAACCTAATTGATGAGATATTTTTTGCATGTTTTCCGGAGAATCTTCTGGATATTTTTCTATATCATTAGAATTGATAGCTAAAAATGAAACTCCTTTATGGAGATAATCATTAGCTAAACGTACCAATTCTGTATTAATATGTTTTACATATGGACAATGATTGCAAATAAACATAATCACAGTCGCATTATCGGAAAAAAAATCTTGAAGAAATTTTTTCTTTCCTGAAACCGTTTCTAATAATTCAAAATTTTTGATTTTTATTTTAATTTCATCAGAAGAATAAGTACGTACCATAATTATTTTCTATTATATTATTTTTTCTTTTTTTTTGAAGAAAAAACAAAAGATTTTTTCTTCTCTTCTTCAGCTAATTCCGCATCTATTAATATCCTTCCACTATGTTCATCTATTAGAAGTTTCTTACGTTGTATAAGTTCGGAATATTTCTGAGGCGTAATAGCAAGATAAGAACCTAATGGTGCCCCTCTTTGTACTGGAGCTACAGCTACTCCATTTTTCACTCCATTTCTTATTTTTTGATAAGTTTTTAATAAATTATTATCTACTTTTTTAGAAAAAAAATTAGATTTTTCTAGTAAAATTTTTTCCTCTTTTTCATTCTCTAAAAGAATCTGATTTAATTCTTTTTTTTTATGAAAAAGATGTTCTTTTTTATTTTTAAAAACTTCTTCTTTTTTTTCTAATATTTCTTTATTTTTCTGAATGTTCAGATTAATTTCTTGAATTCTTTTTTTAGATAATTGAATTTCTAATTTTTGATAATCAATTTCTTTATCAAGAGCATATAATTCTTTGTTGTTTCTTACATTATCTTTTTGTTTTTCGTATTTTTTTATCAAAATCTCTGAAGATTTAACCTCTTTATTTCTTTTATCAAGATTCTGTTTGAGAGAAAGAATGTCTTCCTGAAGATGTTCCAATTTTTTTTTCATTTGATCTAGTTCTTCTTCCAAACTACTAAGTTCTATAGGTATATTTATACGGAAATTTTGTATTTCATCTATACGAGAATCTATTAATTGAAGATTATATAACACCCGTAATTTATCTACTACGGTAACCACTTCTTGTATTTTATTTCCCATAATATTTTTCAATAAAAATATTTAACTGGATTTGTCTGAATTTCTGATTCATAAACAGGAATATGAATAAAATTTTTATCCAAAAAAGATTTCAATAAATTTTTAGTGCTCTTTTCTAATTCATAATGCCCTACATCTACAATCAAAATTTTTTTTTCCGATTTGAAAAAATCATGATATTTGAAATCTGAAGATATGAAAACATCGGATTTTTCCTTTATCGCCTTTTCAATTCCAAAGCGACCCGAACCTGCTATCATCGTGACTTTTCGAATTTTTTTTCCTGTAAGTGGAGAATGTCTAATACAGGATAAATTCATCTTATTTTTTAAATAAGAAAGAAAATCATATTCATTCATATCCTCTAGGAAATATCCGATTATTCCTATTCCTAGATATGGATTGATATTTTCAATATTATAAATCTCGTAAGCGACTTCTTCATAAGGATGACTTTTAAAAAGTGCATCTTTAATTATATTCCATTTATGAGATGGAAAAACGACATTAATACAAGTTTCTTTTTCCATATGAAAACATTCTTTTTTTCCGAAAAAAGGTTTTGTTTTTTCGTTCCCCATAAAACTTCCTAATCCATCAAAATTATAACTACAATGACTATAATTGGAAATATTTCCAGCTCCAGCCTCAAATAAAGAACTTCTCACTTTATCAGAGTAATTAATTGGGACATAAGTAGTTAATTTTTTTATAGATCCTATCTTAGGAAAAAGTACTTTTTCTCTAGTTAATTGTAAAAGTTTAGATATATAAGAATGAGTACCCTCCCATATCAAGTCTAAATTAGTGTGAATAACATAAATAGATACATCATTTTTTAATGCAGAAATTAAAACTCTCTCTGAAAAAGAATCTCCAGTTAAGCTTTTTATGGGTTTAAAAATAACAGGATGAAAGGATATTATAAGATTACATTTTTTATTTAAAGACTCTGCAAAAACTTCTTCCGTCAGATCCAAAGTTATCAATATTTTTTTTACTTTTTGATCATATGAACCAACCATTAATCCTATATTGTCATAGGACTCTGCATATTCTATAGGAGCTAAATCTTCCAACTTTTTAGCAATATCTCTTACTAATACTTCCATAAAAAAAATACCAAATAGAAACAAATTTATAAAAAAAATTGATTTTATTATCTTTGAGTAAATAACTAGGAGAATAAGTGCATAAAATTACATTTTTGTTTTTTAACAAATAGAATCCTTTTCATAAAAAAATTATCATGAACTTCATTCAAAAAAAACCTAATTGGATAAGAGTGAGAATTCCAATAGGAAAAAATTATAAGGAATTACAAAAATTGGTTTCATTACATAAATTAAATACGATATGTCAAAGTGGAAGTTGTCCTAATATAGGAGAATGTTGGGGAAAAGGAGTAGCTACTTTCATGATATTGGGAAATATTTGTACAAGATCTTGTAAGTTTTGTGGAGTAAAAACAGGACGTCCTGAAAATGTCGATTGGCAAGAACCAGAAAAAGTAGCTAGATCTATTAAAATATTGAAAATTAAACATGCTGTTATTACTTCTGTAAATAGAGATGATCTAAAAGATATGGGGTCTTCTATATGGGTAAAAACTGTACAAATGACCCGATATATGAATCCAGATATTACTATAGAAACTTTAATTCCTGATTTTAAAGGAAATAAAAAAATAATAAATCAAATTATAGATATCCATCCGGAAGTTATTTCTCATAACTTAGAAACCGTTCCTAGATTAACAAAACAAATTCGTGTTCAAGCTAAATACGATCGAAGTCTTGAAGTTCTACAATATATTAAGGAAAAAAATAAAAATATTCGTACAAAAACGGGAATCATGTTGGGTCTTGGAGAAAAAGAAGAAGAAATATTAGAAACTATGAAAGATATTAAAAATTCTCAAGTAGATATCCTAACTATAGGACAATATTTGCAACCTTCTTTAAAACACTTTCCAGTTCGTTTTTTTGTTGATCCGGATAAATTTCAAGAATTGAAAGAAATTGGATTAAAAATGGGATTTAAATATGTAGAAAGTGGACCATTAGTTCGTTCTTCTTATCATGCAGAAAAACATGTAAAATAAAAATATATCATTGAAGAATTCTTTCTATTCCAAAAGAATACTGAAATATGTTTTCATTCCATAATTTCTTTTCATGAAGAAATTTTTTAAGGTAAAATGAAACAGATTTATCATTTCCATGTCTAGAAAAAATAATAAGTTGTTCAATGGGACGTGTCGTAGCTACATATAATAAATTCAGATTATCAAATCTTTTCTTGGATAGATTATCTTCATAAATTTTTATGAGAAAATTATCCTCTATATATTTAAAATACGGTTCTATATCTAAGTATAGAGTTTCCCATCCATGATATAAATGAGGACTGATATCTATCCATGTTCCTTCCTTTTTTTTTGAAATTGCATTCCAATCGGCGAAGGGTAGAATAACTACAGGAAATTGCAACCCTTTAGACTTGTGAATAGTCATAATGCGAATGGCATCTATCTTTTCAGAAAGAGTGATACTTTCTTTTTCTTTTTTGGATTCCCAATATTCTAAAAAATCTCCAATAGAATTTCCTACAATTTTCATAGATCTATGAACAAAATCTAAAAAAGAACAGATAGAAGCAGCATTGTATTGGTTTAATAATCCAAATCCAGAAATTATATTTTCTGCTCTATTGTATAGAGATGGATTATCTAATAGATTATTGAAATCTAATGAATATTTGTAAGAAATTCTCTTTAGGAAAAGATCAAATGGTAAAAAAACAGTCTCTATTATAAAATCATGATCTTTTTTTTGAGTGCGAATTAATTTATTTTTCAATAGCCATAAAATTAAAGTAGCTCTCTTTTCGTAAGAATACGGTTTGAAAAGAACATAAAAAAATTGTATAATGATTTCTATTTCTAAATGATTTTTTATAAGAAGAGAAACGGAAGTATTTACAAGATATCCATCTTCCATAAGTTTTTCAGACAAAAAATTACCTTCTTCATTACTTCTAACCAAAATCGCTATATCCGAGAATTTATACTTTTGTCTAATTAATTTTTTAATTTTTTCTTTGATTTTATTATAAACATATTGTTGATAATTTTTTTTTTCTATGCGAAAAAAATTCAATTCTACATATCCTCCAGGTTTTTTTAATATTTTTTGTGTAGATTTCTTATATATATCTTGGTATATAGGATCATGAAAAAATTTAGATGCTGATTGATAAAGGGAATTATTAAATTTGACAATTTCTTCAAAGCTACGAAAATTAGTCTCTATGGAGGCTACTTCTTTATGGTAATATTTAGAGGAACAATGAATGAGATGAAGAAATGTCTTTGCATCTCCACCTCTCCAACCATATATCGATTGTTTCGGATCTCCTACTATCATGGCTGAGCCATTTTCCGATAAAGCATTTTCAACTAAAATTCGAATATTTTCCCATTGTAGAATGGAAATATCTTGAAATTCATCTATTAAATAATGTTTATATTGTATCCCCTTTTTTTCATAAATGTGTGGAAAGGGATCTTGAAGAATTCTTTCATAAAGAATTTGATTTAATTCAGCATTTAAAAGAATTTTTTTCTCTTCTTTTAAGGATTGATATTCTTTTTCTATTTCATGTATTATGGATAAAATACTTAAGTTTTTTAAAAAAAATTTATCTAATAAATAGGATGAAATATTCTTTTTATATAATAATTTAGCTTCTTGATATAAAAAAAGTATTTCTTCTTTATTTTTATCTATTATATTTTTTTGATCGACATCTGTGTTTTTTTTATAGAATGCTCCTATTGAAATATTTTTTTCAAGACGTTGATTATTAATGAAAGGATTTAGAAAAATATCTCCCATACAGAATTTTTGAAAAAATTTTGGGAAGTCTAAATAAAGGAAGGAATGTTTTTGAATAGAATTTTTTTTTAAAAATTCAAAAAATTTATCGCCTTGTTTTTTACACTTTTTTTCAAATTCTTGAGTTCTATTTAACAAAGTCTTCTTTAAGGTGATCCAATTATAATTATCCAAAGAATGCATTTTAATTTTTTTCATAGGAAAAAAACTATTCTCTTCCACTATAAGGAGAGCAATTTTAAATATTTCTTTGCTGATGTCCCAATTTTTTCCTTCTTTTAATTTTTCCAAAGAAAATTGTACCAAAAGAGGCGAACATATTTCTGAATTGGTTAACCGATTCTCTACAAGCTCCCATAAAAATCTGTTTGTATCCATTTCTAAATGGATATTATTCTTGTAGTAAAGAAAAGATCGAATAGCACGATAAGTGAATTTGTCTATAGTGCTTATAGAAAAAGAAGAAAAATCATCCAAAATTGCATATAAAATATTTTTAGCACGTTCAAATAGTTGATATTTTGTTAATTTCAAATCTTTGATAAGATCATCGAATAAAAAATAATATTCCTTTCTAATTTTTTGATTAGAAAATTCTTTTATACATTGTAATATTCTTTTTTTTATTTCTTCAGAAGCTTTATTGGTAAAAGTTATCGCCAATATACGTTTAAATTCTTCAGGATGAGTACTTTTTAATATAATATACAGGTAATTTTTTACCAAAAAAAAAGTTTTTCCAGAACCTGCTGAAGCGTTGTATATTTTTAATGTGGATGGAACAAGCATAATAAATTTCATTTATTAATGATTTATCTAAAGATAAAAATTCAAATAATAAATTTTGAAAATATATTTTTTTTTACTTATTATTCTTTTTGAAATGGTTTTTATGTCCTGTCATTTGACAAAAAAAGTCCCAAAAGAAAAATATTTACTTACAAAAAATATTTTCATAATAAATGAAAAAAAAGTTCATTTTTCTAATTTGGAAAACTATGTGAAACAAAAACCGAATAAAAAAATACTAAACCTTTTTCCTGTAAGATTGATGATGTATAATTTTTCTCATCCTGATTTAGAAGAGGTTTTTTCTTCCTTTTTTTCTATTCCAAAAGAACATAGGAATAAAAAAGTGCTAAATCATTTATTAAAACGTATTCCAAGAAATAAGTATTCTACAAAAAGAATTTATTGGAATTGGTTTCTTTTTAAAAACGGAGAAAAACCCATAATTATAGATTATAATCTAATAAAAGATTCTATACAGAATTTGAATTCTTATTTTTATTCCAAAGGTTTTTTGGATGTCCATACAGATTTTTCTTTGTTGATAGAAAATGAAAAGAAAGGAAAAATCATTTATAATATCTATACTGGAAATCCTTATTTCATAAATTCTATTATTTATAAATTTCCAGAAAAAGAGTTGAAAGATATATATCTAAATGAGCTTAATTCTAGTTTGATTCAAGAAGGAAAACAATACAATGAAACTCATTTAATATTGGAAATAGAAAGAATGAAAAAAATGTATGAGGATCATGGTTATTATAATTTTGATATATCGGATGTAAAATTTCGTATAGATCCTTCTATAGGAAATAAAAAAATAAATTTATATATGGAAATAAACAAGGTGAATAGCTCTACTAACAAACATCCCCCTAATCCTAATAAACATAGAAAATATTTTTTCAATGAAATCGTGATAAGAATTAATCAAGAAGAAAATCATTCCATTTTTTACAATGGATATAAATTTTTTATTCCAAAAAATAAAAAATTTAATCCAAAAATGATTACGGATATTTTAACGATTACACCTGGATCTTTGTATAAAAAAAAGGATATTTTGAGTACTCAACAGAATATTTATTCTTTGCATAATTTTAATATTGATCAATTTAAGATAGAAGAAAAAATAGATAATAAGAAAAATGATCTCTTAAATGTAGAAATTTTTTTAAGTACTCTAAAAGATCATGAATTGAAATTTCACATAGAAAATTCTATATCTAACAAAATGGATATTGGAATACATCCAGGAGTAACTTTATTAAGTAGAAACATCCTTAAAAAACATGGAGCTAATTTGATGTTGTCCATAAAAGGAAATTTTACTTTTTCTAAAAAAGAATTTTTGAATATGTCTCAATTTTCCCTACAAGGGAAATTAATTTATCCATTCTATATTTCTTCTTTTATAGAACAAAAAAAAACCTTGTATCGACTTCCGACTTCCATTATTTTTCAAATAAATAGTCAAAAAAATATGGGTATAAGAAGAATACATTTCTCAAATGTATTGAATTATGAATGGAAGGATCATTCCTATAGCAAACATAAAATCAGAATCACTAATTTTCAATTAGTTAAAAACATAAAACAGGAAACAAATAATCATAATGAGGATATTTTTTTTCCTGATAAAGAGATTATTCATTGCAAAAAAGAGGATAAAAATCCGATACGAACGAAAAAAATAAAAAAAACATTCGAAAAAATGGAGGATTATTTCATAAATTCTATTATTTATAATTATGAAATGAATCAAACTCTTGATAAGAGAAAAAGGAATCCGTTTGTATTACGTGAAGATATAGAAATTTCTGGAAATATTTTATCCCCTTTGTTTCGGAAAACATCTTTCATTAATATTCCTTCTTATTCTTTTTTTAAATATGATTTATCTTTTAAAAGATTTTATTATTTAGCAAAATATCACACTTTAGTTTCCAAGTTATTTTTTGGGATAATTTTTACTTATGAAAAACTTCCATTTGAAAAAAGTTATTTTCTTGGAGAATCTGAAGAATTTCGGACATGGGACTCTTTTTATACGAAAATTATTCAACCAGAAAAGATTTTTGAAAATACATCTTTCTCTCAGAATAAAATCCTATTAGTCCACGAATACAGATATGAAATACTTTCTAAATTGATTGCAGTTATTTTTTTAGATTTAGGAAATATATGGTTTTTAGACAAAAAAAATTCAAAAGAAATAGGAAATTTTAAATGGAATTCTTTTTACAAAGAATTAACATTAGGGGGAGGAACAGGTTTTCGATATGATCTTAAGTTTTTTATCTTTCGTATAGATTTTGCATACAAATTTTATGACCCATATCAAAAAAATGGTAAAAAATGGATCATCCATCATCTAAAAATTCAAGAACCATTGATGAATTTTGGAATTCATAGCCCTTTACCCTTTTAGAAAAAAATTCTTTTTTTACATTTGTTCATCCTTAAATTAATTAATTAAAAACACATGTCTAAAAAATTTCCTTATGGGGTAGCTACTGGTAGCCTTGTCGAAGAAATATTCGAATATGCTAAAGAAAACATTTTTGCTATACCTGCTGTAAATGTAGTTGGATCTAATACCATGAATTCTGTAATGGAAACAGCCGTAGAAGTGAATTCTCCTGTCATCATTCAATTATCTAATGGAGGCGCTATTTTTAATGCAGGAAAAGGATTAAGCAATGAAGGACAAAAAGCCGCTATCAAAGGAGCTATAGCAAGCGCTAAACATATTCATGAATTAGCCGAAGTTTATAAAGCAACGGTGATTCTTCACACAGATCATTGTTCTAAAAAATACCTTCCATGGATAGATGGATTATTAAAAGCTAATGAAGAAAATTATAAACGTTTCGGAAAAACATTATTTAGTTCACATATGTTAGATCTTTCTCAAGAATCTTTAGAAGAAAACATCGGAATTTGTGAAAAATACTTTGAAAGAATGAATAAAATTCAGATGACTATTGAAATAGAGCTTGGAGTCACAGGTGGAGAAGAAGATGGAGTAGATCATTCTAATATAGAAAATGATAAACTTTATACTCACCCTAAAGAAGTAGCTTATGCCTATGAAAGATTGATGAAAATCAGTAAAAAATTCATTATAGCTGCTTCATTTGGAAATGTTCATGGAGTATATAAACCTGGAAATGTGGTTCTACGTCCGGTTATATTAAAAGAAACTCAAGAGTATATACAAAAAACATTTCATACTAGAGAAAAACCGGTTTTTATGGTTTTTCATGGAGGTTCAGGATCTTCTATAAAAGAAATTCAAGAATCTATTAGTTATGGAGTGATAAAAATGAATGTAGACACCGATTTACAATATGCATTTACTTGTGGGGTTCGGGATTATATGAATAAAAATAAAAAATATTTAGAGAAACAAATAGGAAATCCACAAGGAGAAAATATTCCAAATAAAAAATATTATGATCCTAGAGTCTGGCTCAGAGAAGGAGAAAAATCTTTTAAAATTTCTCTAAAAAAATATTTTGAATTAATGAATAATATTAACACTTTATAAAACCATGGCTTGGTTTTTAAGAAAGAAAAAAAATATTATTACTCCTATAAAGGATAGAAAAGATTTACCGAAAGGTCTTTGGTATAGGACTCCTAGCGGAAAAATCATAGATACGGATGAACTAAAAAAAAATGCCTATGTGAGTCCAGAAGATGGATATCATGTAAGAATTCACAGCAAAGAATATTTTGAAATTCTTTTTGATAATGGGCATTTTTCAGAAATGAATATTAAAATGACAAGTCAAGATCCTATAAAATGGATAGATTGCAAAAAATATACAGATAGAGTTAAAGAAGCAAGAAAAAAAACAAATTTGTATGATTCTATTAGAACCGGAGTGGGGAAAATGGAAGGTTTGGATATGGTAATATCCTGTATGGATTTTTCGTTTATAGGAGGGTCTATGGGGTCCGTTGTAGGAGAAAAAATATCGAGAGCTATCAAATATTGTATTGAAAAAAAAATTCCATATGTATTGATATCCAAATCTGGAGGAGCAAGAATTATGGAATCTTCCTTTTCATTAATGCAAATGGCTAAGACATTAGCTAGATTAACACAATTGCGGGATTCAAAAATTCCTTACATTTCTGTTCTTACAGATCCCACTACAGGTGGTGTAACTGCTTCTTATGCATTGCTTGGAGATATAAACATAGCGGAACCAGGAGCTTTAATTGGATTCGCTGGTCCTAGAGTTATTAGGGAAACTATAGGGAAAGATCTTCCAGAAGGATTTCAAACTGCAGAATTTCTCTTGGAACATGGTTTTATAGATCTAATTTCTTCTAGAACTGAATTAAAAAAAAACATATGTAATCTTGTTTCTATGATGATATAAAAAAAATCGTTTATTCCCATTCAATAGTTGCTGGAGGTTTAGAAGTAATGTCATATACTAAACGGTTAATTCCATCCACTTCATTAGTAATTCTATTAGAAATTTTTTCTAAAAATTCGTAAGGTAAACGGGAAAAAGTAGCGGTCATAAAATCTTCCGTTTTTGTCACACGTAAAACAGCTGCATATTCATAGGTTCTTTTATCTCCCATAACGCCTACAGATTTTACCGGTAATAATACCATAAAAGCTTGGCTTACGGATTCATAAAGATCCGAATCTTTTAATTCTTGTAAAAGAATACTTTCTGCATTTTGAAGAATAGAGATTTTTCTCTTATTTACTTCTCCAAGAATTCGAATACTTAATCCAGGACCAGGAAACGGATGACGGTATAAAATTTCTTTTGGAATTCCTAATTCTTTTCCTATTTTTCTGACTTCATCTTTAAATAATTCTTTTAAAGGTTCAAGTAGCTTTAACTTCATGGTATGAGGTAACCCTCCTACATTGTGATGAGATTTAATAGAAAAATTTTTGTGAAATGTCGAAGACTCTATCACATCTGAATAAATAGTTCCTTGTGCTAAAAATTCTACATTTTTAATTTTTTCTGACTCGTTTTGAAATATAGAAATAAATTCTTTTCCTATAATTTTTCTTTTCATTTCAGGATCAATAATCCCAGTTAAACTAGATAAAAAACGTTCTCTTGCATCTATTATTTTAATAGAAAAATTCATTTTTTTACACATATGGGATATTTTTTCTTTTTCTTTTGTCAGAAGAAACCCGGTATCCACAAAAATACAATGTAAAGAATCTCCAATAGCTTGATGAATAATATAAGCGGTTACAAAGGAATCTACTCCTCCTGAAAAACCTAGGATAACTTTTTTACTAGACACACATTTTTTTATTTTTTCTACAGTTTTTTGGACAAAATTATTTAGTTTCCAATTTGGATGACATTTACATATATGAAGAATAAAATTTTTCAATATATGGATCCCATATTCTGTATGATTCACTTCTGGATGAAATTGTAGAGCATAAATATCTTTATTCTTATGAATTAAAGCTGCAATAGCACAAGATTGGGTATGTCCGATTACTTTTAATTCTTTTGGAATATTTTTCACTTCATCAAAATGACTCATCCAAACAACCGATTTTTTAGGAATTCCATGAAATAATTTATTTTTAGGACAATCTATAATAAAATTTGTTTTTCCATACTCTTTATACTTTGATTTTTCTATTTTTCCTCCAAAAAGAAAAGAAATCAGTTGTATTCCATAACAAATTCCAAGTATAGGAATATTTAATTGAAATAATTTTCTAGATATTAATGGAGGTTTTTCATCATAAATAGAAAAAGGACTTCCTGATAAAAGAATTCCTTTTGGTTTTTTCGAGACGATATTCTGAATAGGAATGTCATAGGGACACAAAATAGAATAAACCCCTATTTCTCGAATTCTCCTTGCCATCATATGGCTATATTGTGAACCACAATCTAATATTAAAATAGAGTCTTTTTTCATTATAATTTTTTTCTTATGACAAAGAAAGAAAATAAACTATAAACCGATGTCGTTTCTAAAATACAAGTTGTCAAAATGAACTTTTTTTACTTTATTATAAGCATTTTTTCTAGCTTCATCCATGGAAAAGCCTAGTCCTACCACATTTAAAACACGTCCTTTTGACGTGATCCATTTTTCTTTTTCTTTTTTAGCTCCAGCGATATAAAAAGGTTCTTTTAAAGAGTTTAAACCCTCTATCACTTTTCCATATTGAAATTTGTCCGGATAACCTTTTGAAGATAAAACGACACAACAAGAACATAATTTTTTCCAAGAAATGGATATGTCTTTCTGAAGAATAGAGGATTGGATTATGTGAATAAAATTACTATTCATTAATGGTAATAAAGTTTGAGTTTCAGGATCACCCATACGAGTATTGTATTCCAATAAGTAAACCTTATTTGAATTGATCATTAATCCGAAATAAATAAATCCAAAAAAAATTAATTTTTCTAAAAATAAACCTTCTAAAGTTGGTTTTAATATATTTTCTTGGAAATCTATCCAAATATCACTTGTCATATATGGATTAGGAGCTATACTTCCCATTCCTCCTGTATTCTTTCCTGTTTCTTTTTCTCCAATTTTTTTGTAATCTTTAGCGGATAAAAAAGGAATAATATCTTTTCCATTAAATATGGACAATATAGAGGATTCTTTTCCTTGCATAAGTTCTTCTATGATCACTTGATTTCCAGATTTTCCAAATTTTTTCTCTATCAGGATAGAATTCAAAGCTTTTTCCGCTTCTGTCTTATTATGTGTTAATAATACCCCTTTCCCTTCGGCTAATCCTCTAGTTTTAATAGCCACGGAATAAGTAGTTTTATCTAAAAAATCCATAGCTTTTTGATAAG
The DNA here is from genome assembly GCF_014251735.1 of Blattabacterium cuenoti. Lineage (NCBI taxonomy): Bacteria > Pseudomonadati > Bacteroidota > Flavobacteriia > Flavobacteriales > Blattabacteriaceae > Blattabacterium > Blattabacterium cuenoti. Next base: position 175,797 of record NZ_CP059197.1, on the reverse strand, counting down.
AAGAAAAAACTTTGTATTTAGGAGTACGTACTCCATATTTTTTCATAAATGATTTAGAAAAAATTCTGTCTCCTTCTAGTCTAGCAGCAAGATGATGCGGTCCTATTATTTTCAATCCATCACTTTGAAATACGTCTACAATTCCATTCCATAGAAAAGTTTCAGAACCAACAATAGTTATATCGATAGCATTATTTTTAGCAAAAGAACATAATTCTGATGTAGAATGAATATTTTCGATATTTTTTCCTATTTGACTGGTCCCTCCATTTCCAGGATAAAAATAAATTTCCATGGGAGAAAAATCTTTTAATATTTTTTTACCAATAGCATGTTCACGACCACCACTTCCAAGAATCAAAGTTTTCATAATTTTTTAATGTTTAAAATGTCTTTTTCCCGTAAAAGCCATAGCTATTCCATATTCATCACAGGCTTTTATAGATTCTTCATCACGTATAGAACCTCCTGGTTGAATAATTGCTTTTATGACCCCAGAACGAGCTGCTTCATCTACGATATCACGAAAAGGAAAAAAAGCATCAGAAACGAGTACTAAATTTTCTTTTTCTTTGTTTTTTTCTAAAGCTCTTTCTATAGCTTGACAAGCAGCCCAAATTCTGTTGGTTTGACCTCCAGAAATTCCTATAGTTTGTGTTCCTTTAGCAACAACAATAGCATTTGATTTTACATATTTTACTACTTTCTGAGCAAAAAATAATGATCTTATTTCTTGATCGGAAAATTTGTTTTTAGTAACAATTTTATAATCGTAAGAAAAAAAATTATCTACTTCTTGCACTAAGATACCTCCATCTATTTTTACATATTCTAATCTATCAGAAATGGGTTCATGTATATTAATTATTCTCAGATTCTTTTTCATCTTTAGAATATTCAATCCCTCTGTTTCATAGCTTGGAGACAAAATTACTTCTAAGAAAAGATTGTTTATTTTTTCCGCTAATTCTTTCGTGATGGGGACATTCACAGCCATAATTCCTCCAAAAGAAGAAATAGGATCAGAAAAATAAGTTTTTTGAAAAGCTTCCATAATGTTTTTTCCTAATGCAACTCCACAAGGAGTGGAATGCTTTACGGTACAACAAGCTGGTTTAGAAAATTGAGATACGACTTTCCAAGCTATATCCATGTCTCTTAAATTATTAAAAGAAAGCTCTTTCCCATGTAATTGATGAAAATCCCGCATTGATCCTCGATCAATAGTACTGACATAATAAGCTGCTTTTTGATGTGGATTCTCTCCATAACGGAGATTCATTTTTTTTTCATAAGAACAATGTAAATAAGTAGGGAAATTTTCTTCTGTGAGAAGATATTGAGAAATAGCAGAATCATAAGCAGAAGTGAGATTAAAAACTTTTCCAGCCAATTTTTTTCTCAACTTTAATGAAGGAAATCCATAGTTTTCAATTTCATTTTTTACTACCAAGTAATCATGTTTATCTGTAATAGGTGTGACATGGAAAAAATTTTTGGCTGCTGCGCGTAGCATAGACGGTCCTCCTATATCTATAAATTCTATCAATGAATTATTATTATTTCCATTTATTCTGAATGATTTTTGATATAACTTTTCAAAAAATGGATAAAAATTAACTAAGACAATATCAATGGGATCAATTTTTTGAAAACGGATATATTTCATATGTTTTTCCATGGAACGATTTGCCAAAATTCCTGCATAAATATTAGGATGAATCGTTTTTATTCTTCCATCTAACATCTCCGGACATGAGATTATATCCGCTATTTCTAATAGATTAGATATTCCATGTTTTTTCAAATATTGAAAAGTTCCTCCCGTAGAAATAATTTGATATTCCTTTTTATCTAAAAAACTGACAAAATCAAATAATTCTTCATTTTTTTCATAAACACTAATCAACGCTCTTTTCATAACACTACTAAAACTAAATAAATCAATTTGGTATATAAACAATCGGCTAAAGATTCTTTAAAGATTGAATAAGAATCTCTTTTTCTATGATAGATATTTTTTTGGATAAAGAAATGGGAGTCTCTTGTGAAGAAATTTTACATGATTTTTTTAAAATTATATTTCCTGAATCTATATCTTTTGTCACATAATGAACTGTAGCTCCTGATATCTTTTCTTGATTATTGAGTACTTTTTGATGTACTATCATTCCGTACATTCCCTTTCCTCCATATTTAGGCAAAAGAGAAGGATGAATATTAATGATTTTTCCAGCCCATTTTTCACAAAATTCTGCATCCAGAATAGAAAGAAAACCAGAACAAATTATAAAATCTGGAATATATTTCATCATAATATGGTCGATTTCTTTAGAAAGAGTATTAGTTCTTCTTAAAGAAAAAGTTTTAATATTTTCTTTGCATGCATATTGAATAGCTTGACAATTTCTATCAGAAATTACTAAACTTACTTTAAAATTGTCAAGTTCACCATTAGAAATTGATTGTATAATATGCAGCATATTAGTTCCTTTTCCAGAAACTAAAACAGCTAGTTTTTTCATATATATGAAAATATTTTTTATTTCAAAAATACTCTTTTATTTCCTTTAACTATATGACCAAAAACAAAAGGTCTCTCTCCTAACGCACATAATCTCTGCAATAGAGAGTATTTATCTTGAACGGGTACTATTACAATCATTCCTACTCCCATATTAAAAGTCTCCCACATCTCATGATCATATAAAAAACCTTTTTCCTGAATATAATTGAACACGGGTTGAACAGGTATTTTTTTCTTTTCTACTATAGCTGACAAATTATCCGGAAGTATCCGAAATAAATTATCGGATATTCCTCCTCCTGTAACATGAGCTAATCCATGTATTAAAAACTCTTTTAGCAAAATATGAATAGGTTCATGATAAATTCTAGTTGGAATTAAAAGAATTTCATAAAATGGTTTGTCTTTAATTCTATGCATTAAAAAATCTTCTTTAGAAAAAATCTTTCTAATTAAAGAAAAACCATTGCTATGGACTCCAGAAGAAGGAAGTCCAATTAGAATATCTCCTTCCTGTATAGTTTTTTTTCCATCTATAATATTTCCCTTATCTACGATTCCTACACAAAATCCTGCTATATCATAGTCTTTATCTTGATAAAATCCAGGCATTTCCGCCGTTTCCCCCCCAATAAAACATGTATTAGTTTTTTTACAAGATACAGCTATTCCCTGTATTATTTTTTCTACGACATTAGAATCCAATTTACCACAAGCTAAATAATCTAAAAAAAACAAAGGTTTTGCTCCATGACATAATACATCATTAACGCACATGGCAAAACAATCTGTTCCAATGAGATCATATTTTTGGTAATCAATAGCTAAACGTAATTTCGTTCCTATTCCATCTGCTCCAGATACTAGAACAGGCTCTTTATAACTGCATAAAGATAATTGATACAGTGCCGAAAAATAATCCAAGTTGCTTAGAACATTTTTTGTATAAGTTTTTTCTAAAATTGGACCAATTTTACGTATGGTCCGATGACTTTCTTTCATGGTGAATTTATTACAAGAATTTATAATATACAATCATTTTTTTTTACGGATAGGATAGTTTCCAGTAAAGCACCCGAAACAGTAATTTTTACCTCCAAGAATGTCAATTAAATTGGTCATGCTTAAAAATTCTAAACTATCTACATCTAAAATTTTAGCAATTTTTTCTTTATCAATATTATATGAAATGAGATCCTTTCGACTTGGAGTATCTACCCCTAAATAACATGGAGCTATAATAGGTGGAGAAGCACTTCTAAAATGAATTTCTTTAGCTCCTGCTTTTCTTAAAATATAAACCAATCTACGACTAGTAGTTCCACGAACAATGGAATCATCAATAATAACAATACGTTTGCCTCTGATTTCATTTAAAATAGAATTCAGTTTTAGATTTACCATTTTTTCACGCATCTCTTGTTTGGGGATAATAAAAGATCTACCAATATATTTATTTTTCACTAAAATTGGTTTGAAAGGAATTCCAGATGCTTTAGAGTATCCAATAGATGCTGGAACTCCAGAATCTGGAACTCCAATAACCACATCTGCTTCTACTGGATGTTGCTCATAAAGTTTTTCTCCACTTTTTTCCCGTATTTCATAAACATTTATATTTTCAATTAAAGAATCAGGACGTGAAAAATAAATATACTCAAAGGAACAAATTCTACGTTTTGTATTTTTCTTCAAAAGAGAGAATCGAATGGATTTTTGATCTACAATTGCCATTTCTCCTGGAAACAAATCTCTTATGTAATATCCTCCTACAGAATCTATTCCACAAGTTTCAGAACTAAATATATAAGTTTTTTCATTAAGCATTCCATAACATAAAGGACGGATTCCATTTGGATCTCTAAATGCCGCTATTTTATTATCCATAAGTACTATTACAGAATAAGCTCCTTGAATATCTATAGTCGTTTTTTGAATAGCTATTTCTAGGTTATTATTATGTTCCGACAAATATTTTTGTATCAAACGTAAGATCACTTCGGAATCCGAATGTTCGGATATAAAAGTAACTCCTTCTGATTCTAGATGTTTACGAATTTTTTGAGCATTTATTAAATTTCCATTATGGACTATGGAAATCGTACTTTTTCCATAGGAATCTTCTCCAAAAAATGGTTGAATGTTTTTTTTGCTCTGTCCTCCTTCTGTAGAATAACGCGTATGTCCAATAGCCGCATTTCCATGATAATATTCAGAATTCGAAATTTTTCGAAAAGAATCTAAAACAAGACCTTCACTTTTATGGGATAAAATAAAACCATCTCGCAAAACGGAAAAACCACAAGCTTCTTGACCTCTATGTTGCAAGGCAAATAACCCAAACTGAATTAAAGAAAATGTATCAACTTTTTTAGGAGAATAAATCCCAAAAATGCCGCACTCCTCATGAAACTTATCAGAAGATTTTTTTTTATTGAAAATAGGGAATAATTTAGATATCATCTTTTTCTTTAAAGAAGATCTTTGTCCCGTGAATTGAATGGATTAACCTACATTAAGTCTTTTTAATATTTCTAGATAGGTATTAAAGACATTTTCAGATAATCCACTTCTAAATATATCCTTATCAAGTTTTTTACTTGTTTTTTGATCCCAAAAACGACAAGTATCAGGACTGATTTCATCAGAAAGCAAAATTTTATTTTTTGAATCCTTTCCAAATTCTATTTTAAAATCTACCAATATAATATTTTTATCTAAAAAAAATTTTTTAAGAATATTGTTAATATTTGAAGTTATGCAATAAATGATATTTAATTCTTCATAAGAAATTAAACCTAAAAAAACTGCATGGTGATCATTAATCAATGGATCTTTTAGTTTATCATTTTTGTAAAAAATTTCAAAAATAGTATTCGATGGAGTGGTACCTTCTTTTACTCCTAAACGTTTTGAGATACTTCCAGCAATAATATTACGAACAACAAATTCTAATGGAATAATATCTACTTTATGGCACAATTGTTCCCTATTATTGATTCTACGAATAAAATGAGTTTGTATTCCATAAGAATTAATAAACTTAAAGATAAATGTGCTGATTTCATTATTCAAAATTCCTTTGTCTTGTAAGAAATCTTTCTTTAATCCATCCAAAGCAGTTATGCTATCTTTATAATGAATAATGACCTCATACGGATTCTCTGTAGAATATATTTTTTTTGTTTTTCCTTCTAATAAAAGATTTCTTTTAATTATGCTGCTCATAATCATAAATATTGCTCTATTTCAGTAACTAATTTTTCTCTCCTTTCCATTCTGAATTTTAGTAATAATTTTTTGATTTCGTCATATTTTATAGATAATATGTGAATAGCTAATAAAGCAGCATTATAGGCATTATTGATTCCAACTGTAGCAACAGGAACATCCTTAGGCATTTGCACAATGGAAAAAAGAGCGTCTAGCCCTCCTAACAATCCACCATTATGGGAATGGATTGGAACTCCGATAACAGGTAAAATAGTTTTTGAAGCAATTATTCCTGGTAAATGAGCAGATAAACCAGCTCCGGCAATAATTAATTCCATTCCCTTTGTAGATTCAATTTTTTTTATTGTATTTGATAGGATATCGGGCAAACGATGTGCAGATATAACATAAGTTTTATTATTTATATTGAATTTATTTAATATTTCTTCCGCTATTTGCATAGTCGATTTGTCGGATGCGCTTCCACAAAATATAGCTATAGCCACTGTCATATTTGTAATTTTTATAGAAAATATTGTACTGCATTTTTAAAAATGGAATGTTCATGAATATCCGGTATATTTTTTAACAATCCATGATTATAACGTTCTGGATGAGTCATTCTTCCATAAATTTTTCCATCTTCACTTAATATGCCTTCTACGGATCCAACGGATCCATTAGGGTTATAAAACCTTTCTAAGGTAGGAACACCTTGTAAATCTACATATTGCGTTGCAATTTGATTTTTTTTGAATAAAATTTTAGTTATTTTTTCACTAGCATAAAATCTTCCTTCACTATGAGATATTGGAATAGTGTATATTTTATTTTTCATTCCATTTAACCATGGAGAATGATCATTAATAACCTTAATATGAACACATTGAGATATATGTTTTCCTATTTCATTATAGGTAAGTGTAGGAGAATGATAATGACGTAAGCAGATTTTTCCATAAGGTAACAATCCAGATTTTACGAGAGCTTGAAAACCGTTACAAATACCTAAAATCAATCCATCTTGATCAAGAAAGTATTGGACAGCGTCTTTTACGTATGGATTATGTAAAATAGACGTAATAAACTTTGCAGAACCATCAGGTTCATCTCCAGCACTAAATCCTCCACAAAGCACAAATATTTGTACATCTTTTATATATTTTCCTATTTTATCTATGGATTCTCCAATATCTTTATCTATTAAGTTCTGAAATACAAATGTTTTAATAATGGCACCTTCTTTTTCAAAAGCGTGAATAGATTCCCATTCACAATTGGTTCCAGGAAATATTGGAATAAATACACGTGGAAGTACTTTCTTTTTGGATTTCCATATTAATGGAAAAATATCTTCTTTTCTATTTTCATGCAGATTGATTTTATGATGTTTTTGTCTATGAATTACCTTATTATTAGAAAAAATAGGAGTCAAAGTTTTTTCCCAACTTTGGATAGCATCATGAATATCAATAGATATTCCATTAAAATTTAAGCTGTTAGAAGACACGACTTCTCCTATTAAAATGAAATCTTCTGAAAGAGAAGAAGTAGATTCGATAATTAATGAACCTATGCTAATCTCAAATAAAGGATTTACAGAACGGATAACAACTCCTAAACGATTTCCAAAAGCCATTTTAGCTATAGATATAGAAATTCCTCCGTCTTTCACCGTTTTTACTGATACAATGATTCCGGAACAAATGCCTTTATAAACTTTATCATATACCTTTTTTAAAGAATCAAAATCTGGCATTTCGTTTTTCAATGATTTGTGATTATACAAATATATTTTATTTCCTATATTTTTCAATTCTGGAGATACAATATTTGATAAGTCACCGGTTGTCACTCCAAAAGCTATTAATGTTGGCGGAACGTGTATATTTTTATATGTTCCAGACATGCTATCTTTTCCTCCAATAGATGCTAAATTAAATGACATTTGAGCATGATAAGCTCCTAATAAAGAAGCAAATGGTTGTCCCCAATTTTCTGGATTATTTCCTAATTTTTTGTAATATTCTTGAAAACTGAAATAGATATTTCTGTAAGAGCCTCCCATAGAAACAATTTTAGAAACACATTCTACTACAGCATAAGCTCCTCCATGAAGAGGACTCCAAGTAGAAATTTCAGGATGAAAACCCCAAGATGCTAAACTAACAGTTTTTGTATCTCCTTGTAAAACAGGTATTTTATGTACACTTCCTTCAGATGGAGTCATCTGATACTTTCCTCCAAAAGGCATCAATATAGTAGTCCCTCCTACAGTACTATCGAACATTTCTACTAAACTTTTTTGAGATGCAATATTTAATTGAGAAAGAGTTTTTAAGAACGTTCTTTTGTTGAAAGGGATATCTTTTGATTTTTGAAAAGGAGAAATATTAGTTGGAGAATTAACATGAACCATTTGTTTTTTATTAGATCCTCCTGTATTTATAAAAGAACTTTTCAAGTTCAAAAGTTCTTTTCGTTTATGATAGAATATTATCCTTTTATTATCAGTCACTACAGCAATTGGAACGGAAAGGATATTTTCTTCATGAGCTAATTTCATAAATTTTTTTACATTTGATGGATCTAATACAACGGCCATCCGTTCTTGAGATTCTGAAAGAGCAATTTCTATAGCTTCTAAAGCTGCATGTTTTATAGTAGGTATTTTATCTAAATGAAGAACTAAACTATTGCTTAATTCTCCAATAGCAACGGAAGCTCCTCCTGCTCCAAAATCATTGCACTTTTTAATCAAAGATATAACTTCTTTTTTTCGAAACAATCTTTGAATTTTTCTTTCTATTATTGGGTTTCCTTTTTGTACATGAATATTTTCAAATGAATTTTTTAATTCATATTCTTTAGAAGATTCTGTCGCTCCTCCCATCCCATCCTTTCCTGTTAGCCCACCAATCAACAAAATAATGTCTCCTTTTTTTGGCTTTTCTTGTTTCACTGCATCAACTGGAACGGCTCCAATTACCATCCCCACCTCCATTCTTTTAGCTCTATAACCTTCATGATATATTTCTTGAATGTGAGAAGTAGCGATCCCTACTTGATTTCCATAAGAACTATAACCATAAGCGGATTCATAGCATATTTTGTATTGCGGAATTTTTCCATTCAATGTTTTTGGATCAATAGGGTTTGCAGCTCCGCTTAATCTCATTGATTGATAGACAAATCCTCTTCCAGATAAAGAATCCCGAATCGCTCCTCCTATACAAGTAGAAGCTCCACTAAAAGGATCAATTTCTGTAGGATGATTATGAGTTTCATTTTTAAATAAAAGATACCATTTTTCTTTTTTTTTCCTACCGATAATATCTACATCTACCATGATTGTACAAGCATTATGTTCGTGAGAGAATACATAGTTTTTTAATTTTCCTTTCTTATAAAGAACTTTAGAAGGAAGATTAGATAAATCCATCAAATTTATAGGAAGATCAGATATTCCTATTGATTTTCTATCCATTAAATACTCATTAAAAATATTCTGATATGTGTCTTTAAATATTCCATCAAATGTGATGTCCACTAATGTAGTTAAAAAAGTAGTATGACGACAATGATCCGACCAATAGGTATCTAAAATCTTCAGTTCTGCTTCTGTAGGATCACGATTCTCTCTAGAAAAGTATTGCTGTATAAAAAATAAATCCTTTAATGTAATAGAAAACCCCCACATTTCATGAATATTTTGCATTTTTTCATGATTAAAATGAATAAATCCATTTACCCTTCTATAATGGTCTTTGTCTATCATTTTTTTGGATTCATCAAAAAAAGGAAAATTCATTTCATGAAGATTCTTTTCTTTCCAAATATGTGGATTCATGCAATGTTTTTTAATTTTATGAATATCCTCTTTTTTATTATTCATTCCTATCAATTCAATTAATTGCCCCGTTTTTATAAAAACTGTAGATATAGGATCTATAATTTTTATACATTGCATAGCAGCGTCTGCACATGGATCATATTTTCCTGGTAAATATTCTATAGAAAAATAGGGATTTTTTAAATGTATTTCTTGATGTAAAATATCCGTTACAGGATCCACAAAAATTTTATATAGACTATCTATAAAAACTTCTTTCTTTATTCGAAAGATATCATATATCTGATAAATGATCACTTGAGATAACGAAATCTCCATATTTTTCAATTCATGATATAATTTTCTAGAATCAACATCAAAAGGAGCTTTTTTTTGTATATAAATTCTGAAATTCATTAGAATTTGTGGATAAAAGAAATTTTCTAAACTTTCAAATCCATATTGGAATCAATAAAATGATAAAATCGATCTAAGAGAGGATTTACCTGTTTCTCAACAAATTCTATAGATTGTTCCGATGAAAATCCTATAAAATTATCAGGATTAAGTATTTGATTTATTTTTTCTTCGTTAATAGGTATTTTTTTATCATCTAAAATACGTTGGACAAAATCATTTCCTTTTCCTTCTAACTTTATTTTAGAATTTGTATTCATAGAATGAATTCTAATTCTTTCATGAATCTCTTGTCTATCTGCCCCATTTTTTACACTCTCTACAATAATAGATTCCGTTATTAAAAATGGAAGTTCTTGATCTATATGTTTTTCAATCATTTTAGGATAGACCACTATATTTTCTAATATATTATTCCAAATTGTTAAAATAGCATCTGTCGCTAAGAATGATTGAGCTATGACTAATCTTCTATTAGCTGAATCATCTAATGTCCGTTCCAACCACTGAGTAGCTGCAACCATAGCTGAACTAGTTGATAGAGAAATCACATATTTTGCTAAAGATGCTATCCGTTCACTACGCACTGGATTTCGTTTATATGCCATAGCACTAGATCCAATTTGTTCTTTTTCAAATGGCTCTTCCATTTCTTTTAAGTTTTGCAGTAAACGTAAATCATTGCTAAACTTATGAGAAGATTGAGAAATATTAGATAATAAATTTAATACTTGTGCATCTACTTTTCTATCATAAGTTTGACCTGTAACAGGAAAAACTTTTTCAAATCCAAATTTCTTGGAGATTTCTTTTTCCAAATCTTTGACTTTTTGGATATCTCCATCAAATAATTCTTTGAAACTAGCTGCTGTCCCCACAGTGCCTTTTACTCCTCTAAAATTAAGATTTTGTAATCTAAATTCTAATTCTTCTACGTCCAATAATAGACTTTGCATCCACAAAGAGGAACGTTTTCCTACAGTAGTTAATTGAGCAGGTTGATAATGAGTAAAAGCTAAAGTAGGAGTGTTATGATATTCTAATGTCAAATTTCTAAGTCGAAAGAGCACATTAACTAATTTCTTAAGAATAATCTCTAATCCATCACGGATAATAATAAGATCCGTGTTGTCTCCTAAAAAAGCACTTGTAGCTCCTAAATGAATAATAGGTTTAGCTATAATTGCTTTTTCTCCAAAAGCATATAAATGAGCCATAACATCATGACGGAATTTTTTTTCATAAAAAGAAACTCTATTCCAATCAATATCATCTAAATGATTTTTTAAGTCATTTATTTGTTCTTGACTAATATTTAAACCTAATTTTTTTTGGCTTTCTGCTAAAGATAACCAAAGTTTTCTCCATGTGAGAAATTTTTTTTTTGGAGAAAAATTATATAACATTTCTTGACTACTGTATCGTTCTCCCAAAGGATTTTTATATTCTTTCACAAAAAGATTTTTTTTTAAATTAAATTAATAGGAAAATATTTTAAAAAAGGAAGATTTATCTTTGATAATATTTTGACTTCTTTCAGATCCTATAGAAATTAATAGAATATCCAAATTTAGATAACTTTCAATAAAATTAATATATTTTTTGCAATTTTTTGGTAATTCTTCATACTCATGAATTTGAGAAATATTTTGTTTCCAACCAGGAAAATCCACATAAATTGCTTCTACTTTTTCTTCATCAAACAATTCTATATTTGCTGGAAAATTTGGAATAACTTCTCCATGAATACGGTATTCTATACATACTTTTATAGTTTCTAATTGACTTAAAACATCTAATTTTGTAATGATTAAATAATTAATTCCGTTTATCATACAAGAATATTTGAGAGAGAACAAATCTAACCATCCACATCTTCTTGGTCTTTTTGTAGTTGCCCCATATTCTTTTCCTTTTTCTCGTATGAAATGACTCATTTCTTTATTCTTAATTTCTGTAGGAAAAGGTCCATATCCTACACGTGTACAATAAGCTTTTGCTATTCCTATAAAATTTTTTAAGAAAGTAGGAGGAATCCCAGATCCTATACAAACTCCTCCTGTAGAAGTTGAAGAAGTGGTTACATATGGATATGTTCCATAATTTATGTCTAGTAGCATCGCTTGAGCTCCCTCAAAAAGAATTTTTTTTTCTTCTTGAAAAGCTCTATGAATTTCATGTACTGCGTCGATAATACGTGGATAAAGTTGTTTCGCATACTCCATATATTCTTCATATATTTCTTTAAAAGAAACAGGTTGTCTTTTATATATTTTTGTTATAATTTGATTTTTATAATCAATATTTTCCTTTAATTTTTTATAAAAAATTTTTGGATTAAAAAAATCTAATACGCGTATACCCATACGGGCTATTTTATCTTCATAAGTAGGACCAATTCCACGATGTGTAGTTCCAATAGACCTATTTCCTAATGATTCTTCTTTGTATTTATCTAATAGACGATGATATGGCATAGTGATATGTGCTCTTTTCGCCAAAAAAACTTGAGATGTATTGATTCCTATTGACTCTATATCTTGTATTTCTTTAATTAAAGATTTAGGGTCAACAACCACTCCAGGACCTATAATACATTTAACAGATGGATAAACTACTCCAGAAGGGATTAAATGAAGAATAAAACAACGATTATTAATGTGAATAGAATGACCTGAGTTATTTCCTCCTTGATAACGAATTACATAATTTGAATTTTTTGCAAGAAGATCTGTGATTTTTCCTTTTCCCTCGTCACCCCATTGGAGACCAACAAGAACATTTGAAGGCATGATATTTGATAATTTGATACTTTTGGCAAAGTTAATTTTTATTTATTATAAATAGATAAAAATACAAATCTATCAATTCAATTTAATGCCATTTATCTTTTTTCATAATCTCGTTTAAGATGTTCATAAGCTAATAATGTTGCTTTTCTTCCTCTAGGTGTTCTTACTAAATATCCTTCTTGAATGAGAAAAGGTTCATAAACTTCTTCTATAGTATCAGTATTTTCATTGACAGCAGTTGCTATTGTATTTATTCCCACAGGACCTCCTTTAAAATGATCTATAATAGATATAAGGATTCTATTATCCATTTCGTCTAATCCATGTTTATCCACATTAAGTGCTTGTAATCCTAAATCACAAATATGAATATCTATGGTCCCGTTTCCTTTTATTTGAGCGAAATCACGAACTCTACGAAGTAGAGCATTAGCTATGCGTGGAGTTCCTCTACTTCGATTAGCAATTTCATAAGATGCTTCTTCGGTTATTGGAATGTTTAATGTTTTTGCTCTCCTGGTTACAATGTTTTTTAATAATTCTTTTCTATAATAGGTTAACCGCCCATTGATTCCAAACCTAGAACGCATAGGAGCTGTTAATAATCCAGATCTTGTAGTGGCTCCTATTAAAGTAAAAGGAGATAAATCAATTTGAAGTGATCTGGCATTGGATCCGGAATCAATTATAATATCGATTTTATAATTTTCCATGGCAGAATATAAATATTCTTCCACTATAGGTGATAGACGATGAATTTCATCAATAAATAGAACATCATTTGAATTTAAATGAATGAGTAAACCTGCTAAATCCCCTGGTTTATCTAAAACGGATCCTGAAGTGACAGTAATTTTAACACCTAACTCATTGGCTACTATATGAGCTAATGTTGTTTTTCCTAATCCTGGAGGTCCATGAAATAGAATATGATCCAAAGATTCTTTTCTTTTTTTTGCAGCTTGAATAAAAATTTTTAAATTGTCTAAGATGTCCTGTTGCCCAACAAAATCTTGAAATTTTTTTGGATTCAAAATTCCTTCTACAATAGATGACACGATTTATAAAGTTTTTTTTTCAAAATAAGCAATATTTCCAAAAAAAAATGAATAATATGAAATTCCAAGATCTTAAAATATTTAAAGTTGAATAATCTGTTAAATCAAATTTAATAGGAACGATAGAAACGTATCCATTTTTTAAAGCCCATTCATCCGTATCTGATTCTTTATCAAAATTCACAAAATCTCCTACTAACCAATAATATGCTCTTCCTTTTGGATTATAACGTTGATCAAAACTTTCTTTCCATTTAGCTTCTGCCTGTCTGCATATTTTAATTCCTCTAATTTCTTCTTTTCTCAATTTTGGAATATTCACATTGAGACTAATGATTCCTTTTTCCATAGGATTATGAAGAATTTTTTTTACAATTTTCCATACATATTTTTTTGATGGTTCAAAATCTGCATCCAAATCAAAATCTAAAAGAGAAAAACCAACAGATGGAATACCTTCTATTCCAGCTTCTATCACCGCAGAAATTGTTCCGGAATACATAATGTTTATGGAAGAATTGGATCCATGATTAATTCCAGATACACAGATATCCGGTTTCCTTGGAAGAATATGATTGATTGCTAATTTAACACAGTCGACAGGAGTTCCTGAACATTCCCATTCTTTTTGGATTCCTTTGTCAATCTTCACTGAATCACAATACACAACTGTATCCATAGTTATCGCATGTCCTATTCCAGATTTAGGTTTATTTGGAGCTACCACATATACATCTCCTAAAGAATTCATCGTATGAACAAGAGCTCGAATTCCAGGAGCTATAATCCCATCATCATTTGTTACTAAAATAATTGGCTTGTTTTTCATTTTTTCATAAAGGATCTAGATATTTGTAATTTTGTTATTTATTGCATTAGTATGATCGTAGATTCAAAATCTAAAAATTTTAAGTATATAATCATTGGTTTTATTTTTACTTTTTTATTAAGTTTCTGTTCTCCACAAGGAGAAGAAGAAACACATCGTCTCATATTAAGAACCATATACAAAACACTCTATTTTTTACATCCTAACCCTATTAAAATTAATAATGAATTTTCACAAAAAGTATATAAGCAATATTTTACAAATTTAGATTTACAAAAACGTTTTTTCCTGCAAAAAGATTTAGAAGATATTTCTTCTTATAGAGAAAAACTAGACGAATCTTGGATTCATGGAGATCCCACTTTTTTTAACATTACAATGAAACGTTTTTATCAAAGAATAAAAGAAGTAGAAAATATCTGTTTTAATATTTTAAAAACACCTTTCAATTTTCATAAAAAAGAAGTATATGTTCCTGGAGAACAGAAAATTTATTATCCTAGAAATAAAAATGAATGGATAGAAGAATGGAGAAAATATCTAAAATATTTGACTTTGATGGAAATAGTTGCTCCAGAAAATACACAAGAAAGTATTTGGAAATATCCAAAAAAAAATATTAGATGGATGAACCAGGAAAAACAAGCAAGAAAAAAGGTAGAGGAATATATGCAAGAATATTTTAGGAAATTAAAAATGAAAAGAAAAACAGACTGGTTTTCCATGTACGTAAATACTATTACCTCGCAATATGATCCTCATACTAACTATTTTTCTCCTAAAGAAAAGGAGGATTTTGATTTAAATATATCTGGAAAAACAGAAGGAATAGGGGTTGAATTGCAAGATAAAAATGGTTATGCGACCATTGTAAAACTCATTGTTGGTGGACCAGCATGGAAGAGTAAAAAAATAGAAGTAGGAGATAAAATTATTAGAGTTGCAAAAGATATAAATTCAGAATCAAAAAATATTATAGGAATGTTATTAGAAAATTCCATTCGTCTTATAAGAGGAAAAAAAGGAAGTAAAGTAAAATTAACAATTCAAAAAAAAGATGGTTCGATAAAAGAAGTCATCCTCATTCGGGATATTATTGAAAAAAAAGAAATTTTTGCAAAAAGTGTCACATTATTGGATAATAATAATAAATATGGCTTGATATTATTACCAGAATTTTATTTTAATCCGGAAAATAAAAACGGAAGAAATGCGGCTAAAGATATGAAAAAAATTATTCAAGAGCTAAAAAAAGAAAAAATCAAAGGTTTGATTATAGATATCAGAAATAATGGAGGAGGCTCATTAGAAAATGTTATAGAAATTGCTGGTTTCTTTTTGGGTAAAGTTCCTATAGTACAAGTAGGTCTTTCTTCTGGAAGAAAGAAAATACTAAAAAATAAAAATAATGAGCTGCTTTGGAAAGGTCCCCTTGTTATTTTAGTTAATGAACTATCAGCATCCGCTTCAGAAATTCTTGCGGCGTCTATAGCAGATTATAAAAGAGGAATTATTGTTGGTAGCTATCAAACATATGGAAAAGGAACAGTTCAAACCTTTTATCCATTAAATAGATTTCTTTTTTCTAAAAAAGAATTGGGAGCCTTAAAATTCACTATGAATAAATTTTATCGTGTGAATGGTAGTTCTACTCAATTAAAGGGCGTCAATCCAGACATAGTTATCCCAACTAATATTTCTTGCTTAGTTAGAGGAATGGAAAAAGATCAACCAAATTCTATGATATGGGATCGTATTGATTCTATTTCTTACCAACCATGGAAAGAAAAAATAGATTTGGAAAAAATAAAGTTGAAAAGTATCAATCGTTTGAAAAAATATCAGGATATGATGACCATATATCAAACTATACAATTATTAGAAAAAAATTTTTTGAATAAAAAATATATTCCTCTAAATTGGAAAGATTTTTGGGATGAAAATTTCAAAATACAAAAAATAAATGCAAATTTTCAAGCATTAAAAAATTACTTGAATGTGTATGAGTTAAATACTCATCCTCATTCTTACAAAATTATCTCAAAACTGGACAAAGAATGGAAAAAAAATCTGTTGAAAGATTTTTATATAGCAGAATGTGTAAATATTTTACGAGATTTTAATGAAAATCCATTGTCTGACTAACTTTTTCAACATCTGCAATTTCGTCTTTTTCTTTTAGGTTAATTAACCTTACCCCTTGTGTATCCCTTCCCATCACTCGTATATCCGATACAGAAATACGGATAATTATTCCGGATTTTTTAATGATCATTAGATCGTCTTGATTCGTGACATGTTTTATAGAAATTAAACTACCTGTTTTATGAGTGATATTTATTGTTTTTATTCCTTTTCCTCCACGATTTGTGATACGATAATCTTTTAGATTAGTTCTTTTTCCAAATCCTTTTTCCGAAACAACTAATAAATGTCCTTTTTCATTTTCATGTCCTTCTTCTACACATATCATTCCAATTACAGCATCCTCTGAAATGGATAAATTAATTCCTCTTACTCCAGAAGAATTTCTTCCAGTAACACGAACTTTTTTTTCTGAAAAACGAATTATTTTTCCACTTCTTACAGCAAGAAAAACATGACTATTTCCCTTAGTTAAGATAGCTTCTAATAAAGAATCTCCTTTACGAATCACAATAGCATTAATTCCATCTTTTCTAGGACGTGAATAGTTTTCTAAAGAAGTTTTTTTAATAATTCCTTTTTGAGTAACCATCATCACGTAATGATTTTGTACATACTTCTTATTTGTCAGATCTCCAGTTAATATGTATGCATTTACTTTATCATCTGGTTGTAAATGAATCATATTTTGGATAGCCCTTCCTTTAGAGATTTTGGAGCCCTCTGGAATTTCATAAACTCTTAACCAAAAACATTTCCCTTTTTCTGTAAAAAAAAGCAAATATTGATGATTGGTAGCGATGAGAAGATGTTTGAAAAAATCCGACTCTCTAGCAGAAGCTCCTCTATTTCCTATACCTCCTCTTCCTTGACGTTTGTATTCGGATAAAGAAGTTCTTTTAATATATCCTGCATGAGAAACAGTAAGAACAACCTGTTCATCTTCAATAAGATCTTCTATGTGCACTTCATTTCCCAAGTAATCTATTTGCGTTCTTCGTTTATCTTGATATTTATCTTGAATATCTAAAAGTTCTTTTTTGATAATTTGCATTCGTATAGAATGTTGCATTAACACATTTTTTAAATATGCTATATTTTTTACTAATTCTTCATATTCTTTTTTTATTTTTTTTAATTCCAAAGATGTCAGATTTTGTAAACGCATATCTAAAATGGATTTAGATTGATTTTCAGATAGCTTAAAATTTTTGATTAATCGATTAGAAGCATCATGCTGATCTTTGGATTCTTTGATCAATTCAATCATTTTATCTAAATGATCTAATATAGTTAGAAAACCTGTTAAAATGTGAACACGGTCTTGACATTTTTTCAATTCGTATTGAGTTCGACGAATGATAACATCCTGTCGATGGTCTACAAAATGTTGGATAAAATCTTTAATATTTAATTGAACTGGCTTTCCTTTAACTAAAGCAATGTTATTTACATTAAAATAAGTTTGCAAAGATGTATATTTGAATAAATTATTCAATAATATATGAGGATTCGTGTTCTGTTTAAGCATATATACGATCCGTAACCCATTTCTATCAGATTCATCGCGAATCTGATAAATTCCTTCCATTTTTCCTTCTTTCATTAATTCTACAGTTCTAGTGATCATTTCTGCTTTATTTACTTGATAGGGGATTTCATCTACAATAATACATTGTCTTCCCTGAATTTCTTCCAAATGAACTTTGGCACGTAACACAATACGTCCTCTTCCAGTCGAAAAAGCTTTCTTGACTCCATCATATCCATAAATAATTCCACCCGTAGGAAAATCTGGGGCTTTAATATATTCCATTATCTGTTCTACAGATATTTGATTGTTATCAATATAAGCGCAAATAGCCTTTATAGTTTCTTTTAAATTATGAGGAGGAATGTTTGTCGCCATCCCCACAGCAATTCCAGAAGATCCATTAATCAAAAGATTCGGAATTCTTGTAGGTAAAACTGTAGGTTCTTCTATCGAATCATCAAAATTCAGTTGCATATCTACTGTTTCTTTTTTGATGTCCAATAACATCTCTTCAGACATTTTTTTCATTCGCACTTCTGTATAACGCATTGCCGCAGGTGGATCTGCATCTAATGAACCAAAATTTCCTTGTCCATCTATCAATGGATAACGAAGAGTCCATTTTTGTGCCATACGAACCATGGTATCATAAACAGAAATGTCTCCATGTGGATGATACTTTCCTAATACTTCTCCAACAATACGAGCCGATTTTTTATAAGGATTATTAGAAAAAATTCCTAATTGATACATCCCATACAGGACTCTACGATGTACAGGTTTTAAACCATCTCTAGCATCAGGAAGAGCTCTGGATACGATAACAGACATAGAGTAATCTATGTAAGATGATTTCATTTCATCTTCAATATTGATAGGAATTAATTTTTCTCCTTCATTCATTTTATAAACATTATGGTATTTATTAGGATAAAGTACATATTTTTTTAAAAAAAAAGAATATGAATGAATTCATAAAAGATTGAATCCTTTATTAAATTTGTAAAAAACTTTCTTTGATTAATAAATTCGGGACATGACAATTGTACGAACAAGTCCCTATTTTTTTTAATAAGGAAAATTGAATTTTATTCCTATCGTTTTTTTTATCATGTTCCATGATAGAGAATATTTTATCCATTTCTAAATCTGATATGTTTTGTTGTATAGGATATAATTCAGAAAGAATGGATTTTATTTCTTGATAACTATTCATAGACAATCCATTCACTTTATATGATAACCATGATTCATAGACCATCCCCATAGCTATAGCTACACCATGTATAAGTTTTCCTTTTTTATAATTCATAAAATAGCTTTCCAATGCATGACCAATAGTGTGTCCAAAATTCAGAATTTTTCTTAACCCTTTTTCTTTAGGGTCTTTCTCGACGATTTTATTTTTTATTAATATGGATTTATGGATTAAATCGCCCCATTGATAATAAGATTTCCTATAATCATCCATGGTCGATGTTTTCATCTCTATCCAAAATTTTTCATCTGCAATCAATCCATGTTTAAACATTTCAGCTTTTCCTGAAATAAATTCCTTTTCAGGAAGAGTTTTTAAAAAATAAGGATCAATAATTAAAAATTCTGGAGAATAAAAAGAGCCTATTTCATTTTTAATGGATTCTAAATTAACTCCTGTTTTATATCCTATAGATGCGTCTACCATTCCTAACAATGTGGTAGGAATATTAATAAAACGAACTCCTCTTTTAAATACAGATGCTACAAATCCTCCTATATCTGTAATTACTCCTCCTCCTAAATTAATAATTAAACTATTTCTATTAGCCTTAAACTTCTCTAGATTTTTCCATATTTGAATGCAGGTATAAATATTTTTTTCCTCTTCTCCTGGTTTAATTTGAATTATATTAGATTTTTCTAAAATTTTCACATGAGAAATGAGGCGGGGAAGACAATGAATATTGGTATAATGATCTACTAAAATAAATGTATTTATTGTGGAATCCACCTGATCAAGTAGATAATTTTCCAACATCTTATAGCCTTCTTCATTAAAATAAAAAATTTTTTTCTTATCATACAACAACATACGTGTGTTTTTTAACCCTTAACTTAATTAAATTAATCAATAAAATAAAATATTTTGGATAACCAAAAAATTAAAAAGAGTAAAAAAACTATTAAGAAAAATATATTTGGTCCCCATCCTAAAATATTAATAACTTTGAACAAGTACTCCATAAATAAATATTCACATTGATATCTGTAAAAATAAATATTTTCAACCTATATTTTGAGAATATTCCTAATAAAAAACGGAAATATTTAACTTTACTTTTCTTGAAATAAAATCATATTCGTTATTGAAAATGTCAGATTTTTGGGATTTTTTTCAGCATTTGTTCAATCCTAGATGGATTTTTTTCTATTTTGGAAATACCGCTTTGTTTATTCTTTTGGCAATTGTTTTTGCAGAGACGGGTTTTTTTATTGGTTTTTTCTTACCAGGAGATTCTTTATTATTTACTGCCGGAATTTTTGGAAAAGATTTATGCAGAAATTTTTATAATGTCCCATTTTTTGTAATAATTTTAATTGTAGCAGGAGTAGCTATTCTTGGAAATATGCTGGGGTATTGGTTAGGGTATAAATCCGGAAATTTATTATATAAAAAAAAAGATACCTTTCTTTTTAAGAAAAAACATCTTATTATAGCCAAATTGTTTTATAACAAATATAAAACAACAGCACTTATTATGAGCCGTTTTCTTCCAATGCTTCGAACTTTTGCACCCATTGTAGCAGGTGCAATTCGTGTTGATTTTAAAAAATTTATGATCTATAATATTATAGGAGCACTCGCTTGGACTTTTTCTATCATGTTAGCTGGCCACTATCTAGACAAAAGGTTTCCAGAGCTTAAAAACCACTTGGAATGGATCGTATTACTCATTGTTTTAATGACAACATTCCCTATCATTATAAAACTTAGAATCAGCAAGAAGAAAAAAGTTCTCATTTAATTTTAAAAATTCTTTTTCTTTTGAAGAAGAAGAACTCCTGTAAAAGATTCTTACATTGATTTTTCATTATTCCAGATAAAAATTTTGTTTTAGGATGCAATTTAATTCCCGTATATAAAAAACCTCTTTTATAATTGAGAGTTCCACATACTACTCTTCCTATTTGAGAAAAAAATAAAGCTCCAGCACACATAATACAGGGTTCCATAGTCACATATAAAGTGCATTCTTGTATATATTTCTTTCCTAAATAATCAGAAGCTAAGTTGATGACTAACATTTCTGCATGTGCAGTAATATCACTTAATGTTTCAGTTAAATTATGTGCTCTAGCTATGACTATATTTTCATATGTTATTGCAGCTCCTATGGGGACTTCATCTTTGTGAAAAGCTATTAAAGCCTCCTCTAAAGCAATTTTCATAAAATAACGATCGTTCACTTGATTATTTTTTAATTTTTTTATCTTCTTTAGCTTTAAGGTCTTTTTTTTCGTCTTGAGAGCTTTTCACAACATGATCAGTAGTAGTAGAAACAATACGAGAAGGTTTTACTCTAGCTACCAGAGTATTTAAAGGATGTAAGATGTTATATTCCTTTTTTAATAGATCTTTTACCGTTATTCGATCTCCTATGTCTAAATATTGAACATCTAATTTGATATATTCTGGAAAATGAGAAGGAATTGCTTTTACTTTTAATTTTCTAATCGGAGAATAAAATTCTCCCCCTTTGGAAACTCCAATAGGTCTTCCAAAAGTTTTTATAGGAATTTCCAATGTCATTGGTTTAGAATCTTCTATTTTGCAAAAATCAGCATGCAAGATTTTTTCGCTAATAGGATCAAATTGAATTTCTTTTTTAACGGCTTTGATATTTTTATATTCTCCTTCTATTTGAATAGAAACCCAATACACTTCCGGTGTATATACTAACTTTTTAAAAGTTTCTAAGGAAGTAGAAAATGGAATATTTATATTTTTTCCATATAAAATGCAAGGAATTTCTCCGGAAAGTCGAATGGTTTCAATAAACTTTTTCCCAATATTTCTTTTTTTACCGTATATATTTACATATTGCATATTAAAATAAAATCAAATTATAAATTTATTACTAATGGATTCGTCATTATGAATCGATTGCATCACTTCTGCAAAAAGAGGAGCGCAAGATAATACTTTGATTTTTTCATGATTTTTCTTGAGAGGAATGGTATCCGTGACGACTAATTCCTCAAGAGATGATTTGATTATTCTTTCATATGAATTTCCTGATAAAACAGGATGAGTAGCTATAGCACGTACACTTTTCGCTCCCTGTTTTTTAATTAGACTAGCTGCTTCTGTTAAAGTTCCTGCTGTATCTACCATATCATCTATGAGGATGATATTTTTTTCTTTGACATTTCCAATAAGATTCATAAATTCTATTTCGTTTGCCTTCTTTCTTTCTTTATAGCAGATCACCACATCTGTTCCTAAATATCCTGCATAACTTCTAGCTCTTTTTGCTCCTCCCATATCTGGAGAGGCGATGGTTAATTGATCTAGGTTCAATTTTTTGATATAATTGATAAATATTCTAGATGCATATAAATGATCTACAGGAATATCAAAAAAACCCTGAATTTGATCTGCATGTAAATCCATGGTCATTACTCTATTAGCTCCTGATGCAACCATTAAATTAGCTATAAGTTTTGCAGCAATAGGAGTTCTTGGTTTATCTTTATGATCTTGTCTTCCCCATCCAAAGTATGGAATTACAAGTGTAATATTATGAGCCGAAGCCCTTCGTGCTGCATCACACATTAAAAGTAATTCCATCAAATTATCCACTGGAGGAAAAGTAGATCCAATCAAAAATACTCGTGATCCACGAACAGACTGTTCAAAAAAAGGGGAATATTCTCCATCACTAAATTCCAAAAAACGAACTTTTCCTAAAAAATTTCCATAATGATAAGCTATACTCTCTGATAGTCTTAATCCACTTCTTGTAGAAAAGAAGAGTACCTTTTGATTCATAATTATGTTTTTTTTATGCAAAAATACTCTTTAAAAAAGAAATAATTTTAGTTATGGAACAATATTTAGATCTATTAAAAAATGTATTAAAAAATGGAATAAAAAAAATGGATCGGACTGGAATAGGAACAAAAAGTTTATTTGGATATCAAATGAAATTTGATTTAGAAAAAGGATTTCCTATTTTAACTACCAAGAAATTAAACATACGTTCTATTATTTATGAGTTATTATGGTTTTTGAAAGGATATACAAATATTCGGTATCTAAAAGATAATAAAGTATCTATATGGAATGAATGGGCTGATAAAAATGGAGATTTAGGTCCAATATACGGATTCCAATGGCGTAGATGGCCTGCTTATGATGGTCATTCTATTGATCAAATTACTAATCTTATAAAAGAAATAAAATCAAATCCTCATTCACGACGTTTGATCGTTTCTTCTTGGAATGTAGGAATGATTCGAGAAATGAGATTAGCTCCATGCCATTTACTTTTTCAATTTTATGTTTCAGAAAACCAACAATTGTCTTTACAATTATATCAAAGAAGTGCTGATATTTTTCTTGGATTACCTTTTAATATTGCTTCTTATGCTTTATTACTTACTATGATAGCTCAAACACTCAATTTTAGAGCAAAAAAATTCATTCACACGATAGGAGATGCTCATATATATAATAACCATATAGAACAAGTTAAACTTCAAATACAACGTAAACCTAAACCATTGCCAAAAATTATTTTAAATTCCTCTGTAAAAAATATATTTGATTTTTCTTTCGAAGATTTTAAATTAATCAATTACAATTATCATCCACATATAAAGGGAGACGTAGCTATTTAATTTCGAACTTTATAATTAGTCCTATCTATTAATTAACCAATTTTGAAACATATCGTAATTGTTGGACATAGATATTTTTTTTTCACTTTTTTCTGAATTCAAAAGGACTTCTAATTTTTTAGGGACAATAATTTCTTCTCGCAAAGAATATGGCATGTGATCTAAGAATTTAATAGGATGAGCTGTTTCTAAAAAAACAGCTGTGGCTAAAGGATCTTTCACTTCTTGTAAGTATTGTCTAAGTCCTAAGTAACCAATAGCTCCATGGGGGTCTAGCATATATTTATGTTCTTGCCATACCATTTCTATAATGGCTAAAGTTTCTTCATCTGTAAATTGATAAGAGGACATTTTTTTTCGTAATTGCACCATACTTTCTTCATATAAATGCCATATACGAGAAAAATTACTTGGATGGGATATGTCCATGGCATTTGATATCGTTTTTTTTACTGGAAGAGGATGATATTTTTCTGTTTTTAAAAATCTAGGAATGGTGTCATTAATATTTGTGGATGCTATAAAATATTTAATAGGTAATCCCATTTTCTCAGCCATCATTCCCGCACAGATATTTCCAAAGTTTCCACTTGGAACTGAAAAAATAAATTTTCTATTTTCTTCTATTATTTGTCTATAAGCTAAAAAATAATAAAACATTTGAGGAAGCAATCTTCCTATGTTAATAGAATTAGCAGAAGTTAGTAAATATTTATCTCGTATTTTTTTGTCTAAAAATGCTTTCTTCACCATGGATTGGCAATCATCAAAATTACCCTTTATTTCTATAGCTAATATATTCCCCCCTAAACAGGTCATTTGCTTCTCCTGTAATAAGCTGACCCCTTTATAAGGATATAATATAATAACTTCTATTCCAGAAACATTATGAAATCCTTTGGCGACAGCCCCCCCAGTATCTCCAGAAGTTGCTACTAAAACCGTCACTAATTTTCCTATTTTTTTGTGAAAATGACTTAAACATCCGGCCATAAATTTAGCTCCTACGTCTTTAAATGCTAAAGTAGGTCCATGAAAAAGTTCTAAAACGTATATATTATCATGAATTCGTTGTAATGGAAAAGGAAAATTCAAAGTCGTCTGAATTATACGGTATATAGATTCTTCAGAAATCGATTTTCCTATATATGGTTTGATAATCTCCATCGCAATAGTATATATGTCATATTTTTGTAGATTATCTAGGAATTGACGTTTTAGAATAGGAATATTTTCCGGAAAATATAACCCTCCATCTGTTGCTAAACCTCTTAAAACGGCATTCTCAAAAGAAACGATATTTTTATGATCTTCTAAACTGTAATATAACATAAGAAAAATTTTATTTTGAATGTATTGTATTCTTATTAAAGGATTTCAGAAAACTTTACTCCTTGTTGATTAATAGGAGAAGTATAAATTTTATAATCTACTTTTAATGGAGAATAAACACGATTCATCACTTCAGTAACTTTTTTTGCGATATCATTTCCTTTACTTAACATAAATACAGAAGGACCTGATCCAGATATTCCTCCACCTAAAGCTCCTATTTCTTTACATCTTATTTTTAATTCGTAAAATGCAGGAATCAGCATTGCACGTATGGGTTCAACAATAAAATCTTCTAGAGATCTACTAATGAGTTCATAATCTTCTTGATATAATCCTGCTACTAATGCACCTATATTTCCCCATTGTCGTATAGCATCTGTCATTAATATTTTTTGTTTTAGTATTTCTCTAGCGTCTGAGGTCTTTATTTCAATTTGTGGATGAATTATGCTTACCCATAATTCATTTGGAGAATGTAATTTGGTAATGTCTAATGGTTGATAACTTCTTACTAATGTGACTCCTCCCATAATAGCAGGAGCTACATTATCCGCATGAGCAGTCCCACTGGCTATACGTTCTCCTTCCATAGCAAAACGGATCAGCTGCATTCTATTAAACGGATTTCCTAGTAATATATTAGCTCCATATACCACACCAGCAGCACTAGCCGCACTAGAGCCTATTCCACTTCCTGGATGTATATTTTTAATTAATTCTATTTCAAAACCTATTTGTTTCTCTTTATCAAATCTTTGTTTTTGCTGATATTTTTTTAACAAAGCTTGTAAAGCAACAAAAGCTACATTTTTTTTTGGATCATTAGGTAATGTGGATCCATCTATTCGATTAATACGTATTCCAGGATTATTTGACTTATATAAAAGAATTTCATCTACTGGAATATCTAAAGCTAATCCAATAATATCAAAACCGCAAGCTAAATTAGCCACAGTCGCTGGTGCCAATATCTTAATCCTATTCATGATTTTTATTTAGTAGCTTTAATAATATCCGAAAATACCCCAGAAGCCGTAACTTCTGCTCCAGCTCCTGCTCCCCTTATAATCAGAGGTTGTTCAGCATAACGAGATGTATTATATAAAACCATATTATCTTTTCCTTCTAGTTGATAAAAAGGATGGCTTTGTTTTACAGATTCTAAACCTACAGAAGCTAGGCCATTTTCATAACGAGCAATAAAACGTAGACGTTTTTTTTCTTTTTCTGCTTCTTCTCTAATTTTAAAAAAGTAATCACTATATTGATGTAATTCTTGATAAAAATTTTCAATAGAAATAACCTTTGAACAACTTTCAGGAAGAAAAGATTTTTGGTGAATATCACTAAGTTCCAATGGAGCCCCACATTCTCTTGCTAAAATAAGTATTTTTCGCATGACATCTAATCCACTAAGATCAATGCGAGGATCTGGTTCCGTGTATCCTTTTAATTGAGCTTCTTTTACCACTTCTAAAAAGGTTTTTTCTCCTACGAAATGATTAAAAATGAAATTTAAACTTCCAGATAATACAGCTTCTATTTTTTTTATTTTATCTCCACTATTTATAAGATCGTTAAGTGTGCTAATCACTGGAAGACTTGCTCCTACATTCGTTTCGAATAAAAATGGAGCTTTAAAATGTCTAGAAAGAGTTTTTAATCTTTTATAATGATCATAATCCGATGAACAAGCTATTTTGTTACAAGTGATTACTCCAATTCCATTCTGCAAAAATTTTTCATAAGTCATCGCCATTTCTTCACTAGCTGTATTATCGACAAATAAACTATTTCTTAGATTAAATTTCCATACTTCTTCCATGAAAGAATAGATATTCATCTTATGACCTTTTTTATTCAGATCATTCTTCCATTGAAATAAATTTATTCCATTATCATCAAAATACATTTTTTTGCTATTAGCTAATCCAATCACCCTTACTTGAAGTTTTAACTCTTCAAGCAAGTAATTTTGTTGTTGATCAATTTGTTCAAGTAATTTACTTCCAACTTTTCCTACTCCACAAATGAAGAGATTAATTTGTTTTGGAGGACTTTCAAAAAAAGCTTCATGCAAGGTATTCAAAGCTTTTTTAAAATCAGCTTTTCGAATAACTGCAGATATATTTTTTTCAGTAGATCCTTGTGCAATAGCTCTAACATTAATACTATTTCTCCCTAAGGCTGCAAACATTTTTCCACTAGTTCCATGAAGATTTTTCATATTGTCTCCTACTACGGCAATGATACAAAGGTCTTTTTCTATCGTTAATGGATCAATACGTCTTTGATGGATCTCTTGAGCGAATTCGCTATCTATTACAGCCTTTGCTTTGATGACATCCATTTCATGGATACCGGTAGTTATCGAATGTTCTGAAGAACTTTGGGTAATAAAAATAACATTGATTTTTTCACGTGATAAAGCTTCAAACAAACGTTTAGAATAACCTGGTATACCTACCATCCCACTTCCTTCAAGAGTTAGCAAAGCCAAATTTTGAATTCCAGAAATTCCGGTAACTGGTTGACTAATATTAGTACTTTTACTAATATAAATCAAAGTTCCTGGGTCTATAGGAGAAAAAGTATTTTTAATTTGTATAGGAATATGTTTTTTCATAGCTGGTTGTATCGTCGGAGGATAAATAACTTTTGCTCCAAAATGCGATAATTCCATAGCCTCTTCATAAGAAATCTCTTTAATAGGAAAGGCTTGATTCACTATTTTTGGATTTGCCGTCATCATCCCACTCACATCCGTCCATATTTCAAGTAAACTTGCAGATATCGCAGCGGCTAAAATAGCTGCCGTATAATCAGAACCTCCTCTGCCAAGAGTTGTAGTTTCATTTTCTAAAGTAGATCCTATAAAACCTGGTAAAACAATATATTCGGATGTTTTTTCCCTAAAAAACTGAATAATATGGTGATTACTTGTTATAAAATCTACTTGTGCACATCCAAATTGGGAATCAGTGATGATCAATTCTCTGCTATCTTTGCAAACAGCATCTAAACCAGATTGTTTTAGTTTTTCTGCAATGAGAAAAGAAGAACTTAATTCTCCAAAACTCATGATTTTGTCTAAAGAACGTTTTGATAGTTCTTCTACCTGAAAAATTCCGTCGCATAAACTTTCTAAATCATTAATATTCTTTTTGATCCAACTAATTAAATGACTTTGATAAGTAATTGGAAATAACTCTCTGATAATATTAAGATGACGAATTTCTATTTCTTCTAGAATATTTTTATAAGTATTTTTTCTCTCAGAAGCTAATTTACCACATTGAATTAACTGATCGGTAATATTTCCTAATGCAGATACCACAATCGCATATCTTCCTTTTGGTTTCTTTTCTAATAAAGAACAAATACGTTTTATGGAATCAGAATGAGCCACGGAACTTCCCCCAAATTTTAAAACTTGCATTTTTTAATGAATTATTTATTAAAACAATTTTCCCATGTTAAAGAAAAGATTGAAGACAAAAATAATGATAATTTGCAGAGAAGTGTCTTTTTCAAGTTTAAAAATATTTCTCCATAAAATTATTTATGCTATCATTATCTTCGTCAAGATATCCTGAATTATTTACTGGTATAAAATGAATTTGAAAAGTTTGAGTCAGTTGGAATAGACAGCTATTGTTATTGAAACATTTGAATTGATGCTTTTTTTCAAGAAAAAAATAAATAACTTTTTAAAAAAAAAGATAGATAGCTAATAAAAAACATCAATGTGATGAACAATAAATGTTTAATTTTTTTTTCGATAATAATATATTTAAATTTGTATGTGATTGCAACGATATAGGCGATATAGGTTTGGTTTGTTTGCGAATTGAAAAATAACTCAAAGAAAGCATATGCATTTAACTTCTTATGAAAAGGAAAAAATTCTTCTTCACATGGCTGGAGAATTGGCGAAAAAACGTTTAGAAAGAGGATTAAAATTAAATTATCCTGAATCTGTTGCTTTAATTACTCATTATGTGATGGAAGGTGCACGTGATGGAAAAACCGTGAAAGAACTTATGTGTGAAGCAGGAAACCTCCTACATGATAATCAAGTGATGGATGGAGTATATGAAATGCTTAATAATGTTCAAATAGAAGCCACTTTTCCTGATGGGACAAAATTAGTAACCATTCATCATCCTATTAAAAAAAGCATTAAGAATGATTCCTCCAACATGATTCCAGGGGAATATAATCTTCTCAAAGAAGAAATTGCTTTATTACCTGGTAGACATCGTATAGAAAGAGTAGTATCTAATGTTGGAAATCGTCCCATACAAGTAGGCTCTCATTTTCATTTTTATGAAACAAATGCTGCTCTTCATTTTGATAGAAATGGAACTAAAGGGTATAGATTAGATATACCTTCTGGTAGATCGATTCGTTTTGAACCAGGTGAGACAAAAGAAGTTTTTTTGGTAAAAATAGGTGGAAGTCAAAAAATTTATGGATTTTCAGGAAAAGAAAATACAAAAATATGAATATGAAAAAGTTAGATAGAGAATCTTATGCAAGTATGTATGGTCCTACCAAAGGTGATAAAGTCCGTTTGGGAGACACTTCTTTATGGATTGAGATTGAGAAAGATTACACTATTTATGGAGATGAGTGTGTTTTCGGAGGAGGCAAAGTTATTCGAGATGGAATGGGCCAACATCCATTTGCCACTAGAAACGAAGGAGTTCTGGATCTAGTATTAACTAACGCGATTATTATTGATCATTGGGGAATTATAAAAGCCGATCTTGGAATCAAAAATGGAATCATTGTTGGGATAGGAAAAGCAGGAAATCCATATTTTATGGATGGGGTTACTTCAAATATGTATATTGGTGCGGGAACTGAGGTTATTTCTTCAGAAAACATGATTGTAACGACTGGTAGTGTAGATAGTCATGTTCATTATATTTGTCCTCAATTATTTGAAGTTGCATTAGAAAATGGAACGACAACCATTATTGGTGGTGGATCAGGTCCTGCTACAGGAACTATAGCTACTAATTGTACTTCTGGAGTTTGGAATATTCAAAGAATGTTAAAAAGCACAGATCACATTCCGATAAATTTTATCTTTCTTGCGAGTGGAAATAGTTCTCATCCTGAAGCATTAATTGAACAGATAAAGGCTGGTGCTGGTGGATTAAAGATTCATGAGGATTGGGGAAGTACTCCATATGTGATAGATCAATGTTTAAATGTTTCGGAACAAATGGATGTACAAGTAAACATCCATACAGATTCATTAAATGAATCAGGTTATGTAGAAGATACTTTAAAAACATTTAAAAATAGAACGATTCATACATATCATACAGAAGGAGCAGGAGGAGGACATTCTCCTGATTTATTAAAAGTAATATCTCATACAAATATTTTACCGTCATCTACAAGTCCTACTATGCCTTATACGAGCAATACTATTGATGAACATTTAGATATGTTAATGATATGTCATCATTTAGATTCAAATCTTCCGGAAGACATAGCTTTTGCTAAATCACGTATTAGATCTGAAACAATTAGTGCAGAAGGAGTATTACATGACATAGGAGCTATCAGTATGACCAGTTCAGATTCTCAAGCTATGGGAAGGATTGGAGAGGTCGTAAAACGTACTTGGCAAACGGCAGATAAAATGAAAAAAGAACGAGGTTCTTTAGATTCTTATCAAAATGATAATTTTAGAGTAAAGAGATATATTTCTAAATATACTATAAATCCTGCTATTACTCATGGAATTTCAGAATATGTTGGATCCATTTCTATTGGAAAAATGGCAGATTTGGTATTATGGAAACCATCTTTTTTTGGAGTGAAACCTGAATTAGTTATAAAAAGCGGCATGGTGGCATACGCTAGTATGGGAGATCCTAATGCAACTATTCCTACCCCACAACCATTTATGTATCGTAAAATGTTTGGTTATTTTGAACCAAAATTGAGCAGTATTTTTGTTTCATCACATGCTATTAATGATGGATTTCTAGAAACAAATGAAATAAAAAAGAAGATAAAGATAGTCAAAGGATGTCGTTCTTTATCCAAAAAAGACATGATATTAAATGGAGAAACACCAGATTTGGAGGTCGATCCAAAGACCTATAGCGTTTATATAGAAGGAAAAAAAATAACATCCAACCCATCGGATTTTTTACCGCTTTCTCAACGATATTTTTTGTTCTAAAAATAGTAGTACTAGTTAGTAGTAGTAGTACCCAGAGCGGGATTCGAACCCGCATGATGTAAAATCATTGGATTTTGAGTCCAACGCGTATACCTATTCCGCCATCTGGGTTTTGTAATTATTCAAAAATAGGATCTACTATGATTTTAGATTTTTTTAAAAAGTTTAATCCATCATTTTTTATGGTATATTTATGATCATATAAATATACGACTCTTTTAATTTTAGACTGATAAATTAATTTGCTACATTCTTTGCATGGAAAATGTGTAATGTATAAAAAAGCACCTTTACAAGAATACGAATAGGTGGACATTTTTAAAATAGCATTTGCTTCTGCATGCAGAACATACCATTTAGTATCTCCATTTTGATCTTCACATATATTATCAAATTCACTTGGAGTTCCGTTGTATCCATCGGATATGATTCGGTTATTTTTTACGATAATAGCTCCTACTTTTTTTTTTTTACAATGAGATAATTTTGACCATTCTATAGCTAGATTCATGTAAGTTCTATCATATTTTTTAGAAATTTCATAATTCATTATAAGATAATTTTGACCATTCTATAGCTAGATTCATGTAAGTTCTATCATATTTTTTAGAAATTTCATAATCATGGAAAATATATATGGGACACGTAGTCATAAAATTAGGAATTTAATAAAAATTTATAAAAAAAGTTACAGTAAAATCTTTTTCGTAGAAGGAATTAAAGAATTTGAAATGGCTATAAAAGGTAATTATTTCCCCATGGAAATTTTCATATGTAAAAAAATATTTTATAAATATAATCTTATCAAATCGTTTAATCACATTGTTTTTTTTATTAGTATAAAAGCCTTCAAAAAATTAGCCTATAGAGAAAATTCCGGTGGAATCATAGCATTATTTAAAAGAAAAAATCTTGAAAGATTAGAAAATATAAAAATCCCTAAAAATCCTTTTATTCTTATATTAGATGGGATAGAAAAACCTGGAAATTTAGGAGCTATGCTAAGAATAGCTGATGCGGTCGGGGTTCATTTCATTATATTATGTAATATAAAAACTTATATCTACAATCCTAATATAATCAGATGTAGTCTAGGAAGTGTTTTTACAAACAAAATTATCATTGAGGAAACAAATTCTATTATTTCATGGTTACAAAAGAAAAAAATAGAAATTGTAGTAACAGGGTTTCATGAAAAGTCTATACAATTATATAGAACTCAATTTTATTCACGTTTAGCTATTGTTTTAGGTTCAGAAAGTAAGGGAGTATCGCCTATTTGGTTAAATATCGCTCACAAAATAATAACTATCCCGATGTTTGGAGATATAGATTCTCTAAATGTAAGTAATGCTATGTCTATAATCATATATGAAGTTCTTAGACAAAGAAATTATAATTAATGAATATTTTTTTTCTTTTCATATTTCTCATAAACATGATCTATTTTTAGATTTTTTCTTTTGGAAGCTTCTACGGATAGTCGATCACAATAATCATTAATATAATGAAAATCATGTCCTTTTATCCATTGAAACACAATAAAATGTTGATTAAATATATCTAAAAATCGGATCCATAGATCTACGTTTTTTTTTTTATAAAAATTATTTTTTTTCCATTTATATATCCAATTGTTTTGAATAGTATTTACCACATATTTAGAATCGGTAAACACAACAATATTCTGTTTCGTTTTTGTAATTTTTTCTAATCCAACTATGATGGCTAATAGTTCCATTCGATTATTAGTGGTATAACGAAAACCTTCGGAAAGTACTTTTCTATAAGAAGTTCCTACTACTTCTATAAAAATCGCATATCCACCAGGTCCAGGATTTCCTTTAGAAGAACCATCTGTGTAAATATGAATCTTTTTGTTCACGAGTTAATTATCATTTTTTATTTTTTCACGTTCAAATTTTTCTAATTGATATTTAATTAAATTAAAACATTTTTCTTTTAAAAAATTTTTGTCTTTTAAGGATAAGTTTTTTGTTGAAATGGAATGATGTTGTTTTATTCGTATTTTTCCAGGTCCACCCTTTATAATAGGAAAACTGGGAAATTTTGTTTTTATATCAGCTATGGTAATTGGAACAATAGGTATCTTTTTTATTATAGCGATAGAAAAGGCACCACTTTTAAAATGATCTAAAAAAATAGAAGGATTAGGAACTCCTCCTTCTGGAAAAATACAAACACTTTTTCCAGAATCGACTTTTTCCTGTATTTGTTTAAATACTTGTATGCAACTAGACAAATTTTTCCTGTCTATTAATATATTGCTTCTTCTATAAACAAAACCGAAAAAAGGAAGTTTGGCTAACTCTGCTTTTCCTACAAAAACTAAGGGATGGTTTCTCATTAAAGAGTAAATCAACATAATGTCCATAATAGAACTATGATTACTGATAATCACATATTGTTTATTCTTATCTAATGTTTCTTTATCTTTTTCTAGTACATACCAAAACCCCATGAGAAAAAGATTGCTCCTTGCCCACATTTGGTGAAACCAATATGCAATATGATAATATTTATCTTTAAAAAGAAATGGAATAGATGCTCCTGCCCATAATGGCACTAAAAAGATATTGATTAGAAAAAACCAGGCACGCCATAATAATATAAATGAAATTTGAAGAATTTTCATGAACTAATAAAATTACTCAAAAAAACGAATGAATGTATTTATTCCTTCTTTTTTTTGTGGTTAAAAATTTATAACTTTTTTTTTAAAGATTAAAATTTGAATTTTTACAGTTTGTATTCTATCATGTTTTCAAATGAAATTAACTCTAAATTTGTACAAAAAATAGAATATTAAGTACATAAATAGATGATTTTTATTTTATTTAAAAATCTTTGTCTTTTTCATAAAGATTCAATGCTTTCAGAAAAGAAAAAAAATCTGATATTTATATATTTTCCAATACATCATGTATACATTAGGAGAATTTATCATAGAAAATAGGGATCGTTTTTTATATTCCACAGAAGATTTATTACGTTTATTCAGTTCTATTAAATTAGCAGCTAAAGCTATTAATAAGGAGGTGAATAAAGCCGGTTTAACCGAAAAAATTGGGAGTTCCGGAATAACTAATATACAAGGAGAAAATCAACAAAAACTAGATGATTTTGCACATAGAATTTTTATTGAATCATTTAAAAGCAGAAATGTAGTTTGTGGCATAGCTTCGGAAGAAAGCAAAGATTTTATAGTTATAAATGGAGAAAAAGAAAATCCTCTTCAAAATAAATACATTGTTTTAATAGATCCACTGGATGGTTCTTCCAATATAGATGTCAATGTGTCTATTGGTACTATATTTTCAGTGTATATCAAAAATACTCCTATTCAAATGGATTTAAGAATAGAAGATTTTTTACAAAAAGGAAATCAACAAATTATTGCAGGATATATTATTTATGGATCTTCCACTATCTTAGTCTATACTACAGGAAATGGAGTACATGGATTTACTTTAGATCCTTCTGTAGGAACTTTTTATTTATCTCATCCTAAACTTCATTTTCCTGAAGTAGAAAAAATTTATTCTATCAACGAGGGAAATTATATTAGATTTCCTAATGGAATAAAAAAATTTATAAGATATTGTCAAGAAGAAAAAGATAATCGTCCTTATACGGCACGATATATTGGATCGTTAGTGGGAGATTTTCATAGAAATATGATACAAGGAGGTATATATATATATCCTAAAACAGCGCTTTCTCCAAATGGAAAATTGAGGTTACTTTATGAATGCAATCCTATGGCATTTTTAACAGAACAAGCGGGTGGAAAAGCTTCTGATGGAAAAAAAAGAATTCTAGATATAGAACCTTTCAAATTACATCAAAGGACTCCATTCATTTGTGGACCTGTAGGGATGGTTTCAAAGTTGGAGGAATTTATGAATGATGAGAAAACTTGAAATGTATGTATGTATGGGCTTTGAAGTAAAAAGAAAAAAAAATATTATTTATAATACAATCAAATACGGAAAATTATTACCCGTATTCCCTGTTTATAGTTTTTTTTTATTGTATCCGAATAAGGAAAATAAAACGAGATGGACAAAGCTAATTGGGACTTTGGTAAAAAAAAAAGTTCAAAAAATCCGTACATAGAAATAGAATAAAACGTTTATTGCGGGCCTCTTTTTTATTGAATAAATCTATTTTAGAAGAAAAAATAAAGCGAACTAGTTGTAGTTATCATATTGTATTTATTTATGTAGGAAAATTTTTACCAAAATTCCAGGATATTAATTACTCTATTAAAAAAATATTTAATATAATTATAAATACTGAACATATTTATTGAAATAATTGACCTGCGTTAGCTCCAAAAATTTTTACTGCAAAAGCTAATAAAACGATCCCGAATATCTTTTTTAGTATATCTAAACCATTATTTCCTATTTTTTCAGCTATAAAATCACATCTATCTATGACAAAGTAAACGACTATCATATTTAGTATCAATGAGATAAGAATAACATTTACATCATATGTAGTTCTTAGCGAAATTAGAGTAGTCAATGATCCAGGTCCCGCTATAAGTGGAAAAGCAATTGGAACGATAGAAGTTTGGGCATTTTCTGTGACTTTATGAAGATCTATGCCTAAAATCATTTCTAATCCAATTAGAAACAAAACGATAGATCCTGCAACAGAAAAAGAGTGGACATCTACACCAATAATCTTTAGCATCGGTTGTCCTAAAAACAAAAAAGATAAAAAGATAATAAGAGAAGTCACTATCACTTTTTTTGTCTCTATAATATTTCCTTTGGATTTAAAACCCATAATTATGGGAGCATTTCCTAGTATATCGATAATGCTAAAAAGGATCATGAAACAACTGATTAATGAATTTATCCATTCCATATTCAAAATTTATTCAAAAAAATTTTAAGTTTCGAATTAGAGTTTTTTGAGGATAATAAAGATGATAAAACATAATTAATAATGTCTCTTTCGAGAAAAAAATATTTAATTCTATCATCCTCCTCTTATCTATCTATGCACAAATTAAACAAAAATATAATCAGTATCATTAATTTTTTTGAAAAAAAACTTAATCTATTCATGTTTTAATTTGAAGTCTTGTTATAATATTAAGTATAATTTCTAAAGTCCATTTTTATAAGCGGTCCATCCTACCTCTCTATATTTTTCTGCCACTATTTTTGGATTTTTAGATTGATAAATAGCTTTTCCAACTATGATAAAATCACTTCTGCTTTCTTGAAATGCTTGATTAGGATGAATGTACGTATTTCCCATAGAATTTTCTTTTGATTGAGAAAAATGAATTCCAGGAGTAAATAATAATAATCTATCGTCTACTTTTCTTTGTGCAACGGTTCCAATTACTTTTGGATTTTTCAAAGAAATGTTTAAAGCTTTTCTTATATAATTATCATCAGATAATCTTCCAGAAGAAGACATTTCAGATACAGTAATCAATCCCATATTTGGAGGAATATTCAAGTTTTGTATACTGATACTTCCCGCAAGTACATGTACAGTTAAAATATCTGCCCAAGAAGAAATTTTATGTATTCCATGATGTAATTGCAGATAATTAGTAGGTCCTACATCACATAATTTTCTATCTTCAAATAATAAAAATTTCTTTTCTACAGAAATTTTTTTAAGAGAGGCAATGAATGAAGATGAAAAATCACTAATAATATCTGCATGCAGTTTCAATCCACAAATGGAATCTCCTGTCAAATTAACTAGTTCTAAAATTTTTTCAGAGTATATTAAGTCTGCTGAAACAATCAAATTGGTTTTTTTTTTCAACGTTATGTCAAGAAGTTTTTTTCCAATGGGATGAGAAATTTTTTCTTTTTTTTCTTCATAGGAAATACGTTTTTCCTGAAAATTTTTTTTATTCTTTTTTTTGAAAAAAAGTTGAATGATATGTATCTCTTTTTCCTTTAAAAGATCTTTTTTTTCTAATATTTTTAAAACTTCTCCTATACGAAATAAAGTCCGTATATTAAATCCTCTTTTTTTGATATTATCTATTCCTCCTTGTTCACGATCAAGAATAGATAGAATGTTTTTAATAATCAATCCTTCTTTTTCAAGATCTCTCACGGTTTGTAATAAACTATCTCCACTTGTTATTACATCTTCTATAAGAAGACAATTTTGTCCTCTTTTGTAAATCCCTTCTATCATTCGCTTAGTTCCATAGCCTTTATTTTCTTTTCTCTTAATAATCAAAGGGATGTTTGACCTTAAGGATAAAGTAGTAGCTATAGGTAAAGCCGCATATGGAACTCCACAAATAAGTTCAAACGTATGATATGGAACTTCACTAAGAAGCAAATCAGAAAGTTTGATTAATAAATCTGGTCTAGAAGCTATTGGACGAAAGTCTATATATATAGGAGAAGTCATTCCACTTTTCAAGGTGAAATCACCAAATTTGATGATACCTAAATTATAAATTTTTAAAAAAAACTGTTCTTTTTCTTCCATAAAAAACCTCTTTTTGGTAAAGTTAAAAATTTTATCCTTGTGGGTTTTGTGTTATATTATTTACATAATTTATTATATGATCATGAAAAAAAAAATAGATATATCCGCTAATATAAATGGGATCAAACTTGCTTCTTGTATTATGAATGCATCAGGAGTCCTCTGTACTACAGAAGTAGATCTTAATAAATTAATAGTCAGCTCTTCTGGAGCTGTTGTAACAAAAAGTTGCACATTGAAACCAAGAAAAGGAAATCTAGAGCCTAGATATTTCGAATGGAATATGGGAAGTATTAATTCTATGGGACTCCCCAATCTCGGAATAGATTTTTATTTAGATTTCTTAGAAAAAAAAAATCATCAAAAACCTTTTTTTTTATCGATATCAGGACTTACTATAGAGGAAAATTATATTCTTCTTCATAAAGCAAATCTTTCTTCCCATATCAGTGCAGTAGAATTAAATTTGTCTTGTCCAAATATTATTGGAAAAGATCAAGTATTAGGTTATGATTTTAATAATATTTCGAAAATTCTCGAAAATATATTTAAATTTTATAAAAAACCTTTAGGGATTAAGTTACCTCCTTATTTTGAAAATAAGCATATTCAAAAAATGGCTTTTATATTAAATAAATATCCTATTTCCTTTGTTACTTGTATTAATAGTTTGCCTAATGGTCTTTTCATTGATATCAATAAAGAAACTGTGGTGATTCAACCAAAA
The DNA here is from genome assembly GCF_014251735.1 of Blattabacterium cuenoti. Lineage (NCBI taxonomy): Bacteria > Pseudomonadati > Bacteroidota > Flavobacteriia > Flavobacteriales > Blattabacteriaceae > Blattabacterium > Blattabacterium cuenoti. The sequence continues at coordinate 136,781 of NZ_CP059197.1, read as the reverse complement.
ATGGGTTTTGGAGGGATAGGAGGAAAAACTATTAAACCATTTGCATTAGCCAATATTCGTCAATTTTATACTTACCTACGCAAAGAAATTCCTATAATAGGATGTGGAGGTATTTGTTCCGGAGAAGATATTTTTGAACATATATTATGTGGGGCATCAGCGGTTCAAATAGGAACACAATTTATAAAAGAAGGGGTCTCTATTTTTGATAGATTGAGAAAAGAGTTAGTTCATCTTTTACAAAAAAAGAAATACACATCTATAAATAGATTTATAGGAAAATTAAACGTTTTTTAATCTCACTTATTCTTAATTGAATTAATAAGATTTTGCAAAAACAACTCTTTGAGAAGAATGATTTCCAGAATAAATACATTTTCCGACTTCTTTTTTTTTAGTATCAATTGGAATACAACGTATAGTAGCTTCCGTTTCTTCTTGAATTTTTTTTCCTGTATTTTGCGTTCCATCCCAATGAGCCAAAATAAAACCTCCTACATTGTTTATTTTTTTTTTAAAATCTTCATAATGATCTGAAATCATGGTCAATTTTTTTGTTCGATTTAAAGCTCTTTGATATAGATTTTTTTGTATTTTATCAAGAAGTTTTGGAATAAAAGTGATGAGATGATTCCAAGAAACATCTACTTTTTCGTAAGTGTCTCTTCTAAACACTTCGGCTTTTTCTTTTATGATTTCATCCAAACCAATGTGAATTCGTATGGGGATCCCCTTCATTTCGTATTCATGAAATTTCCATCCAGGGGTAAAAAACTCTCTGTTATCATATTTCACACTAAATCCTTTTTCTTTTATAATCTTTTGTATCCTTACAGCTATTTCATTTATTTTACTTAATTCTTGCTGGTTTTTGTATATAGGAATAATAACTATTTGTATAGGAGCTATTTTAGGAGGTAAAATTAATCCATAATCATCTGAGTGTAACATGACGATTCCACCTATTAATCTAGTAGAAACTCCCCAAGATGTAGACCATACATATTCTTGTTTCCCATTTTTATTAGTGAATTTCACATCGAAAGCTTTTGAAAAATTTTGTCCAAGAAAATGTGAAGTTCCAATTTGTAAAGCTCTTCCATCTTGCATCATGGCTTCTAGACTGAATGTGGTTTCAGATCCAGAAAATTTATCCATATATGGTTTCACTCCTTGTACTACAGGAATTGCCATAATGTTTTCAGAAAAATCCGTATAAATATTTAATATTTTTTTAGTTTCTTCGAGGGCCTCTTGTTCAGTAGAATGAGCCGTATGACCTTCTTGCCATAAAAATTCAGAAGTTCTTAAAAATAAACGGGTTCGCATTTCCCATCTAATAGCATTTCCCCATTGATTCAAAAGAATAGGAAGATCTCTATAAGAATGAATCCATTGTCGATAAGTTTTCCATATGATACTTTCAGAAGTAGGTCGAATAACTAATTCTTCTTGTAGTTTAGATTGTGGATCTACAGTTAATTCCTCTTGATCTATATTTTTTTTCAACTTACAATGCGTGACTATAGCGCATCCTTTAGAAAAACTTGCAATATGTTTTTTTTCTTTCGAGAAAGATGATTTAGGAATAAGCATGGGGAAATAAACATTTTCATGTCCCGTTTCTTTAAACATTTTGTCTAATGTGTTTTTTATGATTTCCCATATAGAAAAACCATATGGCTTGATAATCATAAAACCACGAATGCCGGAAAATTCTGCTAAGCCAGATCTAATGATAATTTCATTATACCATTTGGAATAATCCACACTACGTTTAGTTAATTGATGCATAAAAAAAAATCAAGAAAAACTTATTAGGAATATGATTATTAAATATAAAAAAATTATTTTTATTATAGAGCATTTAATTTTATTTCTAAATTAGTGATTTATTAAAAGAGTATATTATTTATTATGGCACATCCTAAAAGAAGACAATCTAAATCTAGGAGAAATAAAAGAAGAGCTCATATAAAAATACAGGAACCTTTATTAGTTAAATGTCCTTTAACTCACCAAAAACATTTGTATCACCATGCTTATTGGCATGAAGGCAAACTATATTATAGAGGGAAAATGGTATTGCAAAAAGATAATCCATCTTAAGTAGATTATCGGTAAAATTTATGGATTTTAAAAATATTAAATCACTGATTCAATTGATTTCGAAATTTAATATTCGTGAAGTAAGGGTGAAAATAGGAGAAGCTCAAATTCATATTAAGAATAACATTTTTAGAAAAAAAAGAAACAAGTCATTGAATCCAATTTTATACAAAAAAAACAGAAGAATTTATTCTCCTGTTTCGGATTTTTCCGATAGGTTTTCTAAATTAGAAATGGAAAAAAAACCTGATAAGAATCAGTACATCACTATTAAATCTCCTATGATTGGAACTTTTTATCGTAGACCTCATCCAGATAAAGACCCCTTTGTGAAAGTAGGAGATAAGATAAAAATAGGAACAAAAATTTGTGTAATAGAAGCAATGAAGCTATTTAATGATATAGAATCTGAAGTAGATGGAAAAATTGTGAAAATTCTTGTAGAAGATTCTACTCCAGTTGATTATGATCAACCTTTATTTGTTTTAGATCCTAATTATTAAAAGAATCGGATACATTACAATTTATGTTTAAAAAAATATTAATTGCTAATCGCGGGGAAATTGCCTTACGAGTCATACGTACTGCTAAAGAAATGGGGATAAAAACGGTAGCTGTTTATTCTACAGCAGATAGACATAGTCTCCATGTTTATTTTGCAGATGAAGCCGTTTGTATTGGTCCTCCTTCTCCATATAAATCGTATTTAAATGTTCCAAATTTAATATCTGCGGCCGAAATTACAAATGCAGACGCCATTCATCCTGGGTATGGTTTTTTATCTGAAAATGCCTATTTTTCATCTATGTGCAAAAAACATGGAATTAAGTTTATAGGTCCACTTCCAAATCATATCATTCAGATGGGAAATAAAATTTCAGCTAAAAAAACTATGAAAAAAGCTGGAATTTCGTGTCTTCCTGGATCGGATTGTTTTTTGGAATCTTCTTATAAGGAAATAGAAAAAATTGCAGAAAAAATAGGGTATCCTATCATTATCAAAGCAGTTTCTGGAGGTGGTGGAAAAGGAATACGATCTGTTTTAGATAAAGAAGGATTAAAACGTTCTTGGGAAGAAGCAAAAAAAGAATCTTTAGCATTTTTTGGAAAAAAAGATATGTATATAGAGAAATTAATTATTAATCCAAGACATATAGAAATACAAATTATTAGTGATCAATATGGAAAAGCTTGTCATCTATCCGAAAGAGATTGTTCTATTCAACGAAGAAATCAAAAACTGGTGGAAGAGGCTCCTTCTCCTTTTTTAACTCATTTTTTGAGAAAGAAAATGGGAGAAGAAGCTATAAAAGCTGCTGAATTTATTCGTTATGAAGGAGTAGGAACTATAGAATTTTTAGTAGATCAAAATCGTAATTTTTATTTTATGGAAATGAATACGAGAATTCAAGTGGAACATCCTATTACCGAAGAAATAACAGGTTTAGATCTTATACAAGAACAAATTTTTTTAGCTGATGGGAAAAAACTTTCTGGAAAAAATTATTATCCAAAAATGTATTCTATGGAATGCAGAATTAATGCAGAAGAACCTTATCAAGATTTTCGTCCTGTGCCTGGAAAAATCACTCAAATGCATTTACCAGGAGGAAAAGGGGTTCGTGTAGATACCCATGTTTATGCAGGATATAGAGTCCCACATTATTATGATTCTATGATTGCTAAAATCATCACTACCGCAAAAAGTAGAAAAGAAACTATTGAAAAAATGCGTCGTTCATTAGATGAATTTATAATAGAAGGGATTCGTACGACTGTCCCATTTCATAAACAGCTTATGCAAAATAATGACTTTTTGAAAGGAGACTATAATACAAATTTTTTAGATACACTTCACTTAGATTCCAATTTTGATGATAATGGATCAAATCATAATTATTGATTTTTTTCTATTTCTTTTCAGATAATTTTAATAGATTAATCATTTCTTGAATATTTCCATTCATGAATCCTACAAGATCATAAATAGATTTATGAATTCTATGATCCGTAATTCTTCCTTTAGGATAATTGTAGGTCCGTATTTTTACGGATCTATCTCCTGTAGAAACTAAAGATTTTCTCTTTATAGATCGTTCTTTAAATCTTTTTTCCTTTTCATTTTGATAAATACGTGATCGTAAAACGTTCATCGCTTTTTCAAAATTTTTGTGTTGCGAACGTTCTTCTTGACATTCTACTGTTATTTTAGTTGGAATATGTGTTAATCGTACAGCTGATTCTGTTTTATTTACATGTTGTCCTCCAGATCCACTGGATCTAAATGTGTCTTTCTTTATATCCGATAAATTGATCTTCATTTCTATGTCTTTTATTTCAGGTAGAACTGCTACGGTGATAGCAGATGTGTGTACTCTACCTTGAGATTCTGTTTTTGGGATTCTTTGAACTCGGTGGACTCCAGATTCAAATTTCAAATTTCCATAAACTCCTTCTTTTCCACTTACATCTAAAATTATTTCTTTGTAACCTTGAATTCCTCCTTTTTGAGCATGGATGATTTTATATTTCCAATCTACTTGTTTAAAATACATTATATACATTCGTAATATATCTTCTACAAAAAGACAAGCCTCATCTCCTCCTGTTCCAGAACGTAATTCTACGATAGCATTTCTATGATCGTCTTCTATATTTTCTATTCCTGTAGTAGAAGTATCAAATAGTAGATCATCTGATTGTTTTTCAAAATCAGACAAATCTTCTAAAATTTGATTTTTTTCCAAATAAGCTATTTCTTTCATTTCTGGATCTGAATCGTTTTTTAAAATATAGTTAGCTTCTTGAAGTGCTGTTAACTTTTTTTTGTATTTATCATAAATATTTACTACTTTCTCCAACTTTCGATACTTCTTTAATAATATTTTATATTTTTTTTGATTGGATACAATATGAGGTTGTATAATCGAATTGGAAATTTCATGAAATTCTTTTTCAAGTACTTCAAATTTCTTAATTAATGAAGTTTTTTTCATTTTTTTTTCAATGTTTTTTTAGCAAAAAGAATTTAAATACTTATTTCATCTGTCATCGTATTCTATCCATGGAATGGATTAATTTTATATCATTTTTGATTGCTTTACTAGAAAGATATAAGAAACATATAGATAAAAACGTAAGAAAAAGGTTCGTTTTTCTTGAAAGAAAGAAATATTTATTCGATTGAAAACATGAAAAAATAAGAATCAATATAAAAGTAGTACTACTGAAAAGTATATTTAGACTATTGAAAAATATTTGTAGTTTTTTTTTTTGAAAAAAAAGAAAACTTAAAATAGATAAAATTAAACATGTTATTATAACAATTAAAATAAATCTATCTAATAAAAAGAAGGAATGCTTGATATATTTTTTGGAATATGGATAAAAATGTAAAGAAATAGAAGAAACTAATATTGATATAAATAAATAAAAAGTTTGTATCCGATAGAACATAGGCAAAAAAAATATTTTCTAATTTCTTCTCTAGAAGTTCAAATTAATTTGTATAATTGTATTGTGTTTATAGTATTATATACTGTCTTATAAGCCAAGAATGGCATATATAAAATATAACCCAATTACTTTATGTTTGATATTACTGAATTAAAAAGTAAAAAACTTTTTGAATTACAGGAGATTGCTCGTTCTTCAGGATTAAAAAAATGTACACAATTACGAAAAAACGAACTCCTAGAAAAAATTATTTCCATTTTCAATAGCAATAATAAAAATACGACATCTACAACAAATCCAAAGATAGAAAATTCTTTATTAAAAAAAGGATTTAAAGGTCGAAAAAATACGGAATCAAAGACTACATTTTTAGAAAGTGTCAATGGAAAAAAAAAATTGACGAATCAAGAAAATCTAAAAAATTATTCAAAACTTTCAGAAGAAACTGGAAAATACCAAAAAAAATATTATTGGAAAAAAAATGATAGATCAGAATCTTATTCGGGATCAGAAAGTGTATTTTCACAGAAGGTTACTAATAAATATCGTACTCCTGAATATGAATTTGAGGGCATTATAATTAGTGAGGGGGTATTAGAAATAATGCCAGAGAATTATGGATTTTTAAGATCTTCTGATTTTAATTACTTATCATCTCCTGATGATATTTACGTTTCTCAATCTCAAATTAGACTTTTTGGAATGAAAACGGGAGATACGATAAGAGGAGAAGTTCGTCCACCCAAAGATGGAGAAAAATATTTTCCTTTGATTAAAATTCTTGAAATAAATGGAAGACCTCCTTCTTTTGTAAGAGAAAGAGATTCTTTTGAACATTTGACTCCACTTTTTCCAAATGAAAAATTTAAATTAGCTGAAAAAAATGCTACTCTTTCTACAAGAATAGTCGATCTTTTTACTCCTATAGGAAAAGGACAAAGAGGGATGATCGTCGCTCCTCCAAAAACAGGAAAAACTACTTTATTAAAAGAAATCGCTAATGCTATTGCGGCCAATCATCCAGAAGTCTATTTGATTATATTACTTATTGATGAACGTCCAGAAGAAGTCACGGATATGCAACGAAATGTTAAAGGAGAAGTGATCGCGTCCACTTTTGATGAACCTGCAGAAAGACATGTGAAAGTAGCTAATATAGTATTGCAAAAAGCTAAGAGAATGGTAGAATGTTCTCATGATGTAGTTATCTTATTAGATTCTATAACACGTTTAGCTAGAGCTTATAACACAGTGGCTCCTGCATCTGGTAAAGTATTATCAGGAGGAGTAGACGCAAATGCTTTACATAGACCAAAAAGGTTTTTTGGAGCAGCAAGAAATATAGAAAATGGAGGTTCTTTATCTATTATTGCTACTGCTATGATTGATACAGGTTCTAAGATGGATGAGGTGATTTTTGAAGAATTTAAAGGAACAGGAAATAAAGAACTTCAATTAGATAGAAAAATTGCCAATAAACGAATTTATCCGGCTATTGATCTGGTTTCTTCTAGTACGAGAAAAGATGATTTGTTGCTAGATACCAACACCTTACAAAGGATGTGGATTTTACGAAAACATCTTTCCGATATGAATCCTGTAGAAGCTATGGAATTTTTGAGATCACGTATGGCTAGAACTCAAAATAATGAAGAATTCCTAATATCTATGAATGGATAATTTTTATAGATTATTTGGTTTTATAAATAAAAAACTTTATATTATCGTAATTATCGCGGGATGGAGCAGTTGGTAGCTCGTCGGGCTCATAACCCGAAGGTCATAGGTTCGAGTCCTATTCCCGCTATTTTTTTTTTCTTCAAAAAATAATTATGAGATTATTTTTATGGGAATAAGTTATCCTTTAGGGTTTTTATTATGTTCTGTAGTTTTTTTTCTTTACTTTTTTAGAAAACTGGAAACCATTTTAAGGGATGAATTGAAAGATCAGCGAGGTGAGTTCACAAATACTTCGAAAGATTTCAAAGATAGTCTGATACAATCTATAAGAGATTTTCAAAATTCTATTGAGGCAAAAATGAATCTTTATTTTGAAAACCAATCTCATAAATTAAATGTTGTTCATATAGAACAAGAAAAATTAGTTAGAATAACAGAAAAAAAACTAGAAGATATCAGAAAAAGTGTGAATGAAAAACTTCAAAAATCCTTGAACTTACATTTGGGTAAATCTTTTGAATTTATTGGAAATCAATTGTTATTCTTACAGAGTGGATTGGGAGATATGAAGATTTTAGCACAAGATGTGAATGCATTAAAAAGAACTTTAAATCATGTGAAAATTTGTGGTAGTTTTAGTGAAATGCAACTTTCTATGCTTTTACAACAAATTCTTGCTCCAGAACAATATGCCTGTAATGTCATTACAAAATCTAGTACAAATTGTGTAGTAGAATTTGCTATTAAACTTCCAGGACTTGGAGATGGAAATATTATATGGTTACCAATTGATGTCAAATTTCCAAAAGAAACTTATGAAAAAGTACAAATTGCCTATAGTCTCGGAGATAAAAAAAAGTTAGAAATAGCTAAAAAAAATATGGAATCTGTTCTTAAAAAAATGTCCAAAGACATTAATGAAAAATACATAGATCCTCCATATACTACTGATTTTGCTATTCTTTTTTTGCCTTTTGAAGGCATATATGCAGAGATTGTAAGAAATTCAAGTTTATTAGAAGAATTGCAAAGAAAGTACAAAATAGTAATTGCAGGACCATCTACATTGGCTGCAATGTTAAATAGTTTGCAAATAGGTTTTCGAACATTAGCTATTCAAAAAAGAAGTTCTGAAGTGTGGAATATTCTAGAAACCGTAAAAAAAGAGTTTACTAAATTTGGATTTTTACTTCATCAAGCACAAGATAAATTACAAGCGGCTTCCAAAGATATAGATATGGTAATGGGAGTAAGGAAAAATTTAATTGAAAAAAAATTAAGAGATATAGAGAACTCTTGATATGATAATACTCATACTGCGGAGAGAAAGGGATTCGAACCCTTGACACTTTTTTGTGAACACGCTTTCCAAACGTGCGCCTTAATCCTCTCGGCCATCTCTCCATAACATAACATAAAAAAAAAAGAACATGAAAGTAAGACTATAAGCCGGATTCTGTTTTTATACCTATCATTTATCTAGGATAGTGGTTACCCACTATCTCTATCTGCCTACCCCCCGGTATAAACCGAGCAAGTTATTTTATTATCCGGTATACATGGCATTTCACCGTACAGAGTTTACATGATTTCACTACAGCTTTCCTGTACTTTCTTTCTGTTGCACTATTCCTCACCTTTCGGTGGATGGGAATTACCCATTGTACTGCTCTATGGTGTCCGGACTTTCCTCATTCTTAAAAAAAAGAATGCGATAGGACATTTTACTTTCATGTTATTACTATTGATTTCTTTGATGATAGGGATCATAATCAGAGTAAATATTTTTTACATCTTCATGTTTTTCAATTTTTTCCATGAAACTTAATATTCTTTCTTCCTCTTTTTTTGAAATATATTTTGGGTGTTTCGCTATACGCTTTACTATTGATTGATGGGAAATATTCAATCTTTCTAAATGATTTTTCATAGAACCAAAATATTCAAAATCTGTGTATATATAAACCATTTTTCCATCTTTTATAAGATCCTTGGCTCCGAAATCTATAGCCATAAGTTCAAAATCTTCCATAGAATTAGGTACATTTTTTTTTCTTATTGAAAAAACTCCTATGCGATTAAATAAATGTACCAATTCACCGTTATGATATAATCTTCCTCCTTTTTTATGAAAAAAAACTCTTATATCAGAAGTAGTTCTGATGTTATTATCTGTCAGACATTCTATAATCATGCTAATTCCGAAAATTTTTCCTTCTAAATTTAAATTCTTAAAATTATTCGTATTCGCTTGTGAAGCTTTTTGCATAGCTCTTTCTATAGTATTTTTAGGAATATTAACGGATTTTGCATTTAGTAGAGCATTTCTTAAACGAAACGAAGTTTTATATGAACCTGATTCTTTAACTGCAACAGAAATTTCTTTAATGATTTTAGAAAACTTTTTAGATTTTCTAAAATCTTGATTAGATTTTCTATATTGTATATTAGCCCATTTACTGTGTCCTGACATAGAAAATAATTATATTGTGATTGTTTTTGAAAAAAAAGATTTTATCTATCTTAGCTCAACTAGGAAATTAAAGTTAGTAAAAAAAATAATTATGTCAAAAGTTTGTGAACTTACAGGAAAGAGAGCAATGATCGGGAATAGAGTTTCTCATGCTAATAATAAAAACAAACGTCGTTTCAACATCAATCTATGTAAAAAACGTTTTTTTTTAACCAAAGAAAAAAAATGGATCACCTTAAAAATTTGTACTTCTACTATTAAACTTATTAACAAAATAGGAATCGAAAAAGCATTAAAACGTTTCAAATATAAATATTAATGGGAAAAAAAGGAAATAGAATTCAAATAATCTTGGAATGTACTGAACAAAAAAAAAGTGGGATGGGGGGGACTTCTAGATATGTGACTACTAAAAATAAAAGAAATACTCCTAACAGGATAGAATTAAAAAAATATAATTCGATACTGAGGAAACATACTATTCATAAAGAAATTAAATAAATATGTCTAAAAAAATTACAGAAAATAAAAAGAAAAAGATTTCCAAAAAAATGATTTTAGCTATTAGAATAATTAAATCAAAAAAATCTGGTTCTTATACTTTTGAAAATAAAATGTTAACTGATAACGATGTCAAGATTTTTTTTAAAAAAAATGACTTATTTTGAAATAACTCAATTCATACGGATATCATGTTTTTTCTAAAAAAAAAGGAAACAAAAGAAACATTTGATCGTGAATTGAAAAAAACTAGGGAATCCTTCTTTTCTAGAATAAAGAGTCTTTTTTTTCGAAAATCAAAATTAGATACAGATTTTATTGATCATATAGAAGAAGTGTTGTTGTCTTCAGATATAGGAACAGAAACTACCATAAAAATTATTAATAATCTTGAAAAAAGAATTCAAAAGGAAAAGTATAGTGGAGATATACAAGAATTATATAAACTTCTTAAAGAGGAAATTGAATCGCTATTTAAGGATATCAAAAATGAATGTTTAGAACAAAAAATAGAAGAAGAAAAAAAACCATACGTAATTATGATGGTCGGAGTAAATGGAGTTGGAAAGACTACTACAATTGGTAAATTGGCTTTTTTTCTAAAAAAAAAAGGATTTAATTTAATTATAGGTGCTGCGGATACATTTCGTGCAGCAGCTATAAATCAACTTGAAATATGGTCAAATACAGTTAATGTTCCACTAATCAAACAACATATGTATGCGGATCCAGCGTCTGTTGCATACGATACTTTACAATCTGCTAAATCTAGAAAAATAGACGTTGTGTTGATTGATACAGCTGGAAGATTGCAAAATCGCGTTGGTCTTATGGAAGAACTTGCTAAAATAAGTCGAGTGATGAAAAAAGTTATACCTAAAGCTCCCCATGAAATTATGCTTGTATTGGATGCTTCTACAGGACAAAATGCTTTTGAACAAGTAAAACAATTTCTTACTTTTGTAAAAGTTTCTTCCATCATCTTAACAAAACTAGAAGGAACAGCTAAAGGCGGGGTGGTTATAGGGATCATGGATCAGTTTCGAGTTCCTATTAAATATATTGGAATAGGAGAAAAAATACAAGATTTAAAAGAATTTGATGGAAAAAAGTTTATTGATTCTTTTTTTATTCCACAAATGCAAATGTAGGACTGACATAATGTCGTTTACATCGAAAATGGTATAATCTTTGTGATTCCTCTTTAGTGTTTGCATCATAATACAAACACATCGTATTTTTATTATGGAAAAAGATAAAATTAGTGTTACTTCAGATAATATTTTTCCTATTATTAAAAGATTTCTTTATTCAGATCAAGAAGTTTTTTTAAGAGAATTAGTATCCAATGCAACGGATGCTATTCTTAAATTAAAAACTATAGCAAAATTGGGAAAAATAGAAGAAATTATTGATGATTTAAAAATAAAAGTAAAAATTGATAAAAAAAATAAAACTATTCATATCATTGATAATGGAATTGGAATGACAAAAGAAGAAGTAGAAAAATATATCAATCAAATAGCTTTTTCTGGTGCGGAAGAATTCATTCAAAAATATCAAGATAAAAATTCTAGATCTTCTATTATTGGACATTTTGGATTAGGTTTTTATTCTTCTTTTATGGTAGCTAGTAAGGTGTTTATTTACACGAAATCTTATAAAAAAGATACTCCTTCTATCTTTTGGTCTTGCGAAGGGACTCCAACATTTAGTATGAAGGAAATAGAAAAAAGAGATAGAGGAACGGAAATAGTTCTTTTTATTAATGAAGAAAGCAGAGAATTTTTAGAATACGATCGTATTTTAAAATTGCTTTATAAATATTGTAAATTTATGCCTGTAGTTATTTCTCTTTATTCAACGGAAAAAGAGAAAGAAACCCCCATTAATAATACTACTCCCGCTTGGAAAAAAAATCCTACCGTTTTAAGGGATAAAGATTATCTGGATTTCTATCATGAATTATATCCAAATCAATTAGAAAATGCTTTATTTTGGATTCATTTAAATATTGATCATCCTTTTCGTTTAACAGGAATTTTATTTTTTCCAAAAATAGAAAATAAAATTGATTTTCAAAGAGACAGAATACATCTATACCAAAATCAAGTTTATATTACGGATAACTTAGAGGGAGTAGTCCCAGATTTTCTCAGTTTATTAAAAGGCGTGATTGATTCTCCAGACATTCCTCTTAATGTATCACGTTCTCATTTACAATCAGATACATCTGTAAAAAATATATCAAAATATATTACAAGAAAAGTATCGGATAAACTAGATTCTATGTTTAGAAAAGATAGAAAAGATTTCCAAAATAAGTGGGAATATATCAAAATTATCGTAGAATATGGAATGATTAGTACAAAAAATTTTTTTGAAAAAGCTAAAAAGTTCTTTATTTTTTCTACTATAAATGGAATATTTTTTACTTTGGAAGAATTCAAAGAAAAAATAAAAAACTATCAAAAGAACAAAGATGGAAAAATTATTATTCTCTATACTTCAGATAAAGAAAGACAATATAGTTATATTAAAGATGCGGAAGATAGATCTTATGAAGTTTTAGTTTTGGATAGTCCACTTACAGTCCATTTGATCCAAAAACTAGAAATGGATTCTCCAGATATTTCTTTTGTTCGCATAGATTCAAATCATATTGATAAATTGATTCACAAAGAGAAAAAGTATTCTTCCGAACTTTCGGAAAAAGAGAAAGAAGATTTAAAAAATCTTATCAACACTCATTTAATAAAAGAATATAAATTTTCCGTACAATTAGAAAATTTGTCAAAGGATGATTCTCCTTTTTTAATCATCATCCCAGAATTTTTACGAAGAATGAAAGAAATGAATACTCTAGGAAAAGAAATTGGAAAAAATGATCAAGATAAATTTTATCAAATAATTGTTAACACGAATCATCTTTTAATGAAAAAAATATTAAAGGAACCAAAAGAAGAGAAGAGAAGAACCCTCATTCAAGAAGCCTTAAATTTAACTCTTTTATCCAAAAATTTGTTGCATGGGAAAAATCTAACTCTTTTTATTTCAAAAAAATTGGAAGATCTTGCTAAATAATTATTTATTAAATTTCCGTAATTTCACACCTGTCAATATTTTTTTTGTATATAATGGAAAATCGGAATTCTGTATCCAACCATAATAATTTGGATCTTTTTCGAAAATTTCATGAACTTTTTCTCCTTTGTACTTTCCAAAATTAAATATTTCGTTTCCTTCTTCATCTATTTTTACAAAACCAGCAAGATCTGCTAAATTTTTTTGGTGGGAGAACTGATTTAAACTTTTTACATCTTGTTTTAGATCTTGATATTTTTCTAATTGTGCCAGTAATATTTCGTATGTAGCAAATGTATCGGCTTTGGAACTATGAGCTTTTATAAGATTTTTTTTACAATAATATTTATAAGCCGCGGAAAGAGTTCTAGGTTCCATTTTATGAAAGATAACTTGTACATCTATTGTTTTATGTTTCTTGATATCGAAAGGGATCCCAGCGCGTAACATTTCTTCCACTAAAATAGGGATATCAAATCTATTAGAATTATATCCCGCTAAGTCAGTATTTTCAATCATTCTAAAAATATGAATGGCTACATCTCTAAATGGTAATTTTCCTGCTACATCTTCATCTTTAATTCCATGAATAGCTGTAGATTGTGGAGGAATAGGTCTTTCCGGAAAAATAATCCATGTTTTATCTTCCTGATTTCCATTTGGAAATATTTTCAATATAGATATTTCTATGATTCTATCTTTTCCAATATTGACTCCTGTAGCTTCTATATCGAAGAAGCAAATAGGACGATAAAGTCGTAATTTCATGTGTTAATGTGATTTTTTTCTAAATCTATGAAAATAAATTGAAGTTATAATGTAAAAAATGATAATACATGGTAACGCTACTAAGCGTAAAATTAATAAAAGAAATATACTAATCAATAAAAATAAATAACGTATTTTATTTTTTTTCCAAGAAAAACCTTGAAAAACCAAGGGTAGCATTGTTATTTTAGATATGAGTAAATAGCAAGAAAATAAAATCATAAAAAGTATTTTTATAGGAGATAATACAAAAAAATCCATATTTTTACTTTTTATAATAGATAAAGAAGTGAAAAACAAAGCATTTACTGGAGTAGTTAATCCACAATTTTTTCGATAATTGTTATGGATATTAAATTCCGCTAAACGCCATGCAGAAAATATGGCAATCAGAAAAGCAGACCATTCAATGAATGGAATTTTTTGGATTTCTTCTATATTTTTCAATCGAATAAAAACGATAATTGATGGAACTAAACCGAAAGATATCATATCTGCTAAAGAGTCTAATTCTTTACCTAATTGACTTTCATTTTTCATGAGTCTAGAAATAAATCCATCTAGAAAATCAAAAGTCAATGAAAATATGGTGCAAATAGCAGAACATTCAAAACATTTTGATTGTAAAAAAGTTATAGAAATGCATCCAAAAAGTAGATTTAATAAAGTAAAGATATTTGGAATTACATTTCTTATTTTTTTCATTTAATATAATACAAACTCTATCATTTTGTGGTCGCAAAAATAAAAAAAATTTTTTTATGATTAATTTTTTTTACGAAATTTCTAACTTCTCTATTACAAATAGATCTCTTTTTATTCAAACAATCTATCTTATATTAAGAAATGAAGGAAAAGGAGTTGGTAATATTAATTACATTTTTTGTAATGATCATTACCTTTTAAATATAAATCAAAAATATCTACAAAAAGATTTTTATACAGATGTCATCGCTTTTGCTTACTCTTCTACTAATCATCCTAATAATATATCCGGAGATGTTTTTATTAGCATAGATCGTGTTTTAGAGAATTCTAAACAATGGAATCAACTTTTTCAAGTTGAGTTAAAAAGAGTTATGATACATGCTTTATTGCATTTTTTGGGATATGATGATCGAATAAATGAAAAACTAATGAAGAAAAAAGAGGAGTTTTATTTAATTTTATTTCAATTTTGAAAAAAAATCATGTTTTTATTTTCAGATACTTATGATGTTATTGTAGTTGGAGGTGGTCATGCAGGAGCAGAAGCGGCATATGCTTCTGCTAATATGGGATCCAAAACTTTGCTAATCACTACAAATTTACAAACCATCGGTCAAATGTCTTGCAATCCTGCTATAGGAGGAATAGCTAAAGGACAGATTATAAGAGAAATAGATGCTTTAGGAGGTTATTCCGGAATAATTACAGATTATAGTATGATACAATTTAGAATGCTAAATAAATCTAAGGGACCTGCTATGTGGAGTCCGAGAGCTCAATGTGATAGAAAATTATTTTCTAATAATTGGAGATTTTTTTTAGAAAAAAATACAAAATTAGATTTATATCAAGATACAGTTACTTCTTTAATTATAAAAAAGGAAAAAGTAAAAGGGGTTGTAACTTCTTTTGGAATAAAAATTAAAGGAAAATCGGTTATACTCACAAATGGAACATTTTTAAATGGAAAAATTCATATTGGTAAAAAGATAATTAGTGGTGGAAGAATAGCGGAACAAGAAGTTAAAGGGATCACGGAGCAATTAACTACAAGTTTAGGATTTAGATATGGAAGGATGAAAACCGGGACATCTCCAAGAGTAGATGGACGCTCTTTAAACTATCAGAAAATGAGATCTCAGGAAGGAGATTTAAATCCTAAGAAATTCTCTTTTTCAAATACTATCAAATTAAGAAAACAACGTAAATGTCACATTACATGTACCAATAAAAAAGTTCATGATTTGATTCGTCAAAATTTAAAATTTTCTCCAATTTTTACAGGATCTATTCAAGGCGTAAGTCCTCGATATTGTCCTTCTATTGAAGAAAAGATTTATAGATTTCCAGATAAAGAAGAACATCACATATTTGTAGAACCAGAAGGTTGGAATACTGTAGAAGTCTATATAAATGGATTTTCCACTTCTTTACCAGAAAAAATACAATATCAAGCTTTGAGAAACATTTCAGGATTTGAAAAAGCAAAAATGTTAAGACCTGGATATGCCATTGAGTATGATTATTTTCCTCCTATACAATTAAAACTTACTTTAGAAAGTAAGTTGATTAGCAATCTTTTTTTTGCTGGACAAATTAATGGAACAACAGGATATGAAGAAGCGGCGGCGCAAGGTTTAATTGCAGGAATTAATGCTCATTTGAAGATTCATCAAAAGAAACCTTTTATCCTTAAAAGAAGTCAAGCTTATATAGGGGTTTTAATAGATGATTTGATAACAAAAGGAACAGAAGAACCCTATAGAATGTTTACTTCAAGAGCTGAGTATAGAATGTTATTACGTCAAGATAATGCAGACGAAAGATTAACCCATATGGGTTATAAAATTGGGCTCATTTCAGAAGAAAAAATGAAAGCAGTAGATAAGAAAAAATCTAAGGTAGAAAAATGTCTTTCTTTTTTTCAAAAACAGAATTTAAAACCAGAAATTATCAATCCTATTTTGATTGAAAAAAAATCTCCAATCATATCTCATGAAAAAAAAATAGATATTATTCTATCCCGTTCTGAAATTGAGATCCATGATCTTATTTCTATTCCATTATTAAAAAACAAAATAGAAAAAAATAATTTTTATCAAGAAATATTGGAGCAAGTATCTATTCGGATTAAATATAGAGGATATCTTGACAGAGAAAAAGAAAATGCAAAAAAATTGTTAAAACTTGAAAATCTTAGAATTCCCGAAAACTTTGATTATGAGAAAATCCCATCAATCTCTCTAGAGGCTAGAGAAAAATTAACTTATCATCGTCCAGAGTCGTTGGCACAAGCATCAAGAATTAGTGGGGTTTCCCCATCCGATTTAAGTATTTTGCTAATGTATATGGGACGTTAATTTTTTTTTATGACAAATAAATCCTCATCCTCTTTTTTCATATAGAATTTTTCTCTAGCTAATCTTTCCAGATATTTAGGATCTGTATTTAATTTTTTTAAATAATTCCCTTCCAAAAAAATTTTTCTTTTCAAAGAATCTCTATCTGAGATCATTTTATTTATATTTTTTTGAAATTTCCAATGTAATACTAAAGAATTTGTATCAAAAAAAAACATCCATATAAAAAAAAATAGACTAATCCAAAAATATTTACTCTTAAATATCTTTTGTTTCATAACAAATTTTTTATTTTCGTTTTCCAATTTCTTTTATAGTGTTAATTCCTATACTGATCATCCAGTATATACTAAAAAAAGATAAAAAAATAATACACCAAAATCCAGATATGGCTATGAATAGAAAGAGTAAAAATCCTATAAATTTAATTATCATACATGATTAAATTTGATAAAATTTAATAAAAATTCGAATTTTTTTTATATAAAGTTTATTAATTTCGTAAAAAAAAATAGGAAAATGATTTTTAGAACAGAAACAGATACCTTGGGTGCAGTTCAAGTTCCTGTGGATAAGTATTGGGGAGCACAAACTGAAAGATCAAGAAATAACTTTAAAATCGGATTGGAAGGATCTATGCCTATAGAAATTATTTACGCTTTTGCTATTTTAAAAAAAGCTGCGGCACATGCCAATTTTGAATTAGGTATTTTATCCAAAAAGAAAAAAGACTTTATCTCTTTGGTTTGTGAAGAAATCCTAGAAGGAAAATTAGATGATCAATTTCCTTTAGTTATATGGCAAACCGGATCTGGTACGCATTCTAATATGAATATAAATGAAGTAATATCTAATAGATCTAAAGTTTTAATGGGTGGGGTTCTTGGAAAAGGAAAGTCTTTTATACATCCTAATGATGATGTCAATAAGTCTCAATCATCTAATGATACTTATTCTACCGCCATGCACATTGCTTCTTATAAGAAATTGGTAGAAAAAACCATTCCTTCTCTGGAAAAATTACGTAATACATTAGAAAAAAAAAGCCATTCATTCAAAAATGTGGTTAAAATAGGAAGAACTCATCTTATGGATGCTGTACCCATAACTTTAGGACAAGAATTTTCCGGTTATGTTTCTCAAATAAATCACGGTTTAAATTCTATCAAAAAAACTTTAGATCATCTTTCCGAGTTAGCTATTGGTGGAACGGCTGTAGGAACTGGATTAAATTCACCTAAAGGATATGATTTTAAAGTCGTTGACTATATATGCAAATATACTGGACTTACATTTAAAGTTGCAAATAACAAATTCGAATCTATAGCCTCTCATGATGCCATAGTAGAATCTCATGCTTCTCTAAAACAAATAGCGGTTTCTTTAATGAAAATATCAAACGATATCCGTTTTTTAGCTTCTGGACCTCGTTGTGGAATAGGAGAAATTATCCTTCCTGAAAATGAACCTGGATCTTCTATCATGCCTGGAAAAATCAACCCTACACAATGTGAAGCTCTTATGATGGTTTGCACACAAATAATAGGGAATGATATGGCTATTTCAATAGCAGGTGCATCAGGAAATTATGAATTAAATGTTTCTAAACCATTAATGGCTTATAATTTTTTACAGTCTGCACAGCTATTGTCAGATGCTAGCATTTCTTTTTCTAATCTTTGTGTTCAAGGAATTACTCCAAATCATGCAAGGATTCAAGAACTACTAGAGAGATCTCTAATGTTAGTAACTGCACTTAACACCAGCATAGGATACGAAAAATCCGCACAAATTGCAAAATGTGCATATGTGAATAATACTACTTTAAAAGAAGAAGCTATTAGGTTAGGATATTTAACCGTAGAGGAATTTGATAAATTAGTAAAACCGGATAAAATGGTTTAATTAAAAAAAAGTTCTTGTACATTCATATTAATAATGTCAGCTATTTTTTTTTCTGAAGTAGAATAAACTTGAGAAAGTTTTTTTAAAATAATTTTTAGATAAATGGGTTCATTTCTTTTTCCTCTAAATGGATCGGGAGATAAATATGGAGAATCTGTTTCTAATACGATATTATTTAAACTAATTTTATGTAAAAAGTTACAGAGATCATTTTTTTTAAAAGTAATAATTCCTCCAATGCCTAGTTTGAATCCAAAATCAATAATTTTTTTTGCTTGTTCTAAAGTTCCGGAAAAACAATGAAAAATTCCTTTTGTAGCAGAATATTTTTCTAAAATATCAAAAACTTGATCAAATGCTTTTCTGCAATGAATAACTATGGGTAAATTTTTTCTTTTCGCCCATTGTATTTGAGTTTGGAAAGCATATTCTTGTTCCATTATAAATTTTTTTTCTAAATGAAAATCCATTCCAATTTCTCCTAAAGAAATGAAAGAGTGCAAATCTAACCATTTTTTTATATCATTTAATTCTTTTTCTACATTTTCTGGATGTACCTTATTAGGATGCAATCCGATCATGGGAAAACATTTTTTTGGATATTTTTTTTCTAATTTTAATATGCTAGGAATCGTGGAGCTATCTATAGAAGGAATCAAGAACCTATTTATTCCATTATATATCGCTTTTTTTATGACTAAATCTCTATCGAGATCAAATTGTTTCATGTATAAATGAGTATGAGTATCTGTTATTTTCATAAAAAATTATTGATTTTGTTCAAATTAAAAATTTATTAGGAATATGAAGGCTTATATATTTCCAGGTCAAGGATCCCAATTTTTGGGCATGGGAAAAGATTTATACAAAACTTCTAGTTTAGCAAAAAAATTGTTTCAATTATCCGATGACGTTTTGGGATTTAAAATGACAAATATCATGTTCGATTGTTCTACGATGGAAGTTATAAAAAAAACTAAGTATACACAATTAGCTATTTATATATATTCAGTAATCCAAGCAAAAATATTAAATCATTTTAATCCGGATATGGTAGCTGGACATTCTCTTGGAGAATTTTCTGCTTTAGCTGCTATTGAAGTATTTTCTTTTGAGGATGGGTTAAAATTAGTAGAAAAAAGAGCTAGTATGATGCAAAAAATATGTGAATCTATATATGGAGGAATGGCAGTTGTATTTGGATTAGAAGATGAAATCATAGAGAATGTTTGCAAAAAAGATCCTGGAATTATTGTTCCAGCTAATTATAATAGTCCTGGACAATTAGTAATTTCCGGAGAAAAAAATGCTCTGAAAAGAGTTTGTCATTCTTTAGAACAAATTGGTGCTAAAAAAATTTTAAAACTTCCCGTTCATGGAGCTTTTCATTCTCCTATTATGGAACCAGCTAAAAAAAAATTAAAAATATTTATAGAAAAAATTACCTTTAAAGATTCTAAATGTCCAATATATCAAAATGTCACCGCTAAATCAGTAAGTAATTCTGATGAAATAAAAAAAAATCTTATCGAACAATTGACTTCTCCTGTTAAATGGAAACAATCAGTAGAAAATATGATACAAAAAGGGGCTATTTCATTTACTGAAGTAGGACCAGGAAAAGTTTTACAAGGGATTATAAAGAAAATTATAAAAAAGAATAATTTTTCATCAAAAATATGAAATTACAAGATTTACATTTTTTTTATTATTATAGTCATGGAAAATTGTTATTAACAGGAGAGTATTTGATTTTACATGGAGCTTTTGGATTAGCTTTACCTACAATTAAAGGACAATCATTTACCATATTTTATAAAAATAAACCTACTACCTATCCATGTTCTGAACTATTACATTGGAAGAGTTTTGATGAAAAAGATAAACTTTGGTTCGAGGGGATCTTTCAACTTCCTTCTTTAGATATCTGTTATGAAACAGAAAAAAAAACGGCTTTTCGATTAAGAAATTTACTTCTAAAATCTAGAGAGATTCAAAAAAATTTTCTTTCCAATACATTTGGAATATATGTAAAAACGAAATTAGAATTTCCTAGAAATTGGGGGTTAGGAAGTAGTTCTACTTTGATCAGTAATATAGCAAAATGGTCCAGAGTAAAACCTCATTTATTGTTAGAAAAAAATTTTCCAGGAAGTGGATATGATATTGCTTGTGGATTTCATTCGAAACCTATAATTTTTAGAAAATTAAAAAATCAAGTACCTCATGTTATTCCTATAGATTTTAATCTCCCATTTAAAGAAAAACTTTTTTTTTTACATTTAAATAAGAAACAGAATACTTGTGAAAGTATCCGATTTTTTCGAAAAAAAAAAAATATTTTTGGTAAAAGTATGGATGTCATATCTTCTATCACTAAAAAAATTCCTTTTTGTAAAACTTTAAAAGAATTTGAAGAACTTTTGTTTAAACACGAAAAGGTCATGTCCGAGATATTAGATCTACCTCCTATAAAAGAAACATATTTTCCAGATTATTTAGGTTTGGTTAAAAGTTTAGGAGCATGGGGAGGAGATTTTGTTTTAATCAGTTATAGAGATGGAATGAGAAAATATTTTTCAAAAAAAGGATTTCATACCCTTATTTCATTTGATGAAATGATTATATCATAATATAATTTATTTATTTTATGATCGAAAAATAACACCACACCTACTCATACTATACGACAAAACTATGTATTGTGTTGTTGTGCGGGCGAAGGGATTCGAACCCTTATGCCTGATAGGCATCAGATCCTAAGTCTGACGTGTCTACCAATTCCACCACGCCCACATACATAACATAATTAATTTAATAAATTAATTTCTTTTAAAGGAAAAGGAAGAAGAAACTACTTCTTGATTTTTATTGAAAATTTGATATTCTGTATACTTAAAAGAATCTCTAGGGATAATTTTAATCCATTTTTTATATTTAAACAGCCATTTATGTTGAATAGAAGGAAATCCTTTTTTCAGATAAGCAGCCACAAAAGTATGTATATGTAATTGTATTCCTTTATGAAATTTATCTTTTACAAGAGTTTCTAATATAAATTCTAGATGATGAATATAAACTATAGGAGATTCTTGATATTTTTTATCATGATGATTAGCTTTTAATTCAGGTCTTACTCTATGACGAGTAAATTGAACTAAACCAAATTCATTTGGAGGTAAAATTTGGTGTTTAGCTCTATCATTTTTCATTTGTTCTTTCAAATGTTCATATAATTTTTTTCTTTGATATGGCTCAGACATATCTATAAAATCTACTACAATTATTCCTCCCATGTCCCTTAATCTCAGTTGTCTCGCTATTTCTGTTGCAGCTAACAGATTAACTTTTAATATAGTATCTATTCTTTCTGATTCTGTACAATTTTTTTTAATGTGATTAATCATTCCACTATTTACATCTATCACATGTAAAGCTTCAGTATGTTCAATAACAAGATAAGCCCCATTTGCAAGAGGAACATTTTTTCCCAAAGAAGTTTGTATCTGTTTTTCAATCCCATATTTTTCAAATATGGGAATATTTCCTCTATAATGTTTAATAATGCTTGTTTTTTCTGGGGCAATTAAAGATAAATAAGAATGAATTTCCTCGCAAAGAAACCTATTATTACAATAAATAGATTTAAAATCATCATTGAAAGTATCTCGTAATAAACAAGAAGTTTTACTACTTTCGCTTAAAACCCTAACTGGAGGTAATTTGATTATATTATTTAATATATTTTCCCATTTTTTTATTAAAAAGAATAGTTCTTTTTTCAAAACTTGTTCTTTTTTGGAATAAGCCGCCGTTCGAATGATAATTCCAAATTCTTTTGGTTGTATTTTCTTTATACAAGAAATTAATCGATTTTTTTCTTTTGTGTTTTTAATTTTCTTTGAAATAGAAATTTTTTCTAAAAAAGGAATTAATACTAAATTCCTTCCAGGAATACATAACTTCGCAGTTAATTTTGGTCCTTTGTTGGAAATGGGTTCTTTCGAAATTTGAACCAAAATTTTTTGTCCAGGATATAAAATTTTTTCTATAGAACTCATATTCCCTTTTTTGAGAAAAAAAGAATTTTTTTTTTGAGTTATCAGATTTAACATTTTTTCTACTTGAAATCCAAGATCATTATAATGCAAAAAAGCTCCTTTGGAATATCCTATATCAATAATCGCTGCATTTAATCCATATGAAATCTTTTTTACTAGACCTAAATATATATCCCCTACAGAGAACTTTTTATTAAAAACTTCTCGATGAAGTTCTAACAACTTCCCTTCTTCTAAAAGGGCTATTTTTACTTCTTGTTCTTCTGCATTTATAACTAATTCTTTATTCATACACAAAAACAAGGAAAAAAAGTTTTAAAAATTATAAAAGATGAACTTTTGATAAAAATTTTTATTTTTTTTTCTTATGTCTATTTTTCCTATTTCTTTTTTTTCTTTTATGGGTAGCAATTTTACGTCTTTTTCTTTTTTTTCCGTTGGGCATAATTTTAAATCGTTGTGTATCACCGACATATTATTTTTTAATAGGAACGTTTTTTTTGACTAACTCAGTAAATGCTTTTGCAGGTTTAAATGCTGGTATATTATGCGCTGGAATGACAATAGACATATCTTTGGATATATGACGTCCAAGTTTTTTCGCTCTATATTTAATAATAAAGGATCCAAATCCTCGTAAATAAACATTTTCTCCAGATGTTAGGCTTTGTTTTATTTTTTTCATAAACGTTTCTATCACCTTTTGCGTATCTATTCTCTCAGATCCCGTTTCGGATATGATTTCTGTTATTATATCTGCTTTTGTCATGTTTAATCATTATATATCGAATAACAAAATTCGGTTTCCTAAATATACCAATTTTTTATAAAATTGCTCTAAAATTAAATAGATATGAATTTTTCTAAAAAAATAATTAACTGGTATAAAAATAATCATCGAAAACTTCCTTGGAGAGAGACTAAAAATCCATATTATATATTAGTTTCGGAATTTATGTTGCAAAAAACAAAAGTATCAAAAACTATAAAATATTATTTGGATTTTGTCAAAAAATTTCCAGATATAGAAAAACTAGCTCATGCAGAAGAACAAGAAGTGTTGAAAAAATGGGAAGGGTTAGGTTATTATGCTAGAGCTCGCTATTTACATTTGTTTGCTAAACAATTAGTAAAAAAAAACCCAAGTGGATTTTTTCCAAAAACATATAAAGAATTAATCAAATATAAAGGGATAGGTCCATATACAGGAGCAGCTGTAGCCTCTATATGTTTCGATGAAGTCATTCCTGCTCTGGATGGAAATGCTTATAGAGTATTTTCTAGATATCTAGGAATTTACCACAATATCACATCTTTTGGAGCCAAAAATATATTTAGATTTTTCATTTTAAAAATAATGGATCATAACGATCCAGGCATTTTCAATCAAGCTATTATGGATTTAGGTTCTACTTTATGCACTCCAAGGAAAGCTAAATGTTTCTCCTGTCCAGTAAAATATTCTTGTTTTTCATTTAAAAATGGAACTGTATATGATCTTCCTGTTAAAAACATAATAAAAAAACCTATTACACATAGATTTTTTTATTATGTTTTTATATGGGATAAAAAAAACAACCATCTCTGTATTCAGAAAAGAAATAACAAAGATATATGGAAAGGTTTGTATGATTTTCCGTTAATAGAATCAGAAAAAAATCTTTCCATTAGCGAAATAAAAGATAAGATTTGGACAAAATTTAGGATAATTTCTGATTCTATTATTTATCAAATAATACATAAGTTAACTCATCAAACTTTATCCATTCAATTTTTAAATTGTAGAATCATACAAAATATTCAAAAAGAAAAATATTTCGATAATTTTTTTTTCATTCCACACGAAAAAATTGTTGAATACCCTTTTCCTCGTCCCATTACCTTGTTTTTAAAACATGAAAAAATGATTTAGTTTTTTTTATCTTTGATTGAATCAGTATTATATTTTTTTTTCTAAAAGTTATTATCAAAATTAAATCTCTTGGAAAAAGAATCTTCGACGAGCATTTTTTTAGAAAGTACTCTATATTTTCAAATATTTTTTTATTTCGTGTTAATAATAATCTTACTATTATTTTCTGCACTTATATCTGGATCCGAAACTGCTTTTTTTTGTCTTGAAAAAAAAACTATTGATAGAGAAAGAAAAAAAAATCCATCTAGAGGAGATCGAGTGTTAAATGTTCTTAAAGATAGAAAAAAACTTTTAGCTACAATATTGATTTCCAACAACTTTGCTAATATGGGGATTGTGATATTAAGTTCATATTTAATAACAGAATCTATGCAAAAAAGTTTTTCTATTCCTATGAATTTTATTTTAGAAGTGGTTTTTTTAACTTTTATTTTGCTTTTATTTGGAGAAATCATCCCAAAAATATATGCTCGAAAAAATAATTTTCGTTTTGCTCTTTTCATGTCAAAAACATTGATTTTTCTTGGAAACATACTATATCCTGTTAGTAAAATCATGATTATAATTTCTAAACTTATAGAAAAAAAGATAAGAAAGAAAAAGAATAGAATATCTGTAGATCAACTTTCAAAAGCTTTAAAAATTGCATCTTCTAATCAAAAAAATGTTAAAGAATGTCTCTTTTTGCAAAGAATTGTGAATTTTGGAAATACGGAAATACATCAAATCATGACTCCTAGAATAGATATGTTTGCTTTAAACAGTAATACTCTTTTTTCTCACGTTTTAGAATTAGTTTGTTATCAGGGATATTCTAGGATTCCTATTTATAAAGACAGTATTGATGATATAGAAGGAGTGCTTTTTGCTAAAGATCTTCTTCCATTCATTCATGAAAAAGAATTTGAATGGACTAAACTGATTCATCCTCCTTTTTTTGTTCCAGAAAATAAAAAAATAGATGATCTTTTAAGTGATTTTAAAAATAGAAAGATTCATTTAGCTATTGTTGTAGATGAATACGGGGGGACCTGTGGATTGATTACTCTTGAAGATGTTATTGAAGAGATAGTAGGAGATATTGTAGATGAATTTGATGAAGAAGATATCTCTTATTCAAAATTAAATCAGAATAATTATTTATTTGATGGAAAAACTTCCCTGATCAATTTTTATCGTATTATGGGAATAAAAGAGGAAGTTTTTTTCGAAAAAAAAAAAGGAGATGCAGATACTTTGGGAGGTTTTCTTATGGAAATCAATAAAGAATTTCCAAAACGGAAACAAAAAATTAATTTTTTGAACTATTCTTTCATTATAAGAAGCATAGATCATAAAAGAATAAAGAGTATAGAAGTAATACGAAAAAAAAACTAAATGATTTTATTATGTATATTTTAGATTTAGTCAATTTCCTTATGAAAAAAAACCCTGTAATATGATTAATTTTAGTTTTTGTACTTTTTTAAAAAAAAAAAAAATTGTGGTTCTTTTTTGGAGTATAATTGTTATAACAGCAGGAGGCTATTTCTTTTATAAAAAATTTGTTTTATATCCATCCGAGGAGAAAGCCTTGGAAGAATTAAACTATGCACAAAAATATCTTTCTCAGGGTGCCATAGATAAAGCTTTAAATAAAAAAAAATTAAAAATTCCTTATCTAGGATTTTATGGAATTGTGACTAAATATCCTTTTACTAAAGCAGGTAATATTTCTAAATTTTATGCTGGAATTTGCTTTTATAAATTAGGAAACTATAAAGAATCTATAAAAATGATGAGAAATTTTTCTGCAAAAGATGAATTTTTATCCTCTATAAAATATGGAGTGATAGGAGATGCTTTTACACAGATTAAAAATAAAAATGAGGCTTTAAAAAATTACGTTATAGCAGCTAATATAAGAGAAAATGAAATTACTACGCCTCTTTATTATTACAAAGCAGCATTATTAACTTTTTCTATGAAAAAATACAAAAGTTCTAAATTTTTTTTGAAAAAAATTGAAAATAAATATCCTCTTTTTATGCATAAAAAAAACGTAGAAAAATATCTCATGTTTATTGAAAATAAATTGTAAATTTTACATGAAAAAAACTCCTGTATATCAAATAGATAAATCAAAAAACAAAGATCTAAAATTTGCTATTATAGTGGCCCAATGGAATAATGATATTACCGATAAACTATATAAAGGAGCATATGAAACTTTAATTCAATCAGGAATTTTAAAAGAAAGAATTAAAACTTGGAAAGTTCCAGGAAGTTATGAACTCATTTATTCAGCTAAAAAAATAGCCATTTGTTATAATTTTGATTCTATTATTGTCATAGGATCACTTATACAAGGAGAAACTTATCATTTTGAGTATCTTTCTCAAGCTGTTTCACAAGGGATAAAGGATATCAATATTCAATATGATGTTCCAGTTATATTTTGTGTTCTTACTGACAAAAATAAACAGCAATCGTTGGATAGATCCGGTGGAAAAGAAGGAAATAAAGGCATAGAATGCGCTAAAACAGCTTTATCTATGGCAATTTTTCGGAAATCTATTAAATAATGAATAATTCTATTCAATTCTTACCTAAAAAAGTGATCAATCAAATTGCTGCGGGTGAAGTCATACAACGTCCTTCTTCTGTATTAAAAGAACTTATGGAAAATTCAATAGATGCAAAAGCAAAAATGATTGATGTATTTATAAGAGATTCAGGAAAAACTTTAATTCAATTAATAGACAACGGAGATGGAATGAGTTTTCATGATGCTAGAATGAGTTTTCAACGATATGCTACTTCTAAAATAAAAACCAATGATGACCTTTTTAGAATTAGAACGAAAGGATTTCGTGGGGAAGCATTAGCTTCCATTGCTTTCATCTCTCAACTAGAAATACAAACTAAGAATAAAGAAAATGTTATGGGATTTCACCTGTTTATAGAAGAAGGAAAAATAAAAAAACAAATTCCCATAAACATGCTTCAAGGGACTAGAATATCGGTAAAAAACATTTTCTATAAAATTCCTGCTAGGAGACGATTTTTAAAATCTTCCCGAATAGAATTTCAACATATTATTAATGAATTTTATAAAATAGTTTTAGCACATAGAGATATTGTCTATCGTTTTTATCATAATGATAAAATTCTTTTTTATTTTAAAAAGGCTTCTTTAAAGGATAGAATAAAAGAAATTTTTAGTAAAAAAAATAAAATATTAATACCCATTATAATCAAAGAAAAAGAAAGTAGAATCATTATAGAAGGTTTTGTTAGTAAACCAGATGCTTATGTACAACAAAAAGGAGATCAATTTATATTTGTCAACCAACGTTGCATCACAAATACTTTCTTACATAGAAAAATTATTTCCGCTTATGATGGAATTTTAAAAAATTTAAAAACAGTTTCCTATTTTATTTTTATTCATATAGATCCAAATTTAGTAAATTGGAATATTCATCCTACAAAAAAAGAAGCAAAATTGGAGGAAGAAGATATAGTTGGAAATCTGATTCAACAGGAAATAAAAAATGTTTTATGTTGTCAATATAAGATAGAAAAGGATGATTTAAATCATTCAGATTTTTTATTTTCTTGTGATTCCTCTAAAGAATCGTTTTTTTTGATGAATCATTATAATTCTTTTTTTGAAGAACTTTCTTATAAAGAACAAGTAATCCAATTAGATAATTTGTTCCAAAAAATGAAAAAATCAGATTTTTTTATCGATATTCATTTTACAAAAAAATTATCTAGCTATGTTTCTAATGAAAAAAATATAAAAACTTTTCAGATAAATGGAAAATATATAATTTTTCCATGGAGTGAAGGAGATATCATATTGGTAGATCAACATAGAGCTCATCAAAATATATTATTTGAATTTTTTTTTCAAAAAAGAAAAAAAAAATTAATAAGCCAACAGTTTCTTTTTCCAATTGAAGTGAAACTATTAAAGCATGAATTAAACTCATTAAACAACATTAAAGATGACTTAATTGAAATGGGATTTCATTTATATTTTTGGAAACAATCTGCCTACTTATATTCTATACCGGAAAAGGTACATCAAAATATACTGGTTGAAATTTTTCACAATATTTTAACATATAATTTTGCTAAAGGAGAAAAAAATAACAAAAAAATACTTATTAAATCTATAGCTAAATCTGCTGCTATAAAATACGGTACAAAATTACATTCTGATAAAATGGAATGTTTAATTAGAGATTTTTTTTCTTGTAAAAATACAAGTTTTACGTATGCAGGAGATCCTGTATTTTTTGTATTAAATAACAATTTTTTAAAAAAACAATTTTGTAAGTGAATTTTTATATATCAAATTTTAATTCAGATGCTGTAAAACACTTAATTAGTATTAATATACTTGTATATACAGCTACTTTTGTTTTTTCACAATATAAAATAGAAAATATTCTTTCTTTATATCATCCTTTGGATAATAGATTTGAATTATATCAGATTTTAACTCATATGTTTGTACATTCCAAACGTCTTTTTCTACATATTGTTTTCAACATGTTAGCCTTATTCATGTTTGGAGGACAAATGGAAACTTTGTTAGGAATTAAAAAATTTTTGATCACCTATTTTTTATCAGGTATTCTAGCTGCATTATTACAATTAGTATTCAATACTAGTATTCTTTATTATTTCGTTCATTCGTTGGATTTTTCCCAAGCAAAAAGAACATTTGATTATTTAAATCAAGAACAACGTATAAATCTTTACAGTTCTATGTATTCTCCAATGATGGGAGCTTCTGGAGCTGTAAGTGGAATACTAGGAGCTTTTGCTAGATATTTTCCAGAACATAAAATATTTATTTTACCATTTCCTTTTCCAATTGCTGTACGAAAAGCTCTTATGATTTTTATTTTTGGAAGTTTTGTTTCGGCTATTTTTAATTTGGCGCCTGGAGTAGCACATTTTGCTCACATCGGAGGAATATTATCTGGTTATTTTATAGGAAATTTTTTTCTAAAAAAAGAAAATCGCTTTTAATAACTCATCCAGGATTTTTTAAAAATAGGAAATAAGAAAAATATATAAATAAAAATATAAAAAAAAAGGATAAATAGGAGTTTTTTCCATCTACTGTAGTCATAATACGATCCCAACGAAATTTCCAATTGAGAAAATTTAAAGGATTTTTTCTATCCCAATCTATACTCATCCATATGAATATGGGTTTTCCTACTATATGATCTTCCGGAACGAACCCCCAATAACGAGAATCGGAAGAATTATGTCTATTATCTCCCATCATGAAGTAATAGTTTCTTTGCACTTGATAATAATTATTTTTCTTATTATTGATGACGAAGCATGAACGTTCTTTTATTATTTTATTCCCTTCATATACAATAATATCATAATAAATATGAATATTTTTTGAATTTAATTTAATAATATCTCCTTTCTTAGGAATATACAACGGACCAAAAAAATCTCTGTTCCAACCAAAATGACTGGGAAATATAGAATCTTCCGAAAAAGATCTTGGAAAGAGGTATTTTTTGATATAAACTATATTTTCAAATAAATTTCTGATCTGTATGGCTTTCTTTTCAGTTAACATAATTTGATAAAAATATTCGTCATTTTTTTCTCCTATTATATCCACATCTTCGATATCCATATTTTCTTTAATAAATTCTATATTTAATGGAATATTTTTTGTTTTAATCAGATAAACTTGTTGTTTATTTATCTGATATGGAGATGCTTCTTCTTGTTTTTTATTTACAAATAAAATTCCATTTTTAATAGAAATTATATCTCCCGGTAAACCTACACAACGTTTGATATAGTTTTCTTTTCTATCTATCACTTGATGATTTAAATCTTTAGGAAAATTAAAAACTACAATATCATTCCTTTTTATAGATTGTATAGGAGATAAACGGAAATAAGGCCATTGAAAAAAAGAAATATAAGATTTACATCTACCTATCGTGTTATGTGTAAAAGGCATAGATATTGGAGTTATAGGCATTCGTAATCCATAATGAATTTTACTGACCAATATGAAATCACCTACTAGTAAAGATCCTTCCATAGATGAAGTGGGAATGGCAAATGGTTGAACTATATAAGTGTGTGTAATAAAAGAAAGAATCATAGCAAATAGGATATTTGATCCTGTATTTTCTTTTTCTTTGTAGATTATTTTGACTGTTTTCAGTTTTTTAAAGTAATTTATATAATAGATATATCCTCCTATAGATACAAAAAATAATAAAATATCTTTTTTAGTTCCATTTCCGAAAATACGAAGTAAATCGATCCATAGAGTTATAAGTAAAAAAATACTTGTTAATGGAACAAATAAAAGAGAAATCCACCAAATAGGTCTATGAAAAATTTTTATAAGAAAAAAAATATTGTATATAGGAATCATTTGTTGATGATAACTAATTCCCATTTTTTTCAAAAGTCTCCATGTTCCTAAAACATGAATAATGTGTTCAACAAACAAAAAAATTACACTAAAAAAAAGATATTGATACATGATAATATCTATATTTTTAATACATCCTTCATAGAAAAAAATCCTTTTTTATTTTTAATCCATTCTGCAGCTATAATAGCTCCTAATGCAAATCCATCTCTGCTATGAGCTTTGTGTTGTATTTCTATATCTTCTATTATAGATTTATATGTGACTGTATGTGTTCCTGTAATTTTTTCCAATCTTTTGGAAATGATTAATATTTGATCTTTTGTGTCTTTTTTATCTAAAATCCATGCTGTTTTCATTTTATTATTAATAATATCTTTTGCTAAAGAAATAGCAGTTCCACTAGGTTTATCTATTTTTTCTTTATGGTGAATTTCCTCAATTTTTACTTCATAATCTGTGGCGTATGTAGATAAAAATTTGGATAGTTGATGATTGATCACAAAAAATATATTCATCCCTATACTGAAATTAGAAGAATATAAAAAAGCCCCGTTCTTTTTTTTACAAAGATCCTTAACAAGAGGAAATTTTTCTAGCCACCCCGTAGTTCCACATACTATAGGTATATTATTTTCCAAACATATTTTTATATTATTAAAAGCAGAGTCTGGCTGAGTAAATTCTATAGCCACATCCGTATTTTTCAATGACATGGAGTTAGGACTTTCGTTAGAGAGAAATGAAATTTGATGATTTCTAATTTTCGCTATTTTTTCTACAGATTTTCCCATTTTACCATATCCTATTATTGCTATATTCATATTCTTTTTTTTTAAATTGATGTATGTATATAATATAAATCAACTTTATTAAGCAAAAATAAATTATCTTTATGCAAAGATGAAAAAAAAAGTAATAATTACAGGTAGCGGAAATGGAATAGGATATGAAATCGCAAAAGAATTCTTAAACATGGGGCATCATGTCTTAGCTATATCCAGAGATGTAAGTAAACTATTAAAATTAAAAAATCGTCCATTTGGAATTTGTATTCCATTAGAAATGGACTTAACTCAAAAATCATCCTATAAAAAAATTGAAAAAATTTTATTTGAGTGGATGTTCGTAGATATACTTATTAATAATGCCGGTTTCTTAGTAAAAAAGAATTTCGATAAATTAAAAGATCAAGATATATATTATTCTTATGAAGTCAATATTTTTGTTCCTATAAAAATGATACAATTAGTAAAACCTTATATGGGAAAAAAAAGTCATATTGTAAATATTGGGAGCATGGGAGGAATTACAAATACTAAAAAATTTCCTGGATTATCTATATATAGTTCTTCTAAAGCAGCCTTATCTAATCTAACAGAAGTTATAGCTGAAGAATTTAAAGAAGAAAAAAATGGACCTAGTGTAAATTGTTTAGCATTGGGAGCAGTACAATCTAAAATGTTAAAAGAGGCTTTTCCTTGTTTGTATGATTCTTCTATTTCTTCTAAAAAAATGGCACAATATATTTATTCCTTCTCTATAGAAGGAAACACATTTTTTAATGGAAAAACAATCCCTATTTCTTCTAAAAATTAAATCAAAGCCCACGTGGTGGAATTGGTAGACACGTCACCTTGAGGGGGTGGTATCCGATTAGGATGTGCTGGTTCAAATCCAGTCGTGGGTACGAATTTATTTCGTATCTTCTTATATAAGAACACGAAATAAATCTGGATCTTTATTTAAATACTGAAAATGAACTCTGTACTTTTTCATTCTTCCTAGTAATCCAGAAAACTCATTCTTATCTGCTAATTCTATTCCTATTATAGCTGGTCCTTCTTCTTTAGAATTTTTTTTCGAGTATTCGAAATAAGCAATATCATCTTTTGGACCCAAAATATTATTAACAAATTCTTTTAATGCTCCAGCTCTTTGTGGGAATTTTACAATAAAATAATGTTTCTTTTCTTCATATAATAGGGATCTTTCTCTTATTTCTTCTGTTCTAGTGATATCGTTATTTCCACCACTTAATATACAAACGATAGTCTTTCCTTTTATTTTTTTGGAATAAAAATCTAATGCAGATATTGAAAGTGCTCCAGCTGGTTCCGCTACAATAGCTTCCAAATTATACAAATCTAAAATAGTAGTGCAAACCTTCCCTTCCGGGACTGTCTTTATTTCAGATAAAACTTGATTACATATGTAAAAGTTTAATTCCCCTACTTTTTTCACTGAAGCACCATCAATAAATCTATCAATGGTTTTTAATTCTATTACTTTTCCTTTTTTTAAAGAATGACTCATAGATGGAGCGCCCAGAGGTTCTACTCCTATGATTTTAGTTTTTGGACTAAATTGTTTAAAAATACTTCCTACACCTGAAGCCAAACCTCCTCCTCCAATAGGAATAAAAACGTAATCAATGGAGTTAGAATTAGATTGTTTTAAAATTTCTACACCTACAGTTGCTTGACCTTCAATGATTTTAATATCATCAAAAGGATGAATGAATATCTTCTTATTCTTTTTGCAATCTCTCATTGCTTCATAACTAACCGCATCGAAAGTATCTCCAATAAGAACAATTTCCACATTTTCTTTTCCAAACATTTTGACTCTTTCTACTTTTTGTTTAGGAGTAGTACTAGGCATATAAATTTTTCCTGGTAATTGTAATATATTGCAAGAATAAGCTACGCCTTGTGCATGATTTCCTGCACTAGCACAAACAATTCCCTTTTTTAGTTCTAGATGGGATAAACTTTTTATTTTATTATATGCTCCTCTAATTTTATAAGAACGTATAATCTGCAAATCTTCTCTTTTTAAAAAAATATTAGCTTGATATTTTTCGGACAAAAGAGAATTTCTCTGCAATGGAGTTTCATAAATAATATCTTTTAATAGGTTTTTAGCCTTAACAACTTCTTCATAAGAAGGAAAATAGAATTTATTTTTCAATATTTTAAAAATAAAATAATTTTTTGTTTCTTTTATGTAGTTAATAATATATATATAGTGAATTAATTAATTCACTATTATTTATTATGACACTTGTTTTCTTCTGGTCTGAGATCACGAATCGTCTTTCCGACTTCCCATAATTCACTTTCTCGAAGAGAAGCTAATTCTTTTTCTAATTTCAATCTGTAGTCTGGATGGCTATTTACCTCTATAATTCTTTTGGCCTCATTTCCTGAAGAAACTTCTTGATATAAACTTTTAAATACAGGTAAAGTCGCATCTCTAAATTTTCTCCACCAATCTAAAGCTCCTCTTTGTGCAGTGGTAGAGCAATTAGCATACATCCAATCCATTCCATTTTCTGATACTAATGGCATAAGACTTTGAGTTAATTCTTCTACTGTTTCGTTGAAAGATTCCGAAGGAGAATGCCCTTTTTCTCTTAAAATCTGATATTGAGCGGCAAAAATTCCTTGTATGGCTCCCATTAAAGTTCCTCTTTCTCCTACTAAATCAGAATAGACTTCTTTTTGAAAAGTTGTTTCAAATAAATATCCAGATCCAATTCCTATACCTATAGAAATAGCTTTTTTTAAACTTTTGCCACTATAATCCTGATAAACTGCATAACTAGAATTAATTCCTTTTCCTTGTTTAAAAAGTCTCCTTAAACTTGTTCCTGAGCCTTTGGGGGCTACTAAAAAAACATCTATATCTTTAGGAGGATGAATTTTAGTTTTTTCACAAAATGTTAATCCAAATCCATGCGAAAAATATAAAGATTTTCCTTTTGTTAGATTTTTATGAAGAGTAGGCCAAAAAGAAATTTGACCAGCATCTGAGAGTAAATACATCAATATAGTCCCCTTTTCAGAAGCCTCTTCTAAGGAAAAAAGATTCTTTCCTTCAATCCATCCATCTTCTAAAGCTTTTTTCCAAGATAAAGAATTTTTTCTTTGTCCCACAATGACTCTAAAACCATTATCCTTTAGATTTAGAGATTGACCAGGTCCTTGAACTCCATATCCTAATACAGAAATAGTTTCTTTATTTAATATTTCTTTAGCTTTCGATAATGGGAACTCTTCTCTTGTTACAATCGTTTCTTCTACAGATCCAAATTTGATTTTCATGATTTATTTAAAATTTAATTTTCTTAATTAAGACGTTGCTAACGGTAAATCTATTTGTTTCCAGGAATTTTCTCTGGAATTTTTTTCCTTTATTTTGAAAGAGTAAACATGAATGATGCCAATTAATTTTTCAATTAATTTTGTCAATTTCATCAATTGTTCCTCGTGACATTCTAAATCAATAATATATTGAACGTTATCCATATTTATGGTCCCGTTTTCATTATTAGAGACATTAATATGACTGATTTTTAAATTTCTACGATTCAATAGAACAAGTATTCTACTCAACAATCTGATTTGATTTTCCACTAAAATTATTATTCTGAATTGATGCTTCATAGTATTTTTATTATTATTATGTTAAACGAATTTCATCTACAGCAGCTCCTGCAGGAATCATAGGAAAAACATTATCCTCTTGTTCTACTACTATTTCTAACAAAAAAGCATTCTCTTTCCCTAATGTTTTTTTAACAGCCATTTCTAATTCATCTCTTTTATTGACCCTTTGTGCTTCAATATTGTAAGCCTGGGCTAATTTGATAAAATTTGGATTAACTAATTCTGTACAAGAATAACGTTTATCAAAAAAAAGTTGTTGCCATTGACGAACCATTCCCAAAAAATTATTATTTAGTAATATAATTTTTATAGGAATGTTATTCTGTAAAATAGTTCCCATTTCTTGTATAGTCATTTGAATCCCTCCATCTCCTACAATACAAATGACTTGTCTTTCTTTTGCACCTAGTTTTGCTCCTATAGAAGCAGGTAAAGCAAACCCCATGGTCCCTAGACCTCCAGAAGTTATCTGACTTTTTTTATAGGTAAAATCAAAATATCTAGAAGCTACCATTTGATGTTGTCCTACGTCTGTGACTAGTATGGCATTTTTTTGTTTATATTGGTTTATCCACTTAATCACTTCTCCCATGGTCATTCCCTCTTTCATTGGATAAAGATCTTTTTTTATGACGGATATTTCTTCTTTTTTTCTTAATTGATAGAATTCTCCTATCCATTTTTCATGAGTAGATTCTTTGACATAAGAAGTTAATTTATTTAAGGAAATTTTACAATCTCCCAAAATAGGGATATGGCATAATATATTTTTGTTAACTTCAGAAGAATCTATTTCTAAATGGATAATTTTAGCTTGTTTTGCATATTTTTTTACATCTCCTGTAACACGATCATCAAAACGCATGCCTATAGCAATGAGAATATCACACTGATTGGTTAGAATATTAGGGGCATAATTTCCATGCATTCCTAGCATTCCCACATATAGACGATGATGACTTTCTAAACTTCCTAATCCTAAAAGGGTACTAGCAACTGGAATTCCAGTTTTTTCGATAAATTTTTTAAATTCATTTTCTGCATGAGCTAAAATTACTCCTTGTCCTACAAGTATTAAAGGTTTTTTAGCCGAATTGATTAAATCAGCGGCTTCTCTTATTTTTTCTTCTTTGATACAAGGATATGGATGAAAATTTTTAACATATTTACAACGATTATAAATAAATTCCGTTCTTTGAAATTGAGCATCTTTGGTGATATCTATTAATACGGGTCCTGGTCTCCCTTTTTTGGCGATAAAAAACCCTTTCTGAATAGATTCACAAATATCTTGCGCTCTCAACACTTGAATATTCCACTTGGTTACAGGAATAGATATATCTATAATATTTGTTTCTTGAAAAGCGTCAGTACCTAAAAGATGAGAAGATACTTGTCCAGTAATACACACAATAGGAGTACTATCTATTAAAGCATCTGCTAATCCAGTAATTAAATTGGTAGCTCCAGGACCGGATGTCGTAAAACATACACCTATTTTTCCAGTAGCTCTAGCATAACCTTGTGCGGCATGAATAGCCCCTTGTTCATGACGCATTAAGATATGAGAAACCATATTTAAATAATCGTGTAGAGAATCATATATAGGCATAATAGCTCCACCTGGATATCCAAAAATATATTCTACTTCTTCATGTAAAAGAGTTTTTATTACTATTTCTGAACCAGAGAATAACTTTTTTTCCATACACAATTAAAATTGATCTGTCATACAACCTTCAGAAGCTGGAGAAACGGTTTTTATATATTTATATAGATACCCTCTTTTCACTTTTAATACAGGTGGGGTCCAAACTTTCTTTCTTCTTTTTATTTCCTCTTCTTCTACTTCAAGAGTTATAGTATTATTTTCTGCATCTATTTTAATGAAATCTCCATTT
Source organism: Blattabacterium cuenoti (assembly GCF_014251735.1). Classification (NCBI taxonomy): domain Bacteria; kingdom Pseudomonadati; phylum Bacteroidota; class Flavobacteriia; order Flavobacteriales; family Blattabacteriaceae; genus Blattabacterium; species Blattabacterium cuenoti. The sequence goes on along the minus strand of NZ_CP059197.1, from coordinate 98,976 downwards.
TTAATCAAAGCTATTGGTCCTCCAGATTGTGCTTCTGGAGTAATATGTCCAACTACAAATCCATGTGATCCGCCAGAAAATCTTCCATCCGTAATAAGAGCTACATTTTTTCCTAATCCAGAACCCATAATATAAGACGTTGGTTTAAGCATTTCAGGCATTCCTGGACCTCCTATTGGACCTACATATCTAATGACCACAACATCTCCATGATAAATTTGATGATTTAAAATAGCTTGATTCGCCTCTTCTTCTGAATCAAAAACATTCGCTTTTCCCCTAAAAATTATTCCTTCCTTACCAGTAATTTTTGCTATGGCTCCTTCTGGAGAAAGATTTCCATATAAAATTCGTATATGTCCATCTTTCTTGATGGGGTTGTTTAAGGGATAAATAATTTTTTGATTAAAAGTTATATTCGGGACATTTTTCATATTTTCAGATAGAGTTTTCCCCGTTACTGTTATACAATCTCCAGATAAAATTCCTTCATTTAATAAGTATTTTATAATAACGGGCATTCCTCCAATATACATATGGATATCCTCCATTAAAAAAACTCCACTTGGTTTTAGATTTCCAAGGAGAGGGACTTGATTACTAATTTTTTGAAAGTCCTTTAAAGTAAAATTTATATTTGCGGATTTCGCAATAGCTAAAAAGTGTAAAACTAAATTAGTAGATCCACCTAAACACATAGCTAGTTTCACTCCATTTTCTATAGAAGTTTTTGTGACAATATCTTTAGGCTTTATGTTTTTTTCTAGAAGTTTTTTAATAAAAATCGAAACTTCTTCACACTCTATTTTTTTATTTTCACTTGTGGATGGAGATGAAGAAGAATAAGGTAACGTCATTCCCATAGCTTCCAAAGCGGAAGCCATGGTGTTAGCTGTGTACATGCCTCCGCAAGCTCCAGGTCCTGGACAGGAGTGTTTTACAATATTTTTATATTCTTTTTCGGATATTTTACAAGTATTTTTTTTACCTAAAGCCTCGAAAGAAGAAACAATGTCTAATTTTTTTCCATTATAATAACCTGAAGAGATGCTCCCTCCATAGACGATAATAGAAGGTCTATTTAATCTGAGTAAAGCAATCATAACTCCTGGCATATTTTTATCACATCCAGGTATAGCGATGACTCCATCATAATGATGTGAATCTACCACTGTTTCTATACTATCTGCTATTAATTCTCTGGAAGGAAGCGAATACCTCATTCCATAAGTCCCCATAGTAATTCCATCACTCACTCCTATAGTAGTAAATTGAAATCCTATTAAATTTTCATCATTTATGATCGAAGATTTTATTTTTTTTCCTAGTTGATTCAAATGCATATTGCAAGGATTTCCTTCATACCAGTTACTGACTATTCCTATTTGAGCTTTACAAAAGTCCGTTTCTCTCAACCCAGTGGCATAAAGCATAGCGTGTGAAGCTGGTAAATTAGGTTCTTCCGTAATTTTTCTGCTAAAATTATTAATTCTTTTTTTCATGAGATGTTTTATAAATCAAAAAGCCCTACTGAATCAATTATCAAGTAGGGATTTAAAAAAAATACTTTTCCTTTAAGAAAATTTACTTATGCATATCAAAAATTATATAATATGCAAAAATATGAAAAAAATAGATTATATAAAAGTGTTTTTTGTGTATTTCATTTTATAATATTATTAATTTTCCTATTTATTAATGAAAATATTATAAAGTTTATAATTGAGAATTCGTTTGTGTAAAGTATTTTATTTTTTAATAAAAAAAAACATATTTTTTTTAAAAATATTACAATATTGATATCAAAAAATAGATTCAATATTTAACAAAATAAATATATCCCGATAAATATTATAATAATTTATGAAATAACGCCTGATCCTATTAACTCCTCATCTAAATACCATACCGCGAATTGTCCTTCGGTAATAGCACATTGTAGGATTTCAAATTCTATAAACATTCCGTTTTTGATTTTATATAACAAGGCTTTTTGCAAAGGTTGTCTGTAACGAATTCTACAAAGAACCTCTATTTTTTCTCCATTTAATAGAGCTAGATCCTCTCGAATCCAATGAATGTCTTTTTCATGAATAAATAAGGATTTTTTATATAAACCTGGATGGTTTTTTCCCATACCTGTATAAACGATATTTTCTTTGATATCTGTTTCAATAACAAAAAGAGCTTTCTTATGTCCTCCTACAGAAATACCTTTTCGTTGTCCTTTTGTAAAAAATTGAGCTCCATGATGATATCCAATAACTTTTCCATCTGATTTCTGATATTTTTTTCTCTTGGATAAAAAAAACAATTCTTCTTCCTTTGATAAAAAGGATTTTTTTTTTGGATGATACATTAAAGCGTTTGAATCAATCATAACGATTTCTCCTTTTTTTGGAAAGATCTTTTTTTGAAGAAATTTGGATAATTGAATCTTTCCCACAAAACACAATCCTTGAGAATCTTTTTTATATGCATTACATAATCCATTTTTTTCCGCTATTTTTCGAACTTGATTTTTAGTTAATGAACCTAATGGAAATAGAGATTTTTCCAATTGATATTGTGTTAACTGACATAAAAAATAGGATTGATCTTTATTAGAATCTTTTCCAACAAGAAGACGATATATGATTTTATTATTTTTTATAATTTGTTTTTTATTAACGTAATGACCTGTAGCAATAAAATCTGCTCCTAAATCAATAGCTTTTTTCAAAAAAACATTGAATTTGATTTCTCGATTACACAAGATGTCTGGATTAGGAGTTTTTCCAGATCTATATCCGTCAAACATGTAATTAATAATAGATTCCTCGTATTCTTTTTTCATTTCTATTACTTGAAAAGGAATATTTAAATCTTTAGCTACTAACAACGCATCAATACTATCTTCTTTCCAACTACATTGATGAGTTTCATTAAAATCATCCCAGTTATGCATAAATAATCCGATAACTTCATAACCTTGTTTTTTAAGAAGTAATGCGGCAACACTAGAATCAACTCCTCCTGAAAGTCCTACTACTACTCTTTGTTTTTGCATCATAATAAAAAGATGATAAAAAAAGGATGATATAGGAATTGCAAAAAAACATAATTTAAGAAAACATTTCTCGAACGCGATCAAAAAAAGATTTTTCTGAATTTCCAGGATGAGGGAGAAAATTTTCATTTTTTCTCATTTTTTCAAAGAATTTTCTCTGTTCTTCATTGATTTTTTTTGGAGTCCAAACATTAACATGAATAAAAAGACTTCCATATCCATATCCTTCAATATTAGGTAAGCCCTTATTTTTTAATCTAAGAGTTTTTCCTGATTGTGTTCCTGGATCTATTTTAATACGGGCTTTTCCATTAATGGTAGGAACTTCTTTTGAAGCTCCTAATATTGCGTCTGGAAATGAAATATATAAATCATAATGAAGATTACAACCTTCTCTTTTTAATTTCGGATGAGGAATTTCTTCAATTAATACAATCAAATCTCCCGGAATTCCGTTAAATGGAGCTTCATTTCCCTTTCCAGAAACTTTAAGTTGAACAGCTTCTGTTAGCCCTGCAGGTATTTGTATATTGACTAATTCTTCTTCTTTAATCAATCCATGTTTATTAGCACCAGAAGGGATATTATCTATACTTTTTCCAGTTCCAGAGCATATGGAACATTGAGAAGTTGTTTGCATTCTCCCTAAAATGGTATTAGCTATACGGGTTATTTGCCCCGTTCCATTGCAAGAAGTACAATTTTTAAATTGAACTCCACTAGCTACTTTCAATCTTTTAACTTTTACCTTTTTTTCTATTCCATTAGCTATTTCCTCTAAGGTCAGTTTGACTCTTATTCTCAGATCGCTCCCTTTAATAGTTCTATTTCGTGTTGATTTTCCAAATCCAAAACTAGAAAATCCTTCTCCAAATGCATCCGCAAAAATATCTCCAAAATTTGCAAAAATATCTTCCATATTCATTCCTGATCCAGAACTACTTCCTTTAACACCGGCATGTCCAAATTTGTCATAACGTTGTCTTTTTTCCGGATTGCTTAATACTTCATAAGCTTCAGCAGCCTCTTTGAATTTTTCTTCTGCTTTCTTTTTATTATCCGGATTTTTATCTGGATGATATTTAATTGCTAATTTTCGATAAGCTTTTTTAATTTCTTCTGAAGAAGCATTTCTAGAAACACCTAATACTTCGTAATAATCTTTTTTCACCATGAAGATAAAAGTTAATTATTTTCCAGTAATAACTTTGGCATGTCGTATGACTCTTTCCTGTAGAATATATCCAGCTTCTATAATTTCTATAATCTTTCCTTTTAACTCTTCTGTCGTAGTTGGGATCTGTGTAATGGCTTCATGGAAATCAGTATTAAAATCATCTCCTTTTTTGATTTTTATTTTCTTCAATCCTTTTTCTTTTAAAATCTTTATGAGTTTTTCCTGTATTAAAGATACTCCTTGAATGAGAATTTCGTCTTTTGATTTTTTCAGTTCTTTAAGTCCTCTTTCAAAATCATCTAAAATAGGGATTAAATCTATAATAATTTGCTGATGAGCAGACCTAAAAAGATCAAATCTTTCTTTCTGAATACGTTTTTTATAATTTTCAAATTCTGCAAAAATACGTAAAAATTTATCTTTTTCTTTTTTCAATTTTTCTTTAAAAATTTCCACTTTTTTTAATGGATCTTCTGTTTTTTCTTGACAAGAGTTTTCCATCTCAGATAAATCTATAGATTTATTTTCATCCTGAGAATCAGTATTTTTTTGATTGATATTCATAAACTAAAAAATATTTATAAAGCAATTCTATGCTCTAGAAGCAAAAGATTTGCCATGTTTTATAATTGTGTCATAATGACACAATGTCAAATCTTAGATAAAGAATTAAATTTGAAAGTTTTTCGAATCTTATTTAATCTTTCATAAGCTATATGTCTTGCTTTTTTAGCTCCTAAATGAAAAATACGATCTAATAAAGATTGATCCTTTACAAGAGAAGAAAATTTTTTTCTTTCAGATGAAAATCTTTTTAGAATACACTCATACAATTCTTTTTTAGCCTCTAAATATCCATATCCTCCTTTTATATATCTTTTTTCCATTTCTTCTACTCTATCAAGTGGAGCTAACAATCTGTACAAAGCCATTATACAATCTTTATCCGGATTTTTTTTTTCTTTTAAAGATTTATTATCCGTATGAATGCTCATAATTTGTTTTTTCAGAATTTCATCTGAAGAAAAAATATTAATCCAATTTTTTTGGGATTTACTCATTTTTTTTCCATCTGTACCAGGAACTAATCCAGTTTTTATTGACATGAAAGCTTTAGGCAAAACAAATAGTTGTTGACCTATTTTTTTATTGAAACGACTGGCTATGTTGCGTGCGATCTCTATATGTTGTAACTGATCTTTTCCTACTGGAATGACTTCTGCATTGTAAAGCAATATATCAGCAGCCATTAACATAGGATATGTAAACAAACCTACATTAATTTTACCTTTTCGATTTATTTCTTTTTTGAAAGAATGAGCTAACGTAAGTCTTTGATAAGGGAAAAAGCAATTAAAATACCAAGCTAATTCAGTCACTTCGGAAACATCCGATTGTCTATAAAATATGCTTTTTTCTGTATTTAAACCAAAAGCTAACCATGCTGCCGCTATTTGATAAGTATTATGACGAATCGTCTCTATATCTTTCATTTGTATCAGTGAATGTAAATCTGCAATAAATATGAACGAGGAGTATTTGGAATTATTAGCCATATTTATAGATGGGATTATCACTCCCAAAATATTTCCTAAATGAGGAGTTCCTGTACTTTGAATTCCTGTTAACATTGTTTTCATAATTTTTTTATGTCGAATAAAAAAAACTTTAATTAGTTTCACTTAAAGCTTCTAATCCACTAATAATTTCAAGTATTTCCTTAGTAATGGAAGTTTGTCTTTCTTTATTATAATTCAACATAAGATTCTTTTTAATGTCAGAGGCGCTTTCTGTAGCTTTATGCATAGACATCATACGTGCAGTATGTTCTGAAGTAGATGATTCTAATAAACTTTTAAATAGTTTTGCGCTAAGAAATTTAGGAATAATATAATCCAAAATTTCTTCTTTAGATGGTTCTAAAATAGAATAATTAGATGATTTTTTTGATGATTCATTTTCATGAAAAATAATTGGAAGAAATTGTTCTATAATTATTTCTTGAAATAGTGAAGTTTTTAATTTGTTGTAAATTAGATATATTGAATTAAATTTTTTGGATAAAAAATCTTTAATTAATTTTTTTATCAAAATGATTACATCTTTATATTCATAAGTAAAATTATTTGGTATTTTTTTCTTATTTTCATACATATTATATTTTCTCGATAAAAAGTCAAATCCTTTTTTTCCGATAGAAAAAAAAATACAATCATTTTTCAAATAACTGTTTTCTTGAATATATCTATGAATTTTATCAAAAATTAAGGAATTAAATGCTCCACATAATCCACGATTAGAAGTGATGACTATAAACAATTTATTTTTTCCTGAAGAAAAAAAATATTTGTTATCCTGAATATTTTCTAATTTCTCATGGAATGAGAACATAAAATGTTGAAATAATTGCTCTATAGATTCGGAATATTTTTTTATATGTAAAAGCAATTCTTTGGATTTTCGCAATTTTACAATAGAAATCATTTTCATAGCTTCCGTGGTTTTTATAACGGAATCTATAGATAAAATTCTTTTTTTTATCTCTTTTGGATTAGACATAAAAAGTATTCTTAAGAATAATATTTTTCACTTATTTCCATGGCTACTCTTTCCAGTATTTCAGCTAATTCTTTGTTGAAAATTCCTTTTTTCAAATCTTTTAATAATTCTTGATGATTTTCATTTAAATAAAAAAGATATTCCTTTTCAAAAGAGGAAATTTTTTCAATAGGTACTTTTTTTAAAAGATTTTTAGTTCCAGCATAAATAATAGCAATTTGATCGGCTATATTATATGGAGAATGAGGAGGTTGTTTTAATATTTCTATGTTTCTTCTTCCCTTATCTATGATCTTCATAGTTGCAGGATCTAATTCAGAACCAAATTTAGAAAAAGATTCCAATTCTCGAAATTGAGCTTGGTCTAATTTCAAAGTGCCAGATATTTTTCTCATAGATTGAATTTGAGCAGAACCTCCGACCCGGGAAACAGAAATACTTTCATTAATTGCAGGACGTATTCCAGAATGGAATATATCTTTTTCTAAAAAAATTTGTCCATCTGTTATAGAAATGACATTGGTAGGAATATAAGAAGAAACATCTCCAGATTGTGTTTCAATAATAGGAAGTGCGGTTAAAGAACCTCCACCTTTTATATATTCTCTGATAGATTTTGGAATATCGTTCATCTCTTGAGCGATTTTTGTATCTGTTATTATTTTAGCTGCACGTTCTAATAATCTGGAATGCAAATAAAAAACATCTCCTGGATATGCTTCCCTACCAGGAGGACGTCGTAATAACAAAGATACTTCTCTATAAGAAACAGCTTGTTTGGATAAATCATCATAAATCACCAAAGAAGAACGACCTGTATCACGAAAGTATTCTCCAATAGCTGTACCAGAAAACGGAGCAAAAACTTGTATAGCTGCTGGATCAGCAGCATTTGCTGCGACTACAACTGTATAGGGCATGGCTCCTTTTTCCTCTAGAGTTTTCGTAATTCTGGCTATTGTAGATCCTTTTTGACTTATAGCTACATAAATACAATAAACTGGTTTATCTATATCATACCATTCTTTCTGATTGAGGATAGTATCAATGGCTATAGTGGTCTTTCCTGTTTGCCTATCTCCAATGATTAATTCTCTTTGTCCTCTTCCTATAGGAATCATAGCATCTATAAATTTAATTCCTGTTTGAAGAGGCTCTTTTACAGGTTCTCTATAAATAACACCTGGGGCTTTTCTTTCCAATGGCATATCAAATAATTTACCTCCTATAGGACCTTTTCCATCAATCGGATTTCCTAATGCATCTACTACGCGACCAAGCATTCCCTCTCCAACTGGTATAGAAAGAACCTTACCTGTACGCTTTACAATATCTCCTTCTTTAACATCTTTTGATGAATTTACTAATACTATGCTTACATGATCTTCTTCCAAATTCAATACAATTCCTTTGATTCCGGCATGAAATTCCACTATTTCTCCAGAAAATACAGAATTCAATCCAACAGATCTAGCCACCCCATCTCCTACTTGAACAATAACTCCGGATTCAGATAATTTTGATTCATATTGAAAATCAGATAGTTCTTTTTTAAGAATCGATGATATTTCAGAATATTTTAAATCGGACATGAAAATAAATGCTTTAAACTGAATTTTTCAATAATTTTTTTCGAATACTAAATAACTGTCCCTTCACACTAAAATCCCATTCTTTGTATCCTATACGCAGCAAAAAACCTCCAAGAATGGATTCATCTATTTTATTAATAATCTGATATTTTTTGTGATTTATTTCTGATTCTAAAGAAATGATTTTATTCATAATAATCTTTTGAAGATCCATCTTTAAAGGAAAAGCAGAAATTAGGATGCATTTCAACAATCCTCTTTTTTCCTGATAAATTTTTTGATATTCCAAAAAAATATTTTTGGAAAGATGTTCTCTTTTTCGTATTGTTAAAATTTTTATAAAATGAAAAATAAAAGGATCGAAAGAATAGAAAATTTTTTCTAAAATTTGTATCTTTCTTACAGAACTTAACAAAGAGGTACAAAAAACATTATTCAACTCAATACTTTTAGATAATAGGAAGGATATTTTTTTTATTTTATGATAAGTATAATCCCTTTTATCGTTATTCATCGAATGCTCAAAAAGAACTTCAGCATAATGTCTGGTCACTTTTTTTTTCAAAAACATTTTTACAACTTTACAACTTGTTTACTAATTCTTTGATAAATTTTTCTTGTTTATTCGTTTTTTGATTTGGATCCAACTCTTTCTTTAATATTTTTTCGGCAATTATTATGGAAATATCACCTATTTGATCTTTTAATTCCTGTATAGCCATTTTTCTCTCTAATCGTAGAATTTTTTTTGTCTCTTCTATAAGCTTTTTTTTCTCCAAAACACCTTCTTCTATAGCTTTATGTTTGATTTTTTCTCTAATTTGAATTGCCTCTTCCAAAATTCTATCTTTTTTTATGCGAGTTTCTTTCAAAATTTGATTTTTTTTATTTTCTACCATTTTCAATTCTTTTTGAACGAGATCAGCATTTTCTATAGAAATTCTAATTTTTTCTTCTCTTTGATCAATAAATTTCATAATTGGTTTCCACGCATATTTGGAAAGAAAAGAAATCAATATCAAAAATATTATTGTCTGCCAAACAATTAAACCAACAGAAGGAGTAACCAGATCCATTACTAAAATTTATTTAAACACAGCTAATAAAGCGGTTACTATTCCAAACAAAGCCGCACCTTCAATAAGAGCTGCAGCAACAATCATGGCGTTTTGTATTTTTCCTGAAGCTTCAGGCTGTCTAGCAATAGCATCCATTGCAGAACTCCCAATTTTACCAATTCCTAAACCCGCTCCTATTACCGCAATTCCAGCACCTAAAGCTGCCAAACCTGAATAAGTTAAATCTATATCCATAATTATAATATTATTTTAATACGTTTTATGTTCATAATCCTTTACGGACATTCCTATAAGTAAAGCAGATAAATTTGTAAAAATAAAGGCTTGCAAAAAAGCCACCATAATTTCCAACAATAAAATAAAAAAACCGAAAATAATGGAAAAACTAGCAATAAAAAAATTTTTAAAAATAAAAATAAGACAAATAAAACTTAAAATAATTATGTGTCCAGCAGTGATATTAGCAAATAAACGAATACATAAAGTTAATGGGCGAATGAAAATACCTATAAATTCTATAGGTGCTAACAAAAATTTTATTCCTATGGGAACATTTGGCATCCAAAAAATATGTTTCCAATAATTTTTATTGGCCTTAATATTGATTATGATAAAAGTAATTACTGCTAAAACCAATGTAACACTTATATTTCCTGTAACATTTGGGAATCCTGGTAAAAGACCTATTAAATTATTAACCAATATGAAAAAAAACACAGTCAATAAAAAAGGAAAATATGTTTTATATTTTTCTTTTCCAATATTTGGAATAACTATTTCATTGCGAATAAACAAGATTAAAAATTCTAAAAAGATACCGAAATTCCATTTCGTTTGATGATTTTTATAGCTATATCTCATTCGCCTAAAGATGTAGCATAATATCAAAAATGATATTCCAATAGACACTACATTTTTTGTAATAGAAAAATCCCAAGGTCTATCATTTGTCGGATTCCCTCTGGCATCTATATATAAATTTCCAACAGAATTGGTTTTATATATTTTTTCTTGAAACATTTTATAATTTCCATATTTTCCTTTTACCACTTTTCCATGAGAAAACTGAGAGGATAAAAAAAATTCCCATCCATTACCATGATTCCACAAAAATACGGGCAAAGAAAATATGATTCCCCTTTCATGATTTCCTATAATATGCCACTCGTGAGAATCACTTACATGTTCAATAATAGTATTAGCTACATCTATATTTTTTTTATTTTCATTTTCATTAGCAAAAAGATTTGTAACAAAAAGAAAAATCAAAAAGCAATATAATCCTAATTTTTTTAAAGCTAAAGTCATTCAAAAAAAGTAGGAAACAAATTTAGATTTTTTTCCATAAAAAATGGAAATATTCTCTAAAAGAATTTCCAACACTTATATTTCCATTTTTTGAATTTTTGAATTGAAAGAGTACATTTGTATATAAATTTGTGCAAAATACAATAATGGCAATGAAGGAAGAAACAAAATTAATTCAAAACATTTTATCAGATCCTCTAACAGGGGCCATTTCTACTCCAATATATCAGACTTCTACTTATGTTCAAGAATCTCCTGGAGTTCACAAAGGTTTTGATTATACAAGAACCAATAATCCTACAAGAAAAATATTGGAAAAATTAATTACAGATTTAGAAAAAGGCTATGCGAGTTTGGCTTTTTCTTCTGGATTGGCATCTGTGGATGCTGTTTTAAAGTTATTAGAGTTTGGAGATGAAATAGTTGCTGTGGATGATATTTATGGGGGAACTTTTCGTTTATTAAATTTGTATAAGAAATTAGGAATTCACACCCATTTTGTGGATACAACTTATGCAGAAAATGTTATTTCTATCCTGACTCCTAAAACTAAGATGGTTTGGTTAGAGTCTCCTACGAATCCTACTTTAAAAATATCTGATATTAAATATATTAGTGAAAATTCTAAAAAAGTAAACCCAAATATTTTAATTGTTGTAGACAATACTTTCGCTACTCCAGCTCTTCAAAATCCTCTCAGTTTAGGAGCAGATATCGTTATTCACAGTGCTACAAAATATCTAGCAGGACATTCAGATGTATTAGCTGGACTAATTACCGTGAAAAATGCAGATTTATATGAACAATTAAAATACATTCAGAATGCTACTGGAGGTATTTTATCTCCTATTGATTGTTGGTTAACTATAAGAGGGTGCCAAACTTTGTATCTACGTATCAAGAAACAATCTGACAATGCATTTAAGATAGCTTCTTTTTTATCACAAGATAAAAATACCTGTATTGATAAGGTTTATTATCCTGGATTATCCAAACATAAAAATCATATAATAGCAGTAAAACAACAACTATATTTCGGAGGAATAGTATCCTTTAGTCTTAAAGATGATACTATAGAAGCGGCAAAAAAAGTTGTAATCTCTACTAAATTATTTAAACTAGCAGAAAGTTTAGGAGGAACAAAAAGTTTAATTTGTCATCCGGCAACTATGACACATAAATCTACTCCTTTAGAGGTGAGAAGAAACGCAGGAATTCAAGATTCTCTTATACGTTTATCTTTTGGAATAGAGAATGGAGAAGATCTTATGGAAGATATAGATCAAGCTTTAAAATATTAAACAAATTTGTCATCATGTAATGAAATCCCTATGCGAGATAGTTCTTTGCGAATTAGATCTGAAATAGTCCAATTCCTTTTTTTTCTTGCTTCTGTCCGAATTTTTATTAATATCTCAGTGAGAATTTTTAATTTTTGAGATGTTTTTTCAAAGGGATTTTTTTCTATCTTTTGAAGACCAAGTATATCAAAAAAAAAATGTTTCATATATTTTTTTAATAAATATGAATCCGCTATATATATATGATTCAAAATGTTGGCAACTTTGAATAGATGAGAGATTAATAAAGGGGTGTTAAAATCATCATTAATAGCTTCATAACAATTTTTGATCCATTGATTAACATCAAATTTTGATATATTTTTTTCATCACTTATAGAAATAAATTCCAATTTTTCTATTGCATTCATTAAACGATGATATCCTTTCTCTGCATCTATAAGTCCTTTTTGAGAAAAGTTTAAAAGGCTACGATAATGAGATTGTAATATAAAGAATCGAATGACTATTGGATGATATTTAGATATTAAATCTTTTATGGATAAGTAATTTTCTGTGGATTTACTCATTTTTTTGCCATTTAAAGTGAGCATGTTCGTATGCATCCAATAATGTGCAAGGTGATTCTTATTATAAACTCCTATTGCTTGTGCTAACTCACATTCATGATGGGGAAATTTAAGATCTATACCTCCACCATGAATATCAAAAACTTCTCCTAAATATTTTGTACTCATAGTGGTACATTCTATATGCCAACCTGGAACTCCTTTTCCCCATGGAGAGTTCCAGTTCATAATATGACTGTATTTAGCTCTTTTCCAAAGAGAAAAGTCTTGAAAATGACGTTTTTCACCTAAAAAATTAGATTCATTATTAATAAGTTGATCAATTTTATTATGACTCAATATCCCATAAGAATATAATTGGCTATATTTTTTTACGTCAAAATAAACAGATCCATTATTCTCATAAGCTAGATTTTTTTGAATTAATTTTTGAATCATATCAATTTGTTCGATTATATGACCAGTAGCTGTTGGTTCAATACTTGGAGGTAAAGTATTGAAAATGTTTAATATATAATGAAAAGACAAAGTGTATTTTTGAACAATTTCCATAGGTTCAAGCCCTTCAAAAATAGATCTTTGATGAATTTTATCTTCTCCATCATCACTATCATTTTCTAAATGTCCTACATCGGTAATATTTCTGATATAACGTACTTTATAACCTAAATGTTTAAAATAACGAAAAACTAAATCGAATAATATAAAAGTACGACAGTTTCCTAAATGAAGATGATTATAAACCGTGGGACCACAAACATAAATTCCTATATATTCCTTATGAATAGGTTGAAATAATTCTTTTTTTCCGGTGAAAGAATTATATATTTGTATATGATCTCGTATATAACGAGTATAATTTTCTATATTCATAAATTAGGATATTCCAATATAATGAAAAAATTCTCTTCGAATTTCCGAATCTTTTTTAAATGCTCCTACCAATTCAGTAGTAATGGTTCTGGTGTCTATATCTCGAATTCCACGAGAATTTACACATAAATGTTTTGCGTCTATAACACAAGCCACATCTTTTGTGTTTAGTATCTTTTGTAAAGATTTCACAATTTGCATAGTTAGACGTTCTTGAACTTGTGGTCTTTTTGCGTAAAAATTTACGATTCTATTAATTTTAGAAAGCCCCACAACTTTTCCATGAGAAATGTAGCCAACATGTGCTTTTCCAACAATAGGTAGAAAATGATGTTCACAAGTAGAATAAACTATTATGTTTTTTTCTATCAACATCTGATTATATTTATATTTATTTTCAAATGTGGATAAATGAGGATGATTTTTTGGATTTAAACCGCTAAATATTTCTTTTATAAACATTTTTGCCACACGTTTAGGTGTACTGCGTAAACTATCATCATTCATATCCAAACCTAAAATTTCCATAATGTGAAAAAAATGTTTTTCTATTTTATCAATTTTTTTTTCATCACTTATAAGAAATGCATCATCACGTAGTGGGGTTCCATGATTTTCTAAAAAATAAGAATTAGTATCCTTATTATCTTTTTCTAAAATTTTTTTATCTCCCATCATAATTTAACTTAATCCATGAAAAACAAAGGTACGAAAAGGTTTTTGTATTGATATGTTTATCTTTTTATTTCACATTTTTATCTAAATTTTAGCAAACGATTTTTCCATTTCTTAAAATATCAGGAATTTCACAGATAGGAATAGGCCTAATTTTATGTTCGTTTTTTTTGTGTAAATATTGATATGTTTTCAAAACATCATATTCTCTTCCTTTAAATGTATCATGAAAATTTTTTTTCTTTTTTTCTACTTTTTCTGTAATTTTCATCGCCCATTCTAATTCTTCATAAGTAGCTTCTAACTGATCTTCATCTGACCTTTGATCTTCCCATAATCCATCTGTAGGTTCAGCTTTTTGTATTCCATCAATAATATTTAATTCTTTAGCAAGTAAACGAATTTCACTTTTAGTTAAATCTGCGATAGGATGTATATCTACACCTCCATCCCCATATTTTGTAAAAAATCCAACTCCAAAATCTTCTACTTTATTTCCAGTTCCTACCACTAGATAATTCTCTATATTGGCGTAATAATATAGAGTTAACATACGGATACGAGACTTTGCATTGGCTAATGCTAAAGGTCTATTTTTTTTTTCTGTAATATTATCATCCATAGTGTGAATAAAAGAAGTGAATAAAGAAGATAGGTCTTTTTTTATATGATGAACATTTAAAAATCTAGATTTTAAAAAAATTACATGTTGTTCAGATAGCAGATTTGGATTTTTTTCTAAAATAGGCATTTCTAATGTTAAAGTGGGAGACTTAGTCATAGCTACTAACATGGAGGTAACAGCAGAATCTATTCCTCCGGATATTCCAATAACAAAACCATTTGATTGAGTTTTTTTTATGTATGTTTTTAACCACTGCACAATATGATGAACTATTTTTTTTGCATTATTTATCATTTTAAATAGATTTTAGATATTTTGATTGTGAAAAAAAATAATAAATAAAAATGACTTTGATCCTAAATTTGGAAACTTCCACAAAAAATTGCTCAGTTAGCATAGCCAAAAACGGCATATGCTTAATTTCTATAGAAGAACATACGGATAAACATCTTCATTCGGAAAAATTACATACATTTATACAATATGCTATAAAAATTTCCAAAATTAATATAAATGATTTACAATCCATTTGTGTAAGCAAAGGTCCAGGCTCCTACACTTCCTTAAGAATAGGAGTATCCGCTGCTAAAGGTCTATGTTATGCTTTAGGCATTCCATTATTATCGTTAGATTCATTAACTATTTTGAGTCAAAAAATAGATGTCCAAGATGGATTTTTAATTCCCATGATACATGCAAAATCCGATTTTTTTTATACTACTTTATTTAATAGACATAGAAAAAGATTATGTCCTATTTCGATAAAAAAATTTTGTGGTGATTTTTTTCAATCTATAACAGAGGATAAAAAAGCATATTTATTTGGAAATATAAATTTGACAAAAGAAGATAAGTTATTTGCGAATAATTTTCGTTTTATTTCTCCTATTTATCCATCTGCAATGGATATGTCTTCTCTTTCATACATGAAGTTTTGTCATAAAGAATTCAATAACATTGAACAATTTATTCCTTGTTATTTATAATAAAGAGTTTTTTGAATAGAATTATTAGAATAGGAACAAGAGATAGTCCATTAGCTATTTCTCAAGCAATAGAAGTTCAGAAAATCCTTCATAGACTAGGTTATTGTTCTCATTTGTTTTTTATAAAATCTGAAGGAGATTTAATTCAAAATATTCCTATTGATAAATTTAAAAAAGTAGGTGTTTTCACTAGAAAATTAACTAATGTTCTTATTTCTGGAAAAATTGATATGGCTGTGCATTCTTTAAAAGATGTTCCTACTAATCTATCAGAACAAATAACTCTTTCTGCTTATTTGAAGCGTGGAAGTTTTTCCGATTTATTAGTATATAAAGGATCCAGTAATTTTTTATTTAATCCTAAAATAAAAGCTATTATAGCTACTGGAAGTCTTAGAAGAGTTGCTTTTTGGAAAAATCGTTATCCACATCACACTATTGTTGATTTAAGAGGTAATATAAATACTAGATTAAAAAAATTATATGATAATTCTTGGAAAGGAGCTATTTTTGCTAAGGTAGGATTGGAACGTTTGGGAATATTAAATGATTTAGAAGGTTTTAATTTTAAAGTTTTAGATTGGATGATCCCTTCTCCTGGACAAGGAATTATTGTTGTTTCTACACGTAAAGATAATGAATGGATTCAGAATTTAACTAAAAAATTAGATGATAGGAATACTAGATTATCAGCAAGTATAGAACGTCAATTTTTGAAAACTTTAGGAGGTGGATGTATCACACCCATTGGGGCCCATGCAATTATTAAAAATAAAATTATTTATTTTACTGGAATATTATTCAGTTTAGATGGCATGCAAAAAATCATAAAAACAAAAATAGGAACTAATTATAATATTATCGGATATCAGTGTGCAAAGGAAATATTAGAGAAAGGAGGAAAGGAGATATTGGAGAATATGAGAAAAAAAAATATTTCGAAATAAGTGATGATCCAAATTATATTCCGAAATATATTACCATTTATAACTCCAATAACATTTTTCTATATAATTATTTCTTTAGGGTGGAAAACATCTATCAATCCTGTTTTAAATATAGGCACCCTCATGGGAATAGTATTTATACTTAGTATTTTTCATTTTTGTTTTTTGTTCGAAAGGAGCCTTTACAAGGGATATAAATCCATGATTTTATTATCTTTTTTTATTTTAATGACTTCTTTTATTTTTTCTGTTGGACAATTAGTTTTTTCCAAAACTGATAAAACAACAGATATACAAATAACCTTGTTAATTTGTTTGACTCTATACATATTAATTCGTATTACCTATTTGATGCGAATAATATATGTAAAAATACATAATCCTGCTTTTATTTTTATTACTAGTTTTGTGTTTCTATCTTTTTTAGGATCAGTATTACTTATGCTTCCGACTTCTACAGTTAAAAAAATATCATTTATAGATGCATTGTTTACTTCTACTAGTGCCGTTTGTGTGACCGGTCTAGTCGTATTAGATACCGCAAAAGATTTTACATATTTTGGAAAAGTGATTATTCTAACGTTAGTAGAACTGGGAGGTTTAGGAATTTTAACTATCACTTCTTTTTTTAGTTATTTTTTTAGGGATGGTTTTTCTTTTCGAGAAGGAATATACATTAGCAATTTTTTGAATACAAAAACTACTAATAATGTTCTTAGTTTAGCTGTAAAAGTTGTTATGTTTACTTTAATAGTAGAAGCAATAGGAACTTTGTTAATTTATTTTTCTATTAATAGAAATTTCATAGAGACTGATAGTCGTTTGTTTTTTTCTATTTTCCATTCTATATCCGCTTTTTGCAATAGCGGATTTTCTACTCTTAGTAAAGGTCTTTATTCTGAATCTGTCAGATTTAATTATCTATTACAATTTATTATTGCCTGTTTATTAATATTGGGGGGAATAGGTTTTAATATTTTATTTAACTTTTTTACATATATATGGATAACATTTAAAAAATATTTTTATAGAGTTTTTAAAGAGGAATATTTTAGATATCCTGCTCATATTGTTACTTTGAATACAAAAATTGTTGTATTCACAACCTTTATTTTACTTTTTTTTGGAACCATTTTTTATTATTTCAGTGAATTGCATTTCTCTCTTATAGAACATCCTTCTTTTACTGGAAAATGGGTAGCTTCATTTTTTTCTTCTGCAACATCTAGAACGGCAGGATTTCAGGTATTGAACCTAAATAAATGGACTCCTATTACTATATTATTTACTATTTTTTTGATGTGGATTGGGGCATCTCCCGCTTCTACAGGTGGAGGGATTAAGACAAGTACTTTTGCATTAGCATTAATGAATGTTATTTCTTTATCTATAGGAAAGAATCGATTAGAAATTCAGAGAAAAGAAATCTCTTCAGAAACTGTTAGACGTTCTTTTGCTATAATCATATTATCTTTAATTGTAATATATATAAGTATTTTGATTATTCTTTTTTTAGATCCAAAAAAAGATATTTTGTCCATTTCTTTTGAAGTTTTTTCCGCTTTTTCAACAGTAGGATTATCTTTAGGAATTACTTCTAATTTATCTAATGGAAGTAAGTTAGTGTTAATCATTTTAATGTTGCTAGGAAGAATTGGAGTTTTTAATATTATGGTAGGATTATTAAAAAATAGAATCAATAGTCATTATTATTATCGATTTACTCAAGGAAATATTCTCATAAATTAATAATGAATGATATATGAAAATTATAATTATTGGTCTAGGAAATTTTGGTAGATCTTTAGCTCTAAATTTAACAGACAATGGTCATGAAGTTTTTGGAGTAGACTATAAAATGGAAAAAGTAGACTTATTAAAAGATCATATAGCTAATGTGGTATGTATGGATGCTAATAATGAAGCAGCTTATAAAGTATTGCCGATACAACAAGCGGATTTAGGAATTGTAGCTATTGGAGAAAACGAAGGATCATCAATAGTAACTACGGCAATACTAAAAAAATATAAACATCTTAGAATAGTTAGTCGATCTTTATCAAAGATACATGATACTATATTAGAGGCTATGGGAATTAACGATGTAGTACATCCAGAACAAGACGCTGCTTTCCGATTAACTAAACAAATATCCTTTAATTATGCTTTAGATTATTTTAGAGTGGATAATAAATATTCTATCGCAGAAGTTTTTTCTCCATATTCCTTTAATGGGAAGTCTGTCAAAAGTATAAAATTAACACAAAAATATTCCGTTTCTTTAATCACTGTCATACGAGATATTAAAAATCCTATGTCGTATAAGGGAAAAGGAAATGCATCCACAAGAAAAGTGATAGGTTTGGTAACTGGAGATACGATTCTACAAAAAGGAGATATATTGACCCTTTTTGGATCTAATAAATCCATAATGAATTTTGTCAAAGAAAAAAATCATGATTAAAATTCTTATCACTAAATCTGTAAATTTTTCTTCTTTTTTTTTCAAAAAAGTTTTTTTGATTACATCTTGTGATTTTTTATCCGTAAAGTATTCTATTTTACAGAAAAAAAAACCTATCATATTAAATGATCGATTCATTTTTACTAGTTACAATGGAATAAAAGGATTTATATATAATTTTGGAAAAGATCTTTTGAAGAAAAAAAAATTTTATGTAGTTGGAGAGAAGACCTATCTTTTTATAAAAAATTTTGGAAATTTTTCCTTTCTTTTGAGAAAGAATTATGTACAAGATCTTATAGATGACATTATTCTAAAAAATTCAAATAAGTCTTATGATTGGTTTTGTGGAAAAAATAATCTACTTAAGAATAGTGATGACAAAGTTTTCCAAAAAAAAAATATTCTTTTAAATCGATATGAAGTTTATCAAACTTTTTTTCTTCCTCATAAAATAGAAAATTTGTCTAGTTATCATGGAATCATATTTTTTAGTCCTTCTGGAGCAAAATCGTTTTTTTTAAAAAACAGAATACGGAATGACTCCAAAACGGAATTTTTTGCTATAGGAAAAACTACAGCAGAATTTGTTTCAAGATATTTGAACAAAGAAATCTGGATTCCAGATATCCCTTCTATGAAAGAAGTTCTTCTTTTTGTAAAAAAATTTTTTGATAAGAAAAATTTGTTTCCATAGATAAGAACCATTATTTTATTTTTTACATATAAGGATATTTATATTTTTTACTTTCTTGAAAAAAAGGATTTCCAATAGAATGGAGTTGTTTTTTGTTTAAATTGCTAAATAAAACATAGCTAAAAATGGAACCTATCAATAGTAAAGATCCAATTTCAGATAATCCAAATTTTTGATCAAAGATTCCATTTACATCTGGAGCTATTAAATTGTATATATCTATATAATGTCCAAAAAGTAATATACTAGCAATTGTAAAGACAATTCTTGGATTTTTTTTACTTCTGCTACTCATCAAACCTAAAAAAGGAATCAAAAAATTTGAAATGAGCATCCAAAAATGAATGGATCCGTAGATTTCTTCTCTTTTTATAAAAAAATAAATTTCTTCCGGTATGTTTCCGTACCAATAAAGAATAAACTGTGAAAACCACAAATAAGTCCACAGTAAACTAGTGGAAAAAAGATATTTGCTTAAATCATGTAAGTGATTTTCATTAAATAAAGGTAAACATCCTTTCTTTTTTAGATAAATAGCAATTATAGTAATGGTGCTTATTCCTGTTACTATATAAGTGCTCAAAACGTACCAACTAAATAAAGTACTAAACCAATGAGGATTCAAGGACATAATCCAGTCCCATCCCATAAAAATAGATGTGATAGAAAAAAATATTATAAATATGATAGATAAAAAATTTAATTTTTTATAATCTGTTAAAGAACATGTTTTATCTAAAATAGAAGATGTTTTTTTTATTTTAAAATAAAAAAAACACCAGCCAATTATATAAATAAAACTTCTGATTAAGAAAAAGGGAATGTTTAAAAATAACTTTTTACTTGCAATGACTTTATCATATTTTAAAGAGGTCGGATCATATAAAAAAGGATCCATCCAATGAAATATATGAATACAATCCATAGCATTTAATAATAATATTATTAGAATCATCACTCCTCCATATGGAAGAAAAGAAGAAACTTCTTCCATGATAGGATGGATGATAATGGACCATCCTGATTTTGATACATATTGTATCCCTAAAAAAAATAAAGATCCTAGAGAAATGCTGGTAAAATAAAATAGGGACATATATAATCCTATCCAAGGTTTATTTTCTCTTTTTTCGGATTTTTGTAAAGTATTTTTTTTATTTTCCATGGATTTCTTTTCTAAGAAAAGTTCTTTTTTTTTGGGAAAAAAATTTTTATTTGAAAAAGTAATTTGATCAAAAAGAAGAATAAAAAAACCTATGATCATTATAGAAATAATAATTTTTTTCTTTTTTTGAGAAAATTGATACATTTTTTATCTTTTTTGAACTATTTATTCTTTAAAATCATTACATATTCTGCCACCTTCCATCTATCTATCTCATTTAATTGAGATGCGTATGAACTCATGTTATTTTTTCCATAAGTAATTACATGATAAATGCTTCCAATAGTAATATCTCTATCTTTATAACTGGGAATTCCTAATATTTTTTCTTTTTTTACTAAAAAACCTTGTCCATCTCCATTTTCTCCATGACATATAGAACAGTTAATTTTATAGATATTTTTTCCATCTTCTATAATTTTATTTAATTCCTCTTTATTTTTATTACTCTTTTGTAAAGGAGATTTCAATATTTTTTTAGACAGATTATATCCTTCTTGGGTATCATCAAGTTTGTAAAAATTAAATCCATAAGAATTTCTTGGAATAGTTCCTTTTACAGGTAAAAGAGACGAAGTTTTTCCTTTTATAAAAAGAGGAATGCGAATCTTTTTAAGAGTTTTTTTATAATTAGGATATGGATCTGAATAAGGTTCGTATGCATCTGAGTAGTACATATCCGGCATATATACTCTATTAGGTTTTGATTTATCAAACCAACAAGAATTTAGTGTCATAAAAATAAAAAGGAAAAGAACATAAAGATATTTATTTCTCATGTTTGAACTATTTTAGTTATATTCACTTCCATAGCTCCATTTTCTTTTAAAAAATTCCGTAATTCTTCAGCATTTTTTTCTGTATGAATTTCTATTAGAAACATGTTATCAGTAGTTCTAGGATCCGGATTTTTTGGAGTAGATCCTGGAAATAATTTACATTGAAAAAGATAAGTGATGCACATAAAATGTGCAGAAAAAAAAATAGACAATTCAAATATTACAGGAATAAAAGAAGGAAGATTGTGAATCCAAGAATAAGAAGGTTTTCCTCCAATATTTTGTGGCCAATCATAAATCATGGTATACCAAGTAAGTATACTAGCCGTAAAAAATCCTATAAATCCATATATAAAAGACAAAAAAGACAAATTTGTTTTTTTTAATTCAAGTAATTTATTCAAATTATGAATGGGAAAAGGGGAATATACTTCATGTATATTTATGTTCTTTTTCCGAAGAATTTTTAAATGGTTTATCATTAAATCTTCATGATCATATAATGCCTGAATATTAAATACGGATTTAATCATCTTTTGTAACATTTTTTTTAGAACATTTCAATATTGTTTTTAGTTCTGCCTGTGATATAACTGGAAATACACGTATGTATAATAAATAAAGAACGAAAAAAAAGCCAATAGTTCCTATAAATATTCCTACATCTACAAATGAAGGCATAAACCCAGTCCAAGAAGAAGGTAAATAATCATGACTTAGATTTAAAACGATAATATCAAACCTTTCGAACCACATTCCAATATTAATGAAAATTGCTATTATATAAGACCAAAAAAAACTTCTTCTTACAAATCTTATCCATAAAAATTGTGGAATTAATACATTACAAATAATTAAAGCCCAAAAAGCCCACCAAAATGGTCCTGTTGCAGCCTTTACAGAAAAATAAGTGAACTCTTCAAAAGGACTGCTAGAATACCATGCAAGAATAAATTCGGATATATAAGCTAATAACACTATTCCTCCTGTTAACAAAATGATCATATTCATATATTCAATATGATTTCTAGTTATATAACTTTCTAATGAAAGGACTTTTCTAGCTACTCCTAATAGAGTTTGTACCATTGCAAAACCTGAAAATATGGCTCCAGCTACAAAATAAGGAGGGAATATAGTGCTATGCCAACCCTTAATCACCGAAGTAGAAAAATCAAATGAAACAATAGTATGTACTGAAAAAACTAATGGAGTGCATAGTCCAGCTAGCAACAAAGAAATTTCTTCAAATCTTTGCCAATCTTTGGATGTTCCTCCCCATCCAAAACTAAGAATGCTATATATTTTTTTCTGTATAGGATCTGTGACTCTATCTCTGATCATAGCAAAATCTGGAATCAATCCCATAAACCAAAAAACAGTAGAAACGGAAAAATAAGTACTAATAGCAAATACGTCCCATAATAGTGGAGAATTAAAATTAGGCCACAAAGAACCAAATTGATTTGGAATAGGTAAAACCCAATGAGCATTCCATGGTCTTCCCATGTGTATGATAGGAAATAAACCAGCTTGAATAACCGCAAAAATAGTCATAGCTTCAGCTGATCGGTTGATAGATAAACGCCATTTTTGACGAAATAATAATAGAACAGCAGAAATCAAAGTTCCCGCATGACCAATTCCAACCCACCAAACAAAATTAGTAATATCCCAAGCCCAATTTATAGTTCTATTCAAACCCCATACTCCTATACCCGTACCTATAGTATAAAATATGCATCCTAAACCCCAAAAGAAAGCCATAATTGAGATTAATAAAGAGATCCACCATTGCTTTCCAGCTTTATTTTTTATAGGTCTCAAAATGTCTTCGGTGATATTTTGAAATGTTTTATCTCCTATAATCAATGGTTCTCTTATAGAGGTTTCATGGTTTTTATTTAGCTTTAACATAATAATCCATTCTATTTCAGATTTCTTATCTTTAATTGATAAGATACATTTGGACGTATTCCGAGAAATTCCAGGAGTTTATAATTCCTTTGATCTTGAATTTTTTCTAAAATATGACTATTTTTGTCATTTACATCTCCAAAAGTAATTGCTTTTGTAGGACAAGAAATACTGCAAGCTGTTTCAAATTCTTCATCTTTGATCTTTCTATTTTCTTTTTTTGCTACTCCTATAACAGATTGTGTTCTTTGTATGCATAAAGAGCATTTTTCCATAACCCCTCTGCTTCTAACAACAACATCTGGGTTAAGAACCATTTTCCCTAGATCGTTATTCATGTGAAAATCAAAATTTTGGTTATTGGCATAATTAAACCAATTAAAACGTCTTACTTTATAAGGACAATTATTTGCACAATAACGTGTTCCTACACAACGATTATATGCCATCATATTTTGACCTTGTTCTCCATGAGATGTTGCTCCAACCGGACAGACCGTCTCACAAGGAGCATTATCACAATGTTGACACATTATAGGTTGAAAAGAAACCCTTGGATTTTTAATAAAAAATTCATCCTCAGAGTTTTCTTTTCCGGAATAATATCTATCCACACGTAACCAATGCATATCTCTAGATTTTCTAATCTCTTCTTTTCCCACAATAGGAACATTATTTTCCGAATGACATGCAATAATACAAGCTCCACATCCAATACAAGCATTCAAATCTATAGATAGATGAAAATGATGGCCTCTTTTATCTTTTTCTTTTACAACAGGATCATTCCAAATAGAAATATTTTCTGGTGGGAGCATTCCTTTGTGAGTAAAAACTTTTTCTTCTTCATTCCAAATTTCTTTAGGATGTTTTAAAAAAGTTTCTAAATCCGTTTCTTTGACTAAGTTTCTTCCTACAGTTGTATTTTGTAATTGTACACAAGCAAATTTATATATTTTATTTACTTTTTTTATCTGTATATTTTTTTGTATCAAATGAAAATTTTCATAAAGAACATAAGCATTTTTTCCTTTGATCATTTGAGTAAATTTTCCTATTTTTTGTCCATATCCAAAAGATAAACCTATAGAACCTATTGCTTGTCCAGGTTGAATATAAACAGGTATATTTTTAATCAATGTTTTATGATCTTTGATTAAATCAACACAATGGCCATTCATAGCTCCTGTTCCTGTATACCAATTTTTTATTCCTATTTTTTTTGCATCATCATATGATATAGTTAAATAGTTTTCCCAAGTAGTACGAGTAATAGGATCCGGAAGTTCTTGAAGCCATGGATTGTCATGTTGATGGCCGTCTCCTATACTTGTTTTCGTGTATAATCGAAGTTCAAAATTTTTATCTAATCTATTTTTTTCATCTATATAATATTCTTGTTTATCATAATTATTAGATAAAATATTTTTTTTATGGATAATATTTTCTTCTTTTTCCACTTCCACTACTCCGTGAAACAAAGCTTCCTGAAAAGAAGAAACATTGGATTTTGGAATAATTTCTTTTTCCCAAATGTTTTTTAAGTATTCGTAATAATTTTTTTCTGGTTTTCTTCCCCAAATCATTAAAGACTCTTGAAATTGTCTTGTATTAAATATACACTGAATAGTAGGTTGAATGAGAGTGTAAATCCCTGTAACAGGATGGGTGTCTCCCCAACTTTCTAGCCAATGAGGAATAGGAGCTAATACATCCATTAATTCATTAGTTTCATCTTTTTTCATTGAAAAAGAGATAGTCATTGGTATTATTCTTAATAATTTTTTTATTTTCTGAGAAATAGAGGAAGGAAGACTATAGACTGGATTAGTGTTATGAATTAATAAAGCTCCAACTTTTTCTTTTTCTAAATCTTCTATAAAATTCTTTAGTTTTTCATCATCACTTTCTTTTGATAAAATAAATTTATTTTTTTGTAAAGCTTGACTATGAATTTTTTTGTTTATCAAAAAAGAAAAAATATATGCTTCTTTACTTCCATCTGCAAAAACTACACTTTTTGATCCTTTTTTTTGAATTAAGTCAGTTATTTTTTTTACAATTTCACTATTAGTTTCTTTTTTAAGAACTATTGTTTGGTAAACTTCAAACAACATTTTTTCTATATCTGATGGCTTTTTTGAAATACGAATATCTGCATTTGCTCCAGATAGACTCATATTAGTTTCTATCTGAATATGTTGTATCATAGATTTTTCTGGATTTTTATTCTTAGCATAGGAATGACTCATATTTTCTGGACACCAATCTCCTAAAAAATCCGCATCGAAAGATACTATTAATTCCGTTTTTGATAAATCAAAAAGTGGAAAAGCTCGGAATCCAAATATTTCTGCAGCAGCATCTAAAGCTTTTGAATAAGAAATCGCATCATAAGTGATCCATTTTGTGGTTGGATATGTTCTTGTAAAATCTTGTATTAATTTTTTTGTAGAAAAACTTGGATAAGAAGACGAAAGTATTACAATATCTTTTTTTAATTTGGATATTTTTTCTAAATGAGAAATAACATAATTATCTATTTGATTCCAAGAACTTTTATTTCCATTAATAAAAGGGTTTTTTAATCTTTCTTCATCATAAAGAGATAATAAAGAGGATTGAATTCTAGCTGATGTGGTATTGAAATAATTCGAGGTTATATTAGGTTCTATTTTTATGGGACGCCCTTCTCTAGTTTTAACTAATACACTTCCAATATCGAAAGAATCTATCATGGTAGATGCGTAATAGGTCGGTAGGCCTGGAGTAATCACCTCTGGTTTTACAACATAAGGAATGGATTTTATTACTGGACCTTTACATGCAGCTAAAGTAACAGAAGCTGTACTAAAACCTACCCATTTCAAAAAATCACGTCTAGAGGTTCTATTTTTTAAAAATTTTTTAATTGGAATATCCATTTTAGAAATAGCGTTTTCTTTTTTATTTGATTTCATCATAAATAATTTATTAAGAAAAATAAATGACGAACTAAGTCATTTAATAGTGACATTTAGCACATTCCGTTCCACCAATCATATCTATGGTTATTTTTTTTCCTTTTCTTTTTTGGATAAAATCGGAAAAATGTTCTTGATAATATTGATTATTAATGTCTATTTCTGTTTTTCTATGACAAGAAATGCACCATTCCATGGTAAAATTTTGAGACATTTCTACTTGGTCCATATTTTGAACTTCTCCATGACAAGCATTACAAGTTAAATCTACTTTTTTTGATTTTTTGATCATTTTTTCTCCTGTTATTATATGTTGAGAATGATCAAAATGAACAAAATCAGGCATGTTATGTATTCGTATCCATTGAATAGGATTTGTTTTTTGAGAATATTCTCTTTTTTCTGGATTCCAACCTACCGAATGGTATATTTTTTGTATTTCCTGATTATATACTTCTCTACTTTTTCCTTTTTCAACATAATCACCTTTATATTCATTGATAGTAATATGACAATTCATACAAATATTTGCAGAAGGAATTCCAGATACTTTGCTATATTTTGCTGAAGAATGACAATATTGACAATCTATTCCATTAATTCCAGAATGTATTTTATGAGAAAAATAAATGGGTTGATCTGGCTTGTACCCTTTATTGACATCAATTTGCATTAAAAATATCCAAATTCCGTATATTACTAATATGAATGAAAATCCTATACAACAAGATAGAACAGCCCAATTTTTTCTATTTTTTCTTAAAAATTTAAATAAAGCAGTATCTATCCAAAAATTTGTTTTGTCTTTTTTCTGATAAAGGATATCTTCGTTTAGTAATAATTTAGTTAAAATTTGAATTCTATATAAAATCCAAAGTAAAATTGCAGATAAAATACTAAGTCCAAAAACAATTATTTTAATTAAAAATGGAGATTCTGATCTGGTATTTTTTTCCTCTTTTTCATCAGCCGTACTTTCTTTCTTAATGACAGGATTTTTGATAAAAGATAATATATCATCTATTTCCTGTTCGGATAATTGAGGAAATAAATTCATTTCTACATTTCCATATTCTTTGTAGATAGCTATAGCGTCTTTATCTCCACTTTTTCGGAGAGATTTGTTATCCAAAATCCATTTATGCAGCCATTCTCTGCTTCTTTTTTCAGTAACACCAGCTAGAGGTGGTCCTATCATTTTCTTTTCTAAATCTATAGAATGACAAGACGTGCAATTCTTTTTAAAAATTTCTGCTCCTTTTTCTGCATTTCCTTCTATATTTTTTGTTTCAATTTTTAGAAAAAAAGAAAATAAAAAAAGGACAAAAAACAAAAAATATTTCATAGTTATATTGATGAATACATTCATAATGTTTTACTCTTAACTCCACATTAATTATTCCACAAAATAATAGAATAAAAGAAAAAAATCCCATTTTTTGGGAAAAAAAATTCGTAAATTCCTTTAATTTATTTTTAAATTTGTTTTTTATTCATATCATAGCAAACAACATGCAAGATGAATAGATTTTCTTTCTTAATCATCATAACAATAATAATGTTTAATTCTTTGAAAGCAGATCAAGCACCTAAAATTAGATTTTTTGAAGAAACCCTGTCAAATGGACTACATGTTATTTTACATCAAGATAACACAAATCCTTTGGTATCTATTTCCGTTTTATATCATGTAGGAACTAAAAATGAATCTCCAGGAAAATCCGGTTTTGCTCATTTTTTTGAACATCTGATGTTTGAAGGTTCTAAAAATATTAAAAGAGGAGAATTTTTCAAATATATCGCTTCTAATGGAGGAAAAAATAATGCTTATACTAACCATGATGAGACTTGTTATTACGAAGTTTTACCATCAGACAGTCTTCCTTTAGCCTTATGGTTGGAATCTGAAAGAATGTTTCACGCAAAAATAGATAAAGAAAGTATCAATATCCAAAGAGAAGTAGTCAAAGAAGAAAAAAAAATGCAAATAGAAAATCAACCGTATGCTAAAGCTATCTCAGAAATTATTCCTTCTTTATTATTCAATAAACATCCTTATAAGTATCCTATTATTGGTTTTGAAAAAGATTTAGATTCTGCTACAGAAGTAGATTACAAAAAATTTTATGAAACTTATTATGTCCCCAATAATGCCACTTTGGTGGTAGCAGGAGATTTTGATATGAAAGAAGCAAGAAATTTGATTGATACATATTTTTCTCCTATTCCAAAAGGAAAAATAGATTTTCACATGAATAAAATAGAAGAAGATCCTATTAAAAAGGAAATTGTTTCTACATATGTAGATAAAAATACTAAAGTTCCCGGTGTTTTTTTATCGTATAGACTTCCAAAAATAACGGATAAAGATTCTTATGTATTAAAAATTATAGATCATATCCTTTCTTCTGGAGAAAGTTCACGTATAATGAAAAATGTGGTAAATAAAAAACAGTTAGCTGCTTATGCAGGATCTTTTTTAGATCCTATGGAGGATTATGGGATTTTCATTATATACGGATTAATAAATCCTGGGGTGACTTTAGACCACTTAACAAAAGTTATAGATGAAGAAATAGAAAATTTAAAAGAAAAAGTAATAACAGAATATGAGTTAGAAAAACACAAGAACTTTTTTGAAAAAAAATTTCTTTTCGATAATTATTCTATGAGTGGAATAGCAGCAAATTTAGCTCATTATCATTTATACTATAAAAATGCAGATTTAATTAATACAGATATAGAAAAATATCGTGAAATATCTGTAGAAGATATCAAGATCGTTGCCAATAAATATTTAAACAAAAATAGTAGAGTACGTTTATATAATGTTCCAGTTAGTTAAATTTTTTAATCAAAAAATTATTCTTCTTATAATAACCATCAACATTTTTTTTCATACAAATATGTTTTCTCAAATAGTTAATCGTAGTTCACCGCCTAAGTCTTTAACAAGAAAGACTGTCATTAATATTGAAAAGCCTAAATTTTTTCAAATGAAAAATGGATTAAAAGTTTTAGTTGTAGAGAATCATAAACTTCCTTTAGTTAGAGTCGGTTTAGAATTAGACTATAAACCTTTTTTGGAAAAAGACAAAGCTGGAATAAAAAAAATTTTTGGACAAATGCTTCGTTCTGGAACGAAGAATTCTTCTAAGGAAGAATTGGATGAAATAATTGATTATATAGGAACGACATTGTATACTTCTTTTTCAGGAATATCTGTTTCTACTTTAAAAAAACATTTAGAGAAGTCTATTGCTATCATGAGTGATATTTTGATGAATAGTCGTTTTGATAATTCTAAAGAATTGGAAAAAATAGTGAAACAAAAGATTATAGATATTAACTTATCAGAAAAGGATCCAAATGCCATTTTGCAACGGGTACGAAATGTTTTATATTTTGGAAAAAATCATCCTTATGGCGAATATGAAACTTACGATACCATAAAAAATATTACTCTTAAAGATTTAAAAAAATTATATCGGAAATATTACATTCCAAATATATCTTATCTTTCTTTTATAGGAGATATATCTTTACAAGAAGCGAAACAATTATGTGAACATTATTTATCTAAATGGAAAAAAGGATCTTGTTCTCAAGGAAACAAAATTTTCAAAAAATCAAATCATTCTCCAAAAATAGAAATAGATTTAGTGGATATTCCTTCTCTTACTCAATCTACCATTTGTTATGGAGGACCTGTCTTTTTTCATAAAAATGATCCGACTTATTTCTCTTCTATTTTAGCCAATGGGATTCTAGGAGGAGGACCTCAAAGTCGTTTATTTTTAAATCTTCGAGAAAAAAAAGCTTATACATATGGAGCATATTCTGTTTTAAAATCAGATAGAGATATAGGTTATTTTTCTGTTTATACTCAGGTAAGAAATGAAGTAACAGATAAAGCGATAAAAGATATTATAAAAGAAATTTTAGAAATTACAACCAATAAAGTTACCCTAGAAGAATTGAATATTAAGAAAAAAGAGATATGTGGTTTATTTATTCTAGATTTAGAAGATCCAAATAGAATTAGTGATCTTTTTATAAGTGAATTAAAAAATAATCTTCCAAGTGGATTCTACAAAAATTATTTGAATAGTGTACAGTCTGTAACTATTTCGGATGTACATTCTTCATGTAAAAAATTTTTTTCTGGAAAAAATGGGAGAGTCATAATTATAGGAAAAGCTAATGATATTTTGCCCATTTTGAGAAATTTGGGTTATCCTATTCGTTTTTTTGATAAATTTGGAACCAAATTAAAATGAATATAATTTGAAATGAAAGAAGATTATTCCTCTTTAGATTTAGAGGATCGTATTGTTTATGTATTGAAAAGTATATATGATCCAGAAATCCCGGTAGATATTTATGAACTTGGTCTTATTTATGATATACAAGTATCTCATGAAGAAGAGGTAAAAATAGTCATGACTCTCACTACACCGAATTGTCCCGTTGCAGACAGTTTGCCTATAAAAGTCAAAGAAAAAGTTCAATCTATTGAGGGAATTAAAAAGGTAGATGTAGTTTTAACGTTTGATCCTCCTTGGAGTAGAGAATTTATGAGTGAAGAAGCTCGTTTAGAACTTGGAATGTTATAAATTTTATATATATATATGAGCATTTTTAGTTTACTATTTTATGGATTATTAATTCTTTTAATCCTTTCTTTTTTTTCTAGTTTTGTTTTTATAGTTCATCAAGAAACAGCCGCTGTTGTTGAAAGACTTGGAAAATTTTATAGCATTCGTCAAGCAGGATTACACTTAAAGATTCCTTTTATAGATAATGTAGTAGGAAAGTTAACATTGAAAATTCAACAATTAGATATTTTAGTAGATACAAAAACTAAAGATAATGTTTTTGTGAAAGTAAAAATATCCGTTCAATTCCAAGTGATTAAAAATAAGGTATATGAAGCTTTTTATAAATTGGATAATTCTCATTCCCAAATTACTTCCTATATATTTGATGTTGTAAGAGCTGAAGTTCCAAAAATGCGTCTAGATGATGTTTTTGAACGAAAAGATCATATAGCTCTTGCTGTAAAAGGAGAGCTAGAAGGAGCTATGTTAAATTATGGATATTCTATTATTAAAGCTTTAGTTACAGATTTGGATCCCGATGAACAGGTGAAACAAGCAATGAATCGAATTAATACAGCTGAAAGAGAAAAAGTAGCTGCTGAATATAAAGCGGAAGCTGAAAGAATTAAAATAGTAGCTAAAGCTAAAGCAGAAGCCGAAAGTAAAAAATTACAAGGAAAAGGAACAGCAGATCAGCGTAGAGAAATAGCTAGAGGAATTTTAGAATCTGTAGAAGTATTAAACAATGTAGGAATCAATTCACAAGAGGCCTCAGCTTTAATTGTTGTTACGCAACATTATGATACCCTTCAATCTATGGGAGAAAGTTCCAATGCTAATTTAATTTTATTACCTAATTCTCCAGGAGCTGCTAGTGATATGTTGAATAATATGATAACTTCATTTAATATATCTAGTCAGATTGGAGAATCTATAAAAAAGAAAAATGATAATAAAAATAGTAATAGTAAAAAAAATAAATAAAATTACATGGAAATAATAGGAAGAGTTAAGAAATTATTTGATATTCAAAAGTTTAATAGTGGATTTAGAAAAAGAGAAATGGTTCTTACTACGGAAGAACCGTATCCTCAAAATATATTGATAGAATTTATTCAAGATAAAGTGGATTTATTAGGATCTATAAGACCAGAGGATAAAATCAAAGTTTTTATCAATATTCGTGGAAGAGAATGGACTAATCCAGAAGGAACTATCAAATATTTTAATTCTATTCAAGGATGGAAAATTGAAGAAATTCAGCATTCTATAGGAAATAAAACATCTGTATCTCCATCTTTATCTTCATCTTCAGATGATTTTGATGATTTACCTTTTTAATTATATTAGATTATTGTTGACGAGTTTTTGATAGATAATATCTTTTTTAGGATTCCATCCTCGAGATGGAGAATATTCTTTTCCGTAAGAAATGATTTGAAGGTGTAATTTTTTCCAATTTTTCTTCGAAAAAAAATGTTTGGCGTCTTTTTCTGTTTGTTTTATATTTTTTCCGTTACTTAGTTTCCATCGAAACATCATTCGATGAATATGAGTATCTATAGGAAATACAGGGACTTCTGATACATGAGACATAAAAACAGAGGCCGTTTTATGTCCGACACCTGGTAAAGATTCTAATTCGAAAATATTTTTTGGAATAATTCCATTATATTTTTTTATTAAAATAATGGATAAATCATAAATATTTTTGGATTTTCTGTTATAAAGTCCAATATATTTTATATAATTTTGAATATCATTCACAGACAATTGAATAACATCTTGAGGTTTTTGAATTTTTTTAAATAAAAGTTTTGTTATTTGGTTCACTTTTTTTTCCTGACTTCTTGAAGTTAATATAATTGCTATAAGCAAAGTAAATTCATTAGTGTAGTATAAGGAACTAATTGGATTAGGATAAATAAAATTTAAAATATCTGTGATAATTTTTATTTTTTTTTTAACATGAAATTTGATTCTATGATTTTTGAATAAAAACTTGTACCCCATCTTTTTTTTCATTCATTTTCAATGTAATTTGATCTCCTTTTTTTAAGGTTTCACTAATGATACATTCCGATATAGGATTTTTTATGAATTTTTCTATAACTCTTTTTAATGGACGAGCTCCATATTCTTTATCAAACCCTTTTTTTTCAATAAAATGTTTTACTTCAGGAAGCAATATTAATTGATATCCTAAATTAGATATATGAGTATTTATTTTTTCTAATTCTATATGAGTTATTTTAGATATATGCTCTGGTTTTAAAGAATGAAAAAGGATAATATCATCTATTCTATTTAAAAATTCTGGAGAAAAAGTACGTTTCAAAGCATGTTCTAAAATGTTTTTATAATTATTCGATTTTCTAGCCTGAGTATAAAAACCAATCTCCTGACCAAATTCTTTTAATTTTTGTATTTCTGTATTTGAGGTAAAAATGATTACGGTATTTTTAAAGTTTACTTTTCTTCCAAGACTATCTGTTACACATCCATAATCCAACATTTGTAATAGGACATTAAATACTTCAGGATGTGCTTTTTCTATTTCATCTAGTAAAATGACAGAATAAGGCCTACGACGTATAATTTCTGTTAGTTGTCCTCCTTCTTCGTAACCGACATAGCCAGGAGGGGCTCCTATTAATCTTGAAACAGAAAATTTTTCCATATATTCACTCATATCTATACGTACTAATGATTCTTCTGAATCAAATAATTCCTTAGCAAAAACTTTTGCTAAATAAGTTTTCCCTACACCTGTTTGTCCTAAAAAAATGAAAGATCCTATAGGACAATTAGGATCTTTTAATCCTGTTCTATTTCTTTGAACTGCTTTCACTATTTTTTCCACAGCTTCATCTTGTCCGATTATTTTTTCTTTTAGAATATCTATCATTTTATTCAACTTTTTCATTTCAGCTTGAGCTATTCTATTCACCGGAACTCCGCTCATCATGGAGACGACTTCTTCTACGTTTTCTTCAGAAACTGTTTCTCTATTTTCTTTAGAAGACTCTTCCCAAACTTTTTGTGCTTGTATTAATTGTTTTTCTATACGTTTTTCCGTATCACGGAGACGTGCAGCTTCTTCATATTTTTGACTTTTAACTACTTGAGATTTTTCTTCACGAATATTTTCCAATTCTTTTTCTAGAAGGACTATTTCTTGTGGAACTTTAATATTTTTAATGTGTACACGAGATCCTGCCTCATCTAATGCATCAATAGCTTTATCAGGAAAATAACGATCTACAATATATCGTCCAGTTAAATGAACACAAGCCTTTATTGCTTCTTCTGTATAAATCACATTATGATGACTTTCATATCTTCCTTTTATTTTTTTCAAAATTTCAATAGTTTCTTCTTCCGAAGAGGGTTGTACGATAATTTTTTGAAATCTACGTTCTAATGCTCCATCTTTTTCTATATATTGTCTATATTCATTTAATGTAGTAGCTCCAATACATTGAATATCTCCCCTAGCCAAAGCAGGTTTGAATATATTAGAAGCATCTAATGAACCTGTTGTCCCTCCAGCTCCAATCATAGTATGAATTTCATCGATAAAAAGAATTAAATCTGTATTTTTCTCGGATTCATTTATGATTGCTTTCATCCTTTCCTCAAATTGCCCCCTATATTTAGTTCCGGCTACTAGACTAGCCAAATCTAAAACAACTACTCTTTTATTATATAAAACTCTAGATACTTTCCTTTGTACAATACGTAATGCTAATCCTTCAGCTATAGCAGACTTTCCAACTCCTGGTTCTCCTATGAGAAGGGGATTATTTTTTTTTCTTCTACTCAGTATTTGAGATACCCTTTCTACTTCTTTGTCTCTACCCACTACAGGATCTAATTTTCCTTGAATAGCTATGGCATTTAGATCTCTTCCAAAATTATCTAATACTGGTGTTTTACTTCTTATTGAAGCACCTCCATAATAACTAGATCCCGCTCCACTTCCACCAGATCCATAAGATGTGGAACTATCATTTTCAATATCTTCATCTGAATAAGCAGAAGAAAAAAAAATTCTTCTTTTTAAGAAAAAGAAATATTTTTTTTCATTTGTAAAAAAGGATAACCAATTATGAATCATAAATTAAAATCATTAAAAATGTTTATCTAAGAAGATAAATGATCTCTTTCATTTGTACAAATAAATAAACGGATAATTCCTCCAATGTTTACTTACGATAAGGATATTTTTTTATCGTAAAATTTAGTTGGAATAGAAGATAAAATTTTCAAATTTAATCTTTCTATTAATTTATCTACACACTTATTCTTTCTGGATAAAGAATTGTATTGTTCTATTGGAAAATTTTCCAAATCTTTTTCTTTTACTAGAATTTTTAATTCTAAATGTGGAAATTTATTTCTGAAATATTTTATAAAATGTGTTTGTATAAAAGAAAAATTACGAGTTTCTAATTGGGATGGAATGACTAGAAGTATTTGATTTTTATCAATATGAAATTGTATTTCATGTTTGAGTGAATTTAAATAAGTAGGATGAATTTTTTCAGAAAATTTTTGGATGAAATTTATCCAGTTTTCTTGTAAATATTGAACTTTTTTTTCATGATTCTCATCAGAATCTTTAGGATAAGTACATAGACAATTGGCTAATTGTATCAGATATATTTCTATTGTTAATCTAGAATTATTATATATTATAGATTCTTTTTCCATCTGACGACAAATTTTCAAAGCATTAATTAAAAAAGAAGAACATATTTTTCTGGACTGTTGTATATAAAATTGTATAGTTTTCTTTTTTAATTTTAAAAGGAATAAAGTTTCAGTATTTTTCGATAACAATAGATCTCTAAAATGTTTAGTTAATCCACCTATGAAATTAATAGAACTTACTCCGGATTGAAAAATTTTATCTAATAAAATTAAGACATGAGATATTTTTTGATTCAATAAATAATCAATTATTTTAAAATAGTAACCAGTATCCAGAATTCCTAATTTTTCCATAACTAATTCTCTAGAAATTTTTTTTTGGTCATAAAATGTAAGTTTCTCGAAAGTATTAAGCGCTTCACTAAGTGAACCATTCCCATTTTTTGAAATAATAAACAAAGCCTCATTATCTATTTCTATACGTTCTTTTTTCGCTATTTTTTTTAAGTAAAAAAAAATATCTCTTAAAGAAATATGTCTAAATTCATAGACTTGACAACGTGAAATAATAGAAAAAATTTTATTTTTTTCTGTTGTACAGAAAATCAATAATACATGTGAAGGAGGTTTTTCTATAATTTTCAAAATTATATTAAAAGAATCTTGAGGGATGAAGTGAAAATCATTTATAATAAGAATATTATATTTTCCGTTTTTTGGATATGAACGAATTTTATGGATTGTTTTACATATAGATTCCACTGAATGATTCAAAAATCCACTTATTTCAAAAATATTTGAAAAAGAATTTAATTCATTAGCCAAAATTCGTGCACAGGTGTTTTTTCCTACTCCTCTAGGTCCCAAAAATAATAAAATTTGAGACAAACGATTTTTTTCTATGGAATTTTTTAAAATGGTTGTAATATCCATTTGTCCAATAACTTCATTCCATTTGACAGGCCTATATTTTATACTCCATACAATGTATGAAAAAAATTTATCCATATAATATTATCTAATCATTAAAATTTTTTTTATTCTATCAGCTGCCTCTTTTAAAGTGGATGTGAAATAAATAGGTAATTGACTATTTTCAAGTCTTTTTTTTGCAACCAACTCATTAGTTCCTTGTAAACGAACAATCACCGGAATTTTGATTTTATGATCAATGTTATGATATGAATTAATAATTCCCTCTGCGACCGTATCACAACGGACAATTCCTCCAAAAATATTTATTAATATCGCCTGTACAGATGGATCTTTCAATATAATTCGAAAAGCTTTTTCAACACGATCTTTATCAGCAGATCCCCCTATGTCTAAAAAATTAGCTGGATTTCCTCCACAAGATTTAATCATATCCATGGTAGCCATAGCTAATCCAGCTCCATTTACCATACATCCTACATTTCCTTCTAATTTTAAAAAATTTAATTTTGCTTCAAAAGCTTCTATTTCAACAGGATCTTCTTCTTGTTGATCACGAAAACTCGCATATTTTTTCTGACGAAATAAAGCATTATCATCCAAAACCATCTTTATGTCTACTGCTACAATTTGATGATCAAAAGTTTTAATTAAAGGATTAATCTCCAATAATAATGCATCACAAGACAAATAAGCTTTGTATAAAGAAATTAAAAAATGTTTGAAATATTTTATAACTTCCTCATTGAATCCTAGATTATATCCAATTTTTCTAACTTGAAATAATTGTAAACCAAAAAATGGATCTATTTCTTCTATAAAGATTTTATCTGGATGTTTTTTAGATATATCTTCTATCTCCATTCCTCCTTCTTTAGAATATAGAATTACATTTTTTTCTATATCACGGTTCATTAATATCGATAAATAGTATTCTTTGGGAGAAAAAAAACAATTTTTCATTGTTATCCTCATCTTACTAGAATTAGAATAGATATCTTCAGAAATGAGAATTTTGCGAACGAATTTCCCTTTTTTTGAAGTTTGTGGAGTAATCAAATACTTTCCTAAAAGATTTTTTGATTTTTCATATACTTCTTCCAAAGATTTGGCTATTTGTATTCCTCCTCCTTTTCCGCGACCACCTGCATGTATTTGTGCTTTAATGACTAAAGAAGTTTTATTTGTTTTTTTGAAGATGACTTTTGCAGCTTCAACTGCTTCTTCTGGAGTAGTAACGACAACTCCATCAGGAATATTAACAGAAAAAGATCTTAATATTTCCCTACCTTGGAATTCATGTAAATTCATTCAAAACAGTTTTTACAAGTAAATTTAAACTAAAATTCGTTTATTTTTGAAACGTTTTTTTTAGTTTCTTGATGAGAATATTTTTTAAATTTATATAAAACTTTATGGTTCAAGCTGAAAACATTTACAAATCTTTTGGAAAAAAAGAAATTTTGATAGGAGTCAATCTTAGAGTAAAAAAAGGAAATATCGTATGCATATTAGGAGAATCTGGATCTGGAAAAAGTACATTATTGCATATATTGGGAACTTTGGAAAAACCTACTTTTAAAAAAAAGGAAAAGACTGTTTTAAAAATAGATGGAGAAAATGTCCTTTCCCTATCGGAACAAAAACTTTCCATTATTAGAAATGAAAAAATAGGTTTTGTTTTTCAATCTCCTCAACTTCTTCCTGAATTCACCGCATTAGAAAATGTTTGTTTGCCAAGATTTATAAAAATCAAAGATAGAGATCATGTAAAAAAAAAGCGAAAATATTATTAAAAAAATTGCATCTTTCTCCATACGAAAATTCAAAACCTGATGAATTGTCTGGAGGTCAAAAACAAAGATTAGCAGTAGCCAGAGCATTAATTAATGATCCTAAAGTTATTTTTGCGGACGAGCCTTCCGGAAATCTAGATTTTAAAAATGCTAAATATCTACATGATCTATTCTTCTCTCTAAGAGAAGAATTAAAACAAACATTTTTAATTGTCACACATAATCTTCAATTAGCTGATATGGCAGATGAAAAACTAAAAATAAAAAATGGAAAAGTAAATAAGATTCAATAAAAATAAAAAAAAATGCTCTTAAATAAATTTTCTATTAAACATATTATAAAAAAACCAAGAAATAAAAAAAATTATCCTCCTCTTTTTTTAATGATTCACGGATATGGAAGTAATGAAAAGGATCTTTTTTCCTTGCATAAGGATATTCCAGAAAAATTTTTTATAATTAGTATTCAAGGAATATATGCCATGAACAAAGAAAAATATTCATGGTATGATATTGATTTTCAAGATCAAAAAAAATTTATAAATATCTCACAGGCGAAAGAGACAATTGAAAAAATATCTGTTTTTATAGATGAATCCATTAAAGAATATAAATTAAACAAAAATAATGTATGGTTATGTGGATTTAGTCAAGGAGCTATTTTGAGTTATGCTATTGCTTTAAAAAAACCTAGTCAAGTAAAAAGGGTTATAGCTTTAAGTGGCTATTTCGATGAAAATCTTTTATCAATAGATCAAGAAAAAATCTGCAAAGATTCTTATGCAGATTTAAAATTTTTTATTTCTCATGGAAAATATGATACTATTATTCCTATCCAATGGGTAAAAAAAGGTTTGTCTTTTCTTAAGAATCGTCAAATACTTTCTTTAGACTATAAAGAATATGATTCTGGACATGTTTTATGCAATTCTAATTATCAGGATTTAATTAACTGGATTAAAACACATTAAACTCATGAAAAAATATACAAAAATAGTTTTATTCTTGATGATGATGATAGGCAGTATTTATTTTTTTTTGCATAAAAATTATTTCTATGGAATAATTCTGTTATTATTAAGTTTTATTCCTGTTTTTTTTCTTTTCATGAATGAATTTTTGTTATTAGCCTTTTTTAAAATAAAAAAAAAAGATATGAAAGGTTTAAAAAAGTATTTGGGATATATAAGAGATCCAAAGTTACAATTAGTTAAAAATCAACTAGCTTATTACTATTTTCTTCATGGAATCCTATATTCAGAATCCAATATACATCAATCAGAAAACTACATGCAAAAAGCTCTAGATCTAGGATTAAAATTTAAACAAAATATAGCCATAGCTAAATTAAATATAGCTATAGCTTCTTTATCAAAAGGAAATAAAAAAAAAGCTGAATTATTATTATTAGAGGTAAAAAAGACGGATGTTCATGGTTTATTACATGAACAGATTCAGATCATAAAAATACAAATGAAAAAAATGAATCTAGGGAATAGACAGAACCCTTTTCTCAGAAAAAATTTTTGAAATTTTCATGAAAATAATAAAAAAAAGAATAAGGAAAACATTATTCCTATTTTCTTTATTCTTTTTTATAATTCTAATATTTTACGAATGTTATTTTCACTTCCTTCCATTAAAAATTTTATTGGATTTTCTATTGTTTCTTTTACAGAAACTAAAAATCCAACAGATTCTCTTCCATCAATGATTCTGTGATCATAAGATAAAGCTAGATACATTATAGGACGTATTTCTATTGATCCATTAATAACTACAGGTCTTTCCACTATTTTATGAATTCCTAAAATAGCACTTTGTGGTGGATTTATTATTGGAGTAGAAAGCATAGATCCAAATACTCCGCCATTAGTAATGGTAAAAGTTCCACCTGTCATTTCATCTATAGTAATTTTACCGTCACGAACACGTGTAGATAATCTATGAATTTCCTGTTCTATTCCACGAAATGATAGATTTTCAGCGTTTCTAACAACAGGAACCATTAGTCCTTTAGGTCCAGATATAGCAATACTAATATCATAATATTCAAAATTAATCTTTTCTGATCCACTAATCATAGCATTGACATCTGGATATAATTTTAATGCTCTTACACAAGAGAGAGTAAAAAAAGACATAAAACCTAAATTCACTCCATGTTTATCCTTAAACATATCTTTATATTTTTTCCTTATAAGAAAAATTTCCTGGATATTCACTTCATTAAAAGTAGTCAGCATGGCTGTTTGATTTTTTACAGATACTAATCTTTCAGATAGTTTTCTTCTTAATGAAGAAAGAGGAGTAACTTTTTTTGCACGAGACATGGAAGTTTTGGGATTTATCCATTCTTCAGCAAGAAGACAATCTTTTTTTGTAATTCTTCCCTGTTTACCAGTTCCGTGAATAGATTCTATGGAAATATTTTTTTCTGATAATATTTTTTTGGATGCTGGAGAAGGAATTTTTTTTATGATATCCTGTTCTTTTGGGATTTTTTTTTCATGAAAATCTAACTCTTTAGAATTTTTATTGTTATAAATGGGTTTTTTTTTAGAAGTGTCTATGATACATATAATATCCCCAACTTGTATTCTTTTTCCTTTTTCTGCCATTAAGGAAATAACCCCATTTTCTTCCGCAGAAATTTCTAAAGTGGCCTTATCTGAATCTATTTCAGCTATCACCTGATTTCTAGATACGTAATCTCCATCTTTGACAAGCCATGATGCCACTTCTACCTCTGTAATAGATTCTCCTGGAGATGGGACCTTTACTTTGATTATCATAGATAATTTAAATTTTTGTTTTGAATTTTTCAACTATAAAAAAGCCTTTTCCAATAGGTTATTTTGAATTTTCAAAAAATCGGAATAAGATCCTGTAGATGGACTAGAGCTTTCAGATGGAGCAATTAATTTAAAAGGAATATTTTTTCCTATTTTCCTGAAAATAAAACTCCATAATCCCATATTTTCTGGTTCTTCTTGTACCCAAAAAATGCTTTTCTTGTTTTTATATTTATTAAATAACTCTTGAATTTTATCCTCTTTTAAAGGGTATATTTGTTCTATACGAATTATAGCAGTTTTTTCATCTTTGAGAAATTCTTTTTTCTTTATAAGATCATAATATATTTTTCCAGAGCAAAAAATCAATTTGGTAATTTTTTCAATATCCTCCATTCCCATATCCGAAGGATCATCCAAAATTTCTTGAAATTCTCCTTCAGATAGTTCTTCTATTTTTGATATACATTTCGGATGACGAAGCAAGCTTTTAGGTGTAAAAACTATAAGTGGTTTTCTAAAATTTGACTTCATTTGTCGTCTCAAAAGATGATAAAAATTAGCAGGAG
This sequence comes from Blattabacterium cuenoti, assembly GCF_014251735.1. Taxonomy (NCBI): domain Bacteria; kingdom Pseudomonadati; phylum Bacteroidota; class Flavobacteriia; order Flavobacteriales; family Blattabacteriaceae; genus Blattabacterium; species Blattabacterium cuenoti. The sequence goes on along the minus strand of NZ_CP059197.1, from coordinate 56,901 downwards.
TTGTACAATTCACCACAAACAAATTATTATTAGCACAAAGTTGTAGATAACGTTCTACACGTGCAGAGGAATGTTCTGGCCCTTGTCCTTCATATCCATGAGGAAGTAACATGACTATTCCATTTCTAATTTTCCACTTATTTTCTCCAGAGGAGATATATTGATCTATAATAATTTGTCCTCCATTTCCAAAATCACCAAATTGAGCTTCCCATAAAGTTAAAGTATAAGGGGAATACATAGCATATCCATAATCAAATCCTAAAACTCCATATTCGGAAAGTGGAGAATTATACACTTGCATTTTTCCTTGTCCCATACGAATATGATTCAACAAAATTATTTCTTCTTCTTCTTCTGTTTTTATAATAGCATGACGTTGAGAAAAAGTCCCTCTTCCTACATCTTCTCCTGATAAACGAATATGAAATCCTTCATACAATAATGTTCCATAAGCTATTAACTCCGAAATACTCCAATCTACCAAATTTTTCTTTATCATTTCTAATCTTTGTTTAAAAAGATGTTCCGTCTTTCTAAAAAATCTTTTATTCTTAGGAAGAGTAAAAATATTCTCAGAAATTTTTATAAGCTTTTCAATTGGAAATTGAGTATTGACTTTTTGAAAAATTTCATCTGTGTTAGATACAATAGGAAAATTTTTCCATTCTTCTTCTAAAAAAGAGTTTAAAATATTCCATTTGATATTTTTTGCTTCATTATATCCTCCATTGAGAATTTCTTCATATTCTTTTTCCATCTTGTTGATGTCTTCCGTACTAATCAATCCTTCTTTTTCTAATTTTTCTTTATATAAATTATATGAATTCGGATGTTTGGAAATAGCTTTATATAAACTGGGTTGAGTAAAACGAGGTTCGTCACCTTCATTATGTCCATATTTTCTATATCCTAATAAATCTATAAAAACATCTTCATGATAATGCATTCTAAAATCTATTGCAAAATGAATGGCATGAATAACAGATTCTATATCATCTGCATTAACATGCAAAACGGGAGATAGGACGATTTTTGCTATATCTGTACAATAGATGCTAGAACGACCTTCTGTATAATCGGTCGTGAAACCAATTTGATTATTAATTACAATATGAATAGTTCCTCCAGTTTTATAACCTTTTAATCTAGATAATTGGATGACTTCATAAACAATCCCTTGACCTGATAAAGCTGCATCTCCATGAATAAGAATTGGGATGATTTTTTCGGAATTACTATTCTGATTGTAGTTAATGTCTATTTTTGAACGAGTAATTCCTTCTACAATAGCATCTACAGATTCTAGATGGGATGGATTTGGAACTAGACTCATTTTGATATATCGTCCTTGACGAGTTTTTCTAACTTTTGTAAAACCTAAATGATACTTAACATCACCAGAAAAGCTTTTTTCTTTATATTCTTTTCCCTGAAACTCGCTGAATATGTGAGAATAGTTTTTTTGAAAAAAGTTAGAAAGAAGGTTTAAACGTCCTCTATGGGACATTCCTATTACAAAATCTTCGGTGAAATATTTATTGGAAGTATATTCCATCATTTCTTCCAATGCAGGTAATATAGATTCATTTCCTTCAATAGAAAATCTTTTTTGACCCACAAATTTAGTGTGAACAAAATTTTCAAATGCCACTGCTTTATTTAATTTTCTCAGAAAAAATTTTTTCTTTTCCGCAGGAAATTCAAATTTTTCTTTTTGAAACCATTCTTCAATCCATTCAATTTTTTTAGGATCCGAAATGTACATGTATTCTATTCCTATTGAATTGCAATAAATATTTTTTAAATGATTAATTATATTCCTTAAGGAATTTTTTCCGATACCAATTATTTTTCCAGCTTCGAAATGAAGATCAAGCTCTTTTTCAGATAATCCAAAATTTTTTAAATCTAAAGAAGGATAATGTTTTCTTCTTTCTCGTATGGGATTTGTTTTAGTAAAAAAATGACCTCTATTCTTATAAGCTTGAATCAAATTATAAACTAAAAATTCTGTATGTATGGATGGCTGTTGGAGGACATTATTTTTGTTTTTTTCTCTCGGAATAGTAGTCGCATTGAAAGTGTTTTTTTTTTCATGAATATTCTGATAATTTTCTTCGTTAAAATCAAATCCATAAAAAAAAGCACACCAGCTAGGTTCTACTGAATTAGGATCTTCTTTATATTTTTTATAGAGAGATTCTATATCTTTAAAATGGATGGCATTTAAAAACGAATATTTATCACTCATACATACACAATTTTTCGCTAATTTAATAAACAATTTAACAATCTATCAAAGTTATCTAAAATATTTTAGATATTCTTTGGTTTCCTTTAAAACTAAACTTAATCCATTTTTATTACTACCTATAGCCGTCGCAAAAAAAGATTTTCCCCAATATTTTCCACGAATAAAATCCGACATTTTACGTATAATTTGGTTAGCATGAATGTTTTTATTTTTGATAACATAATCAGAAATAGATATAAAAACTATTGGTTTTTTATCTTTCATAAATCCCACTACCATAAATAAATTAGATATTACGTTTCGTAAATCTAAAATAATTTTCTTAAAAATATTAAGATCAAAATCCTTTTCTTCAAAAGAAATATCACATATATATGTAATAGAATGCAATTGAATAGCTTTCATCAAATATTCTTTTTTGAAAATTTTTATTTGTTGAAATTGGAATTTGTCCAGTTCTTTTTTTAATTTTTTGTTTTTGTTTTGTAAACTCAAGATGCTTTTTATTGTAGATTCTGGATTATTCAGAATTTTTCTTAAAGATTTATCTTGAAAATGAATAGACTTCAAATATTGAATAGCTTTTTCGTAAGTGAAAGCCTTTATTCTTCGTATTCCATATGATATAGATAACTCAGAGACAATGGAAAAAACTTGAATACATCCAGTATTCTTGACATGTGTTCCAATACATAATTCAGAAGAATCACCAAAAGTAATACCACGTACTTCTTTTTCATATTTTTCGTAAAATATTCCACTATATCCTTTTTCTATTGCTTTTTGCAAAGAAAAAGATCGTCTTTCTTCTAGAGGAATATTTTCAAAAATTAATTTTTGAACCATTTCTTCTATTTGAAATAATTCTTCTACAGTTATTTTATTAGGATGTAAAAAGTCAAAACGAAGGTAATCCTCTCCTACATAAGATCCTTTTTGTTGAATATGTTTTCCTAAAACTTTTTTCAGAGAAAAATGTAATAAATGAGTAGCGGTATGATTTTTTTCAATTTTTTTTCTTCTATTTTTATTTACTACTGCTTGAAAACGCGAATAAATATCTACAGGAAGTTTTCGAACAATATGTATTATAATAGAATTTTCTTTTTTAGTCTGTTCAATAAAAATTTTTTCAAGATTATTTTTTATAAAACCAGTATCTCCTAACTGCCCTCCTCCTTCAGGATAAAAAGGTGTTTTTGAAAAAACTAATTCGTAATAATGATTTCCATTAAGTTTATCCTCTATTTTTCTATATTGAATAATAAGAATATGACATTCTAGAAAATCATATCCTATAAAATTATTTTTTTCACTAAAAAACTGATTGCTATGAATTTTTATCCAGTCATTTTTTATGATGATATCCTTTTGTTTGTGAGATTTTTCTTTTTGTTTTAATAATCTTTTTTCAAATGATTTTTCATCGATAGATAAATTATTTTTTTCTGCAAAAATTTTAGATAATTTTAATGGAAATCCATAAGTATCATATAATTGAAATATGCTATTTCCATCAAGAATTTTTTGATTTTTTTCTTTGGCTTTTAGGATTATATGTTTAATTCTCTCATAACCTTTTTCAATAACTTGAAAAAAAGAAGATTCTTCTTCTTTTATAACATTTTGTATGTAATCTTTTTTCTTTTCCAATTCAGGAAAAGAACTTTTCATTCTCATAACCAAAGAATCCACAAATTTATAAATAAAAGGTTCTTTTTGACATAAAAAACGAGTAACATGGATAACTGCTCTTCTTAATAATCTTCTTATTACATAGCCAGCTCCATTATTCGATGGTAATTGTCCATCATAAATAGAAAAAACAAGGGCTCTTAAATGATCTGCAACAATACGTATAGATACATTCTGATTAAATTTTTCTTGATAAATACCTCCTAAAGATTCTTTTATGTCTCTAATTATTGGAAAAAATATATCTGTATCATAACTAGAAAATTTTCCTTGTAAGACCATACAGAGTCTTTCCAAACCCATTCCCGTATCTACATGTTTTGTAGAAAGTTTTTCTAATGTTCCATCTGACTTTCGATAGAATTCTATAAAAACAAGGTTCCAAATTTCTATAACCTTAGGGTTTTTTTTGTTAATCAGATATTTTCCAGGTATTTTTTCTTTTTCTTCTTTATTTCGAAGATCTATATGAATCTCAGAACAAGGACCACAAGGACCTATAGATCCCATTTCCCAAAAATTTTCTTCTTTTCCAAAAAAAACAATATTTTCTTTATTTATAAAAGCTTTCCAATGTTGGAAAGTTTCTTGATCCATAGATAAACCTTCTTTTTCATCTCCAATAAAAATGGATATATAAAGGTTATTCTCTGGAATATTATATACTTTTGTTAAAAGTTCCCAAGCCCATTCTATGGTTTCTTTTCTCGAATAATCTCCAAAAGACCAATTTCCTAACATTTCAAACATAGTATGATGATAGTTATCATGCCCTACATTTTCTAAATCATTGTGTTTTCCAGAAACTCTAAGACATTTTTGAACATTTACAATTCGTGTATATTCCGGCTTTTGATGTCCTAAAAAATATTCCTTGAAAGGATTCATCCCTGCATTAATAAAGAAAAGTGTAGGATCGTCTTTTAAATAAATAGGAAAAGAAGGAATAATTTTGTGTTTCTTTTTTTGAAAAAAATCCAGGAAAGTATCTCTTATATATTCGTATTTCATGGTTTATCTGATTGTGATTGATTGGGTTTTATTTCGATATTTTGGAGATTGTTCTATAGCATCCATAATTTTTTCCATAATCATATCAGTAGTATCATTTTTTAAATCCCATTTTATGGGAGCTTTAAAAATCATTTTCTGTAAGACTCCCTTTTTTTTGATTTTAATTCCTTTTTTATCATAAGCTTTCTGAAATCCATCTAAAACAATAGGAACCACTATAGGGGTAAATTTTCTTATAACATGAACAATTCCTCTACGTCCAGGTGCAAAAGCTTTAGTAGTTCCTTGAGGAAAAGTAATTAACCATCCATCATCTAAAGCCCTTCCCATACGAGTTATTTCAGATATATCTACTGACCTATTTATTTTTTTATTTCCCTCTCTCCATGTTCTCTTTACAGTGATGCCCCCTGAATAAGTAAACAATTTTGTAAGAAACCCCTTATTCATGGTTTCTTTAGCCGCAACGTAGTATAGATTAACTTTTGGATTTAAAAGATAAATAGGATTTTTTATTGTATTTATAAATCCATTTTTGACACTGCAAAATACATGAAACATGGCAAAAACATCTGCAAAATAGGTTTGATGATTAGAAACAAAAAGAACTCTTTTATCAGGAAGATCTTTAATGTATTCTGTCCCCTTTAATTGTAATTGATTAAATCCATTATAACGGTTATAAGACATACAACCAAAAGTGAAAATTAAAAAACGTTTTATGAAATGTAAATTTCCAAACGCATCTCTGAATAGAGTACTTCCCTTTTTTTTCAAATGTTTTCTTTTTTTTTTACTTTTAACATGAAAGGATATTCATAACTTTTCTATTTTTTTCGTATTCGTATTACGAAATTTATTTGAATAATACGAAATAATTGTAATAATTGCTACAATTAGTAAACTATAATAAATCCAAGAAGGAATAGAAACAGGTTCTCCTCTAGCGTAAGAATGTAATCCAGATAGATAATAATTTACTCCAAAATAAGTCATGATAATGGAACTTATTGCTAAAATACTGGAAAAATTGAAAGTAAATACGCCTATAAGACTTGGAACTAAACGCATATGTAATACAAATGCGTATACCATAATACTAATGAGAGACCAAGTTTCTTTTGGATCCCAACTCCAATAACGTCCCCAGCTATTATTAGCCCAAACAGCTCCTAAAAAAGTTCCTATAGTTAACAAAAAAAGTCCTATAGTCAAGCTCATTTCATTAATAATAGTTAATTTATCAATATGAATTTGAATTTTTTTATTATACGTCATTCTACTAGGATGGACACCTTTTAGGATATATAAAATTAGAACTAAAAAACCTAGGAATGATCCTGTAAAGAAAAAACCATAGCTTGCTGTTATTACAGCTACATGAATAATCAACCAGTGAGATTTTAAAACAGGAACAAGATTGGTGATTTCTGGATCCATCGTATCTCCATGTGCTATGATTAACAAAATAGATGCAATTAATGCTGTTACTCCTGATACAAATTGATTCCGATAAAATAAAAAACCTATCCATACTAAACACCAACTAATGAAAATGGACGATTCATATCCATTGCTCCATGGGGCATGTCCAGAAATGTACCATCTAGAAATCAAACCTAAAAATTCAAAAAAAAATAGAATAAATAAAAGACAAGTGAAAATTATGGAAATCCAATATAGGTATTGTCTTTGATAAAAAATTCTTATAAAAGAAATTGTAAGGATAATTATTCCAACTGATGCATAAAAAAAAGGTAATAAATAAAATATATTCAATCGATTATAAAGAATTTCTATGGATATTTTTTTTTCTGAAGGTAAAATATGTTTAGCATGCCGAAGCTGATATAATCGTATTTTTTTTATCTCATTATCTGCTATGTTCCAATTTTTTTCGTTCTGTGCATGAAACAAAGATCTAAGATAATGGTTAAACATGGAAAATCCAGTAGGATTTAAATTGTTGGAATCCAACATTACCCAACTAGACCATGTATGATTCATATCATTTGGAATAGGAAAAATACGAAGATATCTTCCCTGAAAAATACCATGAATGATACCTATACGTTCACTAAGATTAATAACCGCTTTGTCATATCCATTTCTTTGAATGGGATTTTTAGAGAAAGCTTTTTCATAATCTTCTTGTAAAAGAAACTTTAATTTTGAGGTATTGGAATCTATCACATATAGATCCATCATAGACACATAATTATCTTTATTGGCTTTTACTTTAGTCAAAAACTTAGGTCCACCTTTTTTATCTACTTTAATAAAAGGTATTTTTGTCCAAAAAATATTATCTTGATGTATAGAGATCAACCATTGATTAGCATCTAAATTTTCTATAGAACTTTTTTTATGTATCTTTCTGAGTAGCTCTAATGCAAGAGTGTTAATTGGTTTTATTCTCCCCCTGTTATCTTGTACAAGTAAACGTCCAAAGTTTTCTCCATGTTTTTTAGGGATGTGGATGTTATCAGATATGCTTTCTAAAGGAATTTTTTTAAATTCTTCATGAGCAAAAATAAAATTGTTACTAATCCACAGGAATAAAAAAAATATAGCAGAAATTTTAGATAATATTTTCAATCTTTTTTTAAGATAACTAAATCGAGTTCCTTTCCAAAATAAAGTAAGAAACATTCCTATACTCATGAAAAAATAACCTATATATGATAGTTTAGTACCTAAATAATCTTTATTTACAGAAAATAACGTTCCTTTTCCATCTGGGTCATATCCAGACTGAAAAAATCTGTATCCTTTGTAATTCAAAACATGATTCATATAAACAAAAAAATTTTTCTTTTTTTCCCTGTCCATTAACGTTACATGGCTAATAAAAAAAGATGGTAATTCAGAACCTGGATAATTTTCTACCTGAAACTTATTTAAGCGTAAAAAAAAAGGAAGATTAAATAAAACAGATCCATATCCTATAGAAATTTTATGATTATTAAACCAGATAGGATCACTCATGTCCGTGATATTTTTTCCTCCTAAGAAAGTTACTAATTTCGATTTGTTTTGAAACGATATTTTGGCCGTAATAGCATCTAACAAATTAGAATCTTCATGATTATTATCATCACATGATTTTACATATTCTAATTTTCCTTTTATAATTCCTTCAGGAATGACCCAATGTAGTCTTCCGTTTTTTTTACTATTACTGATTTGATATAAATGTTTTATCCTTAAAGGAGTATAAATATTTTTTAATAAAAAGGAAATCTTTTTATTTTTCATATTCATACTTTGACCAGAAAAAGAAGATTTTACATAAAGTTGATTATTTTTTTCAAAGATTTGAATTCCAAAAGGAATTTCCTTATTAAGAGAAAATACGATTCCATTAATTTTTACTGTTTCTCCATTTTTAAGAAAATTTTCCGTCCTTTCTTTTTCATTTGTTGAAACAATTTTTAGAATTTTTTCTTCTGGAATTTTTTTTGAAAGAATGACTTTAGCACAAGGAATATAGTTTATAATTTTTATTTTTAAAATGTTCCCATGAAAAAAAAATTTCCTTTTATATCCATGATGAAAAGAAGAAAAAATATAAGGTTCTTGATAAAACCTGATATGATTTCCACTATGCACTTGTAATTTGATGTAATTTTTTCTAGAAATAATTTGACCCTTTGTTTCTCCTTCTCTTATCGACATCATTCCTTCAAAACTATAGTATCTAGAAATAATCCCTCCAATAAAAATAAATACAAATGATAAATGAAAAATGAATAAAGGAAATTTGTTCTTTTTCCATAGTTTATATTTCCATATATTTCCCATTAAATTTATTACAAATAATAACAGAATACTTTCAAACCATACAGATTCATAAACGAATATCTTTGCTATATCTGTAGAATATTTTTGTTCTACAAAAGTTGCTATAGCCATAGATAAAGCTAATAATAGAAACAGAATAGAAGTGATTCTTGTGGAAAAAAGAATATTTTTTAACGTTTGCATATTATTATTTTTTTCATAAAAACATAAAAAAATTTTAGCAATTAGATTGGAAAACATCCATGGATGGGATGTCCAGAATAGATAATAGATAGGGGGTAGTAACTATTTATATTTTAGTAATAATTAACCCATCATAAGCTAAATAAACATTTTTAGGTAATTGGGTCTGTACTTCCTCATGAAATCCGAGTAAATGACTGATATGAGTTAGATAAGTCCTTTTAGGATTAATTTCTTGAATCATTTTCAATGAATCGGATAAAGTGAAATGAGATGGATGTTTCGGAACTTTCCTTAATACATTCAAAACCAAAATATCTAATCCTTTTAATTGTTGTATAGTATGAAAAGGAATCCGGCTTGCATCTGTAATATATGCAAAATTTTCTATGCGAAAACCCAAAATAGGAAGAGTCCCATGCCATATAAACAAAGGAAAAACTTTAGAATATTCTACAACGAAAAAATCCGTATTATTATCCAATTCGTGAATGGATACTTTGGTAGTATTTAATTTTTTATTTTCCGAAAAAATATAAGAAAATCGTTTTTTCAAACTTTCTAAAACACGACGCAATCCATAAACTGGAATAGGTTTTTCCCTATTAATAGGTCTTATCTCATCTAATCCACCTATGTGATCTTGATGTTCATGTGTAATAAAAATGGCGTCCAATTTTTTATGATTACTTCTTAACATTTGATAACGAAAATCTGGACTACAATCTATCAAAAAAACTTTTTCCCCTTTTTCGATAAGAACAGAACTTCGAAGTCTTTTATCTTTTGGATTTTTAGAAAGACATACTGGATGTGTAGAACCAATAATAGGAACACCTTGTGAAGTTCCAGTGCCTAAAAAAGTAATTTTCATATTTTTTTAGAAGATTCTATTGAAGATACTGATTTATTATATTTTTTTGTATCTCATTGAGAATATTTTTTTTCTCCTTTAAGAATTCTTTAACGGAATCCCGTCCTTGACCTAATTGAAGATCTCCATAACTGAACCACGATCCGTTTTTTTTAATAATACCTAAATCTACCCCTAGATCTAGAATCTCTCCTATTTTAGAGATTCCTTCTCCGTACAGAAGATCGAATTCTGCAGTTTTAAAAGGAGGAGAAAGTTTGTTTTTTACTACTTTTACTCTTGTTCTATTTCCTAAAATTTTTTCTCCATTTTTAATTTGATTTCCTTTTCGGATATCCAATCGTATAGAAGAATAAAATTTTAAAGCATTCCCACCGGTAGTGACTTCTGGATTTCCATATACTCCAATTTTTTCTCGTAATTGATTAATAAATATGAGAATACTTTTAGATTTTCCTATACTAGAAGTCAATTTCCTCAAAGCTTGAGACATCAATCTTGCTTGTAATCCAATTTTGGAATCTCCCATTTCTCCTTCAATTTCACTTTTAGGTGTTAAAGCAGCTACGGAATCCACGACGATCATATCAATCAAGCCAGATCTTATTAAATTATCTACTATTTCAAGTGCTTGTTCTCCATTATCTGGTTGAGAAATAATTAATTCTTTAATATTTACTCCTATTTTTTGTGCATAAACACAATCAAAAGCGTGTTCTGCATCAATAAATCCTGCAAATCCACCTATTTTCTGAGATTGGGTAATAGCATGTAAAGCTAAAGTAGTTTTTCCGGAAGATTCTGGTCCAAATATTTCTATAATACGTCCCTTTGGAAATCCTTTTATACCTAATGCCATATCCAATCCAATAGATCCAGAAGAGATAATTTCTAAGTTTTCTCTATGAGAATCCCCCATGCGCATTACTGTTCCTTTTCCATAAATCTTATCCATTTTATCTAAGACAAGTTTCAAGGCCCTTTTTTTTTGCTCAAATTTTTCTTTTTTTTCGTTCATAATTTTTTAATATTACGGAATTATACATACCTAATTCCGCATTTTGATCAAAAATTAATTTTTATTGTTTTTTTTTGAAAAAAAACCTTCTCTTTCTCTCTCTTTAAAAAGAGAAATTTTTATTCTTGGTAATCTTAGAAAAAATTTTTCTCCAGTAGGAATAATGTCTACAAGATATTGTGGATTGAGAAATTTCAAATCTTGATAGGAAATATTTAATGCATAAGCTAAAAATTTTAAAGAGACTTTTTCTTTCATAGAGACTAATCCTGTCTCTTTATACTTAAGATGAAAATGTGGATAAGAGGGAATGTTATGTTCTCTGTAATAATTCATCACATAATTAATAGCGATAAATTTGGGAATATAATTTTTTGTTTCTTTTGGAAGAAACTCCCATAAACTCCAAAAGTCTTTTTTTTCTTTATGACGTTGTATAATCTTCTCGATCGTCCCTGGTCCGGCATTATAAGCTGCTAAAACTAATTCCCAGTTTCCCATTTTATTATACAAGTGTTTCAAATATCGACAAGCTGCTTCTGTAGATTTAATAGGGTCATTTCTTTCATCATAAATATGATTGATATCTAAATGATAAATTCTTCCTGTTTCAGGCATAAATTGCCAAATACCTTGAGCTCCAGCTTTAGATGTAATAGTGGAATTTAGATTAGATTCTATAATGGCAATATATTTTAATTCCTTAGGAATATGATAGTTTTCAAGTTTTTCTTCGAACATAGGGAAATAATAATCAGATAATGAAATAATTTTTCCGATATATCTTCCCATTCGAAGATAACTCTCTACAGAAGCATGTATAATGGTGTTATATTTGAGTATTTTTATTTGAGATTTCTGATTAAGATTGTTGATTCTGGATCTTAACTCCTCTGCATCTATATTAGTAATAATGATATTTTTTTTGGGTGAAATTTTTCTTCCATATAAAAATTTTTTTTTACCACCAAAAATTTTTTTCCATAAATTTTCTATATAAATGTGATTTAAATCTAATTTTTGAATAGGGGTATTTTTATAATTCATTACACTTTTTTGTTCCACCAATGGTTTTGAGGCTGATTGTATAATCAGGCTTTTTAAGATGAGCATAAAAAACATAATATTTCTTATTGTTGTCATTATTAGTTGGAAAAAAAGTGCTAATAAATAAACAAACAGAAAATGAAAGAAAGTTCTATTCTTCTAAATTTTCGTTTTCAGAAGCCTTTCTGAACTCTTTCAATCCTGTACCTAATCCTTTCATTAATTCTGGTATTTTTTTACCACCGAAAAGTAAAAGTGCAAGAATAACAATGACCACAATTTCTGTAGTCCCAAATGTTCCAAGTAGCATATAAAAAATAACAAAAAAACCCATTGATATGATATGGAAATTTTATCCCAAATATAAAAAAATTATTTTAATCCAATTTATACATAAATTTTACCTGTAATTTTTGAACTAAAAATTTAAAATAGAATAATCTCCTAAATTAACTTCTTTTGTTTTTCCTATATAATAGGTGTGATTTCCAATCATAGAATTATAAATATTTGCATATGTAATTTTTGTATGATCTTGAATAATTGACTTTTCAATATTACTATTTTTTATTTTTGTAAATTTTCCTATTGATACATAAGGACCAATGACACTATTTTCAATAGTAGTATTCTCTCCGATAAAACAAGGTTTGATTATTACACTATTTTTTATAATTGCTTTTTTGTGAATTAATTCTTCTTTTTTGGATTCAATAGATAATATTTTAGAATTGGAAGAAATAATTTTTTTTGGATTTCCAAAATCCATCCATTCCTGAACTTCTTTACTAGCAAATGTATTTCCTTTCTTTCTCATATTTTCTAGGGCAGATGTCAACTGGTATTCTTTTTCATTTTTTATATTATGATCTAGTAGATATTGTAATTCTTGTTCTAAAAGAGAACTGTTTTTAAAATAATATATACCTATAATAGCTAAATTAGATACATTATTTTTTGGTTTTTCCATAAAATGAGTAATTAAACCTGAAGAATCACATTTGACAATTCCAAATAAGTGAGGATTTTTAACTCTTTTTGTCCAAATGATATTATCTATTTCCGTATCGATTCGAAATTTTTCATGGTGAAATAAAGTATCAGAAAAAGCAATAATGATAGGTCCATTTAAAGACTTTTTTGCCTTGAGTAATGCGTCGGCAGTTCCTAGTGGTTTTTCCTGGTAATATATGATTCCAGGGAGTCCGATATCATTAGAAATTTTTATTAATTGTTTTTCTATTTTTTTTCCGATATTTCCTATAATGAAAACTATTTCTTTTATCGAACAAATTTCAATAAATCTAGAAAAACTTTCTATTAATCTTTTCAAGATAGGTTTTCCTACAATAGGAATCAATGGTTTAGGAGTATTTAAAGTATGTGGACGAAGACGGGTTCCTTCTCCGGCCATAGGAATTATGATTTTCATAATCAAATGAAATAAGTTAAGTGAGTTTATATTCCGGTACTTCCAAAACTATTCTCTCCTCTTATACTTTCATTAAGAATGGAACATTTTTTCCATTTTATTTCATTTTCTTGATAAATTTCCATTATCACTATTTTTTGATAAGGTTTAATGAGAATATATTTTAAAGAAATATTTATTATAACTATTTGTATTTCTATATATAGATTCATTTTTGACGGATTTTTTTTTTTTTCCGAAAAATGAATCAAACAAATAGTTCCAGTATTTATTAATTTTTTTTTTATAAAAAAATTTTTTCTTTTAAGTTTATAAAATTCAATATAAAGGCCCGTTGGGATTAATTTTCTTTCTAAGTAATTTATGTATATGGATTTCTCAACATTCGCTTCTAATACGGATGAGTATTGATTATTTTTTTTGTGCAAAATTTATTTTTCTATTTATTTTTTAAATTATTTTTTTCGAATAAGAAGACAATAATAACATACAAAAACTGTAAAAAAATGCTAATCTCTATTCTATTTTCATGATTAACCATATATACTACTAAAAAAAGGGCAAATAATAAGTGAAGGACAATCTCCCAAGTTTTTTTGCAAAATTTAAGAAAATTTTTTTTCCCCCAAAAATATAGAACTAAAACCATACTTCCATAAGAAGCAAGTGTTCCCCAAGCAGGAATCATAAAACTGCTATGAGGAATCATGATAAACACTATATTAAATAAAATGGTGATTAACACTCCTACTAAAGAGATATAAGTTCCAATAATAGGTTTATCTATAATTTTGTAGAAAATAGATAAATTTGTATATATCCCTATAAATAGGTTTCCCATCATTACTATTGGAATAATAGAGATGGCGAGATGATATTTTTTATCAATGAGAAATTCTATAATAATAGAAAGATTTCCACATATTAATACGTAAAATATTAAACCAAAGATGATAAAAAAATAGGTAATTTTTTCGTAAAAATATTTTGCATCAGCATCTTCAGATTTTTTAAAAAAAAAAGGTTCGATCCCTAATCGAAATGCACGAATATATAAACTCATAAAAGCCGCTATTTTGTAACAAGCAGAATATGCACCGTTTATTTCATCAGAAAGCCATCTTTTAATCAGAATTTTATCAAGATTTTCATTAATAGAAAAAGCCATAGTTCCGAGCATAATTGGAATTCCATAATTTAACATTTCTTTGGCAATAATTTTATTAAATTTTTTTATGGTGACTTTTTTAAAAATGATAGGTGCAATTAAAAGAAAATTACTTAAAGATGAAATCATATTTGCAAAAAATATGTATCCTGTTTTATCTGTAAAAGAGTTAACTAACTCAAAAATAGAAGAAAAATAAGTTTTTTTTGGAGTGTAAAAATAAAACATATATATTATCATAGAGGATTGCAATAATATATTTATAACATTTATCATCGTGTATTTTAAAGCCATTTCATTAGCACGAAGCCAAGCCATAGGAAGAATGCAAATAGTGTCAAAAAATATAATTAAAAAAAACATGAAAAAATATTCTGGATGATTGTTATATCCAGCAATAGAAACTAAATATTTTATCGAATTAACTGAAAGTATTAAAAAGAAAGAAGTTATCAAAAATTGGACAATAAACCCTGTTGAAAAAACGACTTCATTGTTATAGTTTTTTTTAGATATAAATCTGAAATAGGTATTTTCTAATCCAAAAGAAAGAAATCCTATGACTATAAAAGATAGAGCATACATATCTGTATAAAGAGAAAATTCTTCTCTTCTTAAAGATTTTGTAAAAAATTTTAAAAAAGCATAATTAATAATCTTGGGAAAAATGGATCCTATAAAATAGATTATAGTTTGAATAACTAATTTCTTGTACAAATTCAATTTTTTTATCAAAATTAGGTTCCTAATTTCTGCTTTTTTTTGTCCAGTTTTTTATTTATAAATTTTTTTATATAGGAGATGAAGATATAGTAAGTAATTATGAGTAAATTTGATAGAATACTATCTATATAAAAGATATGGACTATCATAAAAAACATTCAGAAGAATTTAAAAAATACGCAATCAAACATCAAAGAATCAATAGTTTGATTATTGATCAATATATTAAACTGATGACCCCTTATATTGTTGAAGAACGTAAATTAAATGTAGCTCAAATGGATGTTTTTTCTCGTTTAATGATGGATCGTGTTATTTTCTTAGGAACTCCTATAGAGGATCAAGTAGCCAATATTGTACAAGCACAATTGTTGTTTTTGCAATCTGTAGATTCTTTAAAGGACATACAAATTTATATTAATTCCCCAGGAGGAGACGTCCATGCGGGATTAGGAATATATGACACAATGCAAATTGTGGAACCAGATGTGGCGACTATCTGTACAGGAATGGCTGCTTCCATGGCAGCTGTTTTGCTTTGTGCTGGAGTCAAAAATAAAAGATCTGGATTGAAACATTCTAGAGTTATGATTCATCAGCCTATGGGTGGAACACATGGGCAAGCTTCAGATATTGAAATTACAGTTCGTGAAATTTTAAAATTAAAGAGGGAACTTTATGAAATTATAGCCATTCATTCGGGATCACCTATAGAAAAAATAGAAAAAGATTCTGATAGAGATTACTGGATGACTTCTGAAGAGGCTAAAAAGTACGGAATGATAGATGAAGTTTTAAAAGAAAAAGGATCTAAAAAAATATCTGAAAAACCGAAAAAATGATCACGACAGGATTCGAACCTGTGACCTACTGCTTAGAAGGCAGTTGCTCTATCCATTTGAGCTACGTGATCGTGATCTATTATAGTGTAGGAAATATCGAATATCGGGGTAGCAGGATTTGAACCTACGATCTCCTGGTCCCAAACCAGGCGCGATAACCAAACTACGCTATACCCCGTTTTTTATTATATTATGCGGAGAATGTGGGATTCGAACCCACGCAGTATTTTTCATACCGACAGTTTAGCAAACTGTTCCGTTAACCACTCCGGCAACTCTCCAATTTATTCTGAAGTACTTCTACAAATCTAAAATAGATCCATTTAATAAACAAATCTATATCAGATAGATTTACTGATTATTTAGTTAGGATATTCTATTCTAGTATGATAAATATTTATCAATTTCTTTTGAAGAACTTGTTTTATTTTTTCTATTTCTTTCAAAGTTATATCTGCATTGGAAAATTGATTTTCTTTTTTTTGTTTATTAATAATATTTTCTACTAAATTTTCTAGATCTTTGCTAGATGGATTTTTTATGCTTTTAGAAGCCGCTTCTATAGAATCACATATCATCACGATAGCTGTTTCTTTAGAAAATGGTTTAGGTCCAGAATATTGAAATTGTTTTTCATCTACTATCATATTTGGACATTTTTCTTTTTGCTTTTCATAAAAATAATGAATAATACTATTTCCGTGGTGTGTACGTATAAAATCCGTAATTGGATCAGGTAAATGATATTTTTTGGCTAATTCTATTCCAATTGTAACATGTTCCAAAATAATTTTTGCGCTTTCTTTTGGACTTAGTTTTTCATGAGGATTTAGTAATAGGTTATGTTGATTTTCGGTAAAGAAAATAGAATTTTTTATTTTTCCTATATCATGATAAATGGCTCCTATTCTTGTTAATAAAGAATTAGCTCCAATAGAAACCGCTGCTTCTTCTGCTATATTCGCTACTGTTAAAACATGTTGCAGCGTTCCTGGAGCTTTTTGAGAGAGCAATCTTAAAATAGGGGTGTTCGTATCGGAAAGTTCTAATAATGAAATATCTGAAGTAAGATTAAATAATTTTTCGAAAAGAAATATCAATGGATGAACAAATAAAGTCAATACTCCACTAAAGAAAAATAAGGAAAATGGATACAATGAAATACTTTCTAAAGATCCTTTCCGTATTAACGTTAAAGAACAAAAAGTTATTATATAAGTCATAGTTATTTTGCCTACGGCAATAAATAGATTAGCCATTTTATAAATATTTTTTTTTGTTAACAGGACTAAAAAACCTGTAATAACTTGAAGAAATATAAATTCAAAACTATTTGGCGTGATTAAGGATAATAGCAAAATTGTTGTCAAATGGATAATAATACTCAAGTTTAAATTAAAAAATGCACGAATGCTTATGGGAAGAATACAAAAAGGAATTAAATATAATATTTTAGAATGATATTTTAAGGTTATAATTGTTATTGACGATATTAATAATATATTAATTATCAAAAAGTTTATTTCTCTGTTATTTTGAAATATTTTATTTTGAAAATAAAAAAGATATAAAAGCAGTATTGAAAATATCGTACTGATTATTAAAAAATATCCTAAAATTAAACCATAATCCTTTTTTTTATTCCATACTTTAGTCTCATATTCCTTTCTAAATAAGGATAAAACTTGAAACTTGTCTCCATCGATAACATCATTTTTTCTAATAATTTTTTCTCCTTTTGCAATAGTTCGTTTTATTCGAATAATGGATTTCATTTTTTCATGAAAAATCTTTTCCGTATAGTCTTTTTTATAATAAAGATTTGGAACTATCATTTTTTTTAATGTTTTTTTTAAACGATAGTTATTTTTTATTTTCTTGTCAAGAAGATTATTTACTTTTTGATAGGTGTAAATATTTTTATACGATACGGGAATGCCATATTTGTTTTTTTTATAAAAAATAAAAAGATTTTTCTTAGGAAGAAATCTGGAATTGGAATATAAATATCCATATCGGTATACGGTATTTATAATATCACGAGATTTTTTATATAAAAATTTGTTTTTTTTTATGAAGGAAATTTTCTTTAATTTTTTTTTTATGTTTCTGATTACATGTGGTTTTTTTTCACAATAATGATTCTGATTCTCTTCTAATTTTTTTATTTCCAAAGAAATGTCTAGGCTATTTTTTGGAACGATAAAATGAAATGGAGAAAATAAGTCTTCGTGATTCCAAATTTTTCCCTTGGAAAATTCATATTTAAAAATTTCTTTTTTTGGGAAAAAAAATGTTAATAATAAAATTGCAATAAGAGTAATAAAAATCTTATCTGCGATATTTTTATATGTATAAAATCTTAAGAATTTAGCCATTTCCTTAATAAAAAATTGAAGCTATGCAATTTTTTGGAAGGATGAAAAAATATCATAATAATACTAAAACATGACAAAGAAAGATTTTCAAATTAATTATTAATCGTATGATACGATTATGTTTTTTTTTTCTTATAAGAGGATTTATGTTTTTGTAAGATATTAGAAAGTAATCTATTCTCATCATTAATGCTTTCTTCTAAACAAATAGTCGATTCTGTTCGAAGTACTCCTTTTATTTCTCCAATTTTCGAAATAACATCTCTAGCATCTGAAGGATCTCTAGCTATAATTCTACAAAAAAGATTATATTTACCGGAAGTAATATATAATTGTACAATATTCGGAATTTTTTTTAGTTCTTCTTTGACTAATTTCGATTCGCGAGAATCGGATAATATTCCCACAAAAGCAATTAGATGAAATCCTAATGATTCATAGCCTATTATCAAAGTGCTTCCTTTTATGATTCCAGCCTCTTCCAATTTTTTGACTCTTACATGAACAGTTCCAACGGATAATGGTTTAATTTCTTCGCTTATTTGTTTACTGATTTCAGTATACGGCGTTCTAGCATTTATATTCAGTTTTCTGACAATGGTATTGTCTATTTCGTCTGTATTATATCTTAGAATCATTGTTATATATTTTTTTCTTTTTTGATAAAGGTATTAATTAAAAATACCAAGATACAAAACTTTCTTTTTAAGATGTATTTCCTTCTTTTTCAATAGATTTTTTATGGAAAAAATTTTCTATATAGGAAAATATTCCTCTGATGATTTTCAATAAATCTTCCGAAGAGATGGTATAAATAATCCCACTTCCATAAATTTGAGAAATAGCACTTGTTTTGGAAACAATAAAGTTCTCTGGACGAGAGAAAAGAATAAGTTTTAAATTACTATTTTTAGCACGGTGGATATCTAAATCCAATTGAATATCTCCTCTACCTCGTATCCCTATTTTTTCTTGTTTCATTTTTTTGAAAATAATGCCCAAATTACTTTTTATAGAAAAACGGTCATTGATTTCATAATATATTGAAGAAAGGAAACTATTAGATCTATTTTTATTATCCTTGAAAAACTCGAAATTGATATTGAATGATTGATTAATTTCTGATAAAAAATTTCCTAACTGTTTCAAAATTATATTGTAAGCATATGAATGGAAAAAATCTTTTTTTATAGAATTTTTTAAAAAAAATCTTCCTATGGTTAAAATAGATAAAAATTGAATAGTTTTTTCCTCATTAGAATTTAATTTATTTAATAATTTTTTTTTAATTTCTTCATTGCTATTCGGAAAAATAATATCCAGGCTTATATTAGGTTTCTGTATTTGTCCATGAAGATTCATTCGTAATTCTGTTAATATTATTATATTGTTCGGATAATATTTGGACAAGTCTATATATTCTATTATGTTAGATACATATTTAGTATAATAGGCTATTACATTAATATTAGAATGACTAAAATTATTGGTCCAAGTAATTAAACCTCCTGGCTTTATTCTAAATCTTTTTTCTAATTTAATAATTGGAATTCTTTCTTGATTGGAAAAATGATATAATCCATCTGTAACGAAATATTTTCCACTTATTTGTACTTCTTTTTTTGGCTTTTTTTCTAAAAAAAGAAAACCATTTCCTCTTAATTCAAGAAAATTTTCTAAATTATCGTCTAATAATATGGATACTTTTGTTTTCTCATCTATATCTGTTTTTATATTTAAAGATAGAAAGTCCTCTTTATTTTCATTTTTTTTATGATTATTATGTTTTTGAATTTGATGAATATTAGGATCCATTAATTCAACAAAATCTTTTTTTTGATATTTGGAAGATCCATTTGGATTAATATATAAATGAGAAGAACTTAAAATATTTCCTTTCTCCATGCAAATGTTGACATAATTCTTTTTTTTTATTATTTGAATTTTTCCTTTAGAAAAAATCTTTCCAAAAAAAGAGGTATTTGGTTTCTTATTTGTATCTAAAACAAGTAGTTTTTGGCTATTTATAGATAAATATCCATTCCATTTCAAAAAATTTTTATGTAAAAAAACTCCATTGATGTATCCTTCTGTATTATATTTTATGTCTCGAAAAGAAAATGTGTTTAAAATGCAGGATTTATAAACAAGATTTATGTAAGCTGGACTCGTCATTTCATAATCTGTATTTATAGAATTTATTTTTATTCCAAATTTTTTAAGTTCTAATTTCCCAAAATAATGCGGATCATATAAATTCCCAAAAATTCGTATTTTTCCGGAAATAAAACCTCTAGCTTCACTATCCATTTCTTTCCAGAAGAAAGGAAAATCACTTATGTTTAAATTTTTAATACTTACGTTCCAATTGAGTTTATATTTTTTTTGTAATTCATTATTAATATTTCCAGATAATGAAAAAATTTCAGAAGAGTCTTTATTCTTCAAGATGCCATGAATTTTAGAATTATTTTTAGAATGAATATAAAAATTTCCAAGAACCTTTTTTCCAATTGAAATATTTTTAATATTGATATTTATATTATTGGGTTCAATTTTGTTTGGACCCATTTTGAAAATAAAAATGCCATTTGCATAACCATTGATCATTAAGTCTTTTTTTGGAAGTATTTTTTTTAATTGCATATTTTCCAGTAATATTTGAAATTTCATATTATTTATTTGATGAAAATAAAATTTTATGAAAATTTTTTCATGATCATTAATTGATGATAATATCATATTATCAATGATATATTTTTTATTTACTAAGTCTATTTTTATTTTACCTATATTTCTATCCATATGATTGACAATAAACCAATTATATCCATTGATATTCAATTTTGAAGGAAGTATAAAAAAAATCAAAAAATTATTATTATAATTAATTTTTTTTAAAATAAAATTCAGTGTTTGTTTTTGAAATTCTTTTTTTTTGAATTTGCAAAAAAAATTGAAATTGATTAGGAAAAAGTTTTTTTTATCAAAAATGGAAAGATCTATTTTTTGAGATAGAAAATTGTTAAAAGATATTTGGTTTATATATAATTGTATTTTATTCTTTATAAAAGAGTTTACTTTAAGATGAAAATGATCAATGAATATTTCCTTGAGTTGAATTTTTTTTGTAAAAAAACTCATTTTTACTCCATTATTTTTGGATATTCCTGAGAATTGAATATCTGATAATATTTTTATTTTTTTTTGAAAATTCAGAAATCTCCAAAAGCCTTTTTTAATTGATAAATAAAAAAATACATATTGTTTTTTTATTATAGAGTTATTTTTTAAATGAAGATTCTTTCTTAAAGAAAAAATTTCCTTTTTTATAGATTCTAAGAAATCTTTCCATATAAAATCTCCATGAATATAACCGGTAATCATATTTTTGAAAAATTTATTTTCATTTTTTGTATGAATACTTAAAAAAAATTTTTGAAAATTATTGTGTATTTTTCCATTACAATTTATTTCTATTCCTGAAGAAGGGAAAAAAAGAGTAATAAAAAAGTGATTCAAACTATTTTGAATATTCTTTTTAAAAGAAAAATTCTTATAGATTCCTTTAAAATTGCAAATCCATAAACCTGATGGAAGACTAAAAAATGGGATCCTTAATGGGATTAAAGAATTAATACTACTAATACTGTCTTTTCTAGTTGTGAAAAATTTTCCTATATATTGAATATCTCGATTATTATTAGTACGACTAATACAAGTGTATATGTGAGTTTTAAAAGTTTTGTACTGTATGTCCCCATTTATTTTCATCCATTTTTTTTGAAAAATTAAATCTCCTCTATAGGAGAGAATATGGTTAAAAGAATTCAAAAGATTTAATTTCGAATGATAATAAGATGGAAATATTTTTTTTATTTCATGAACTGAAGTTTGAAAAATAGTTTTTAAAAATTGAACCTCTTTACATTCTTTTTTTAGATTATAAAAAATATTAATTTTTTCTGCAAATATTTTATTGAAAGGAATGTTTTTTATACAAATTTTTGAAAAAGAAATTTTTTCATTTAATTTTCCATTTATAAATCCTTGAACGGAAAACATAAGTGGAAAACTCTCTTTATTAAAAAAATTTGAAAAAAATATATTGATTAAATCAGAACCAAATTTGGATCCTTCAAAAATTTCTCCTTTTATGCTCATATTATTTTTATCCAAAAAAAGATCGTCCACATTTTTAGTAGCATCATAAAAAAATATTACTTTTCCTTTCAAATGGCTATTAGATGTTCTTAGAAAAAAATTGTGGATTTTTAACTTCGAAGTAAAATAAGTCAAATGACAAAAAAAATTTTCTATGCGATAGTTCTTTCTTTTTATATATCCATTTGATTTGAGAAAAAAAATAGTGGCTTCTATTTTTTTATTTTCATCTATTTTTATATTTTTTATGGATGTAGAAAAATTATTTTTGTAACTTTTTTTAGAGTTGAAATCCTCATATACTAAATGAGCATTTTTTATTTTAAAATTAGAACAACTAATAGTTTGGGTAGAGTTTTTTTTATTTAAATCTCTTTTTAGGATAAATTCTTTGAAAATAGTAAATAAATTGTTTTCTTTTTCATTTAAATATTTTTTGACAAAAATCTTAGGATTTTCAAGTATTAAATTTCTTATATTTAGATGTTTAGAACTTATAAAAAAATATTGAAAAAAGTTTTTTACAGAGATTTTACATTGAGATAAATGAATCAAATAAAAATTATGATGATCCATGATACTAACATCGTAAAGATGAAATTCTTTTTTAAAAAGATTTATAGCCACATTTTTCACACGAATTCTTTGACCAAGATGGGTATTCATTTTTTTCACAAAAAATTCCGTTATTTTTTCTTGTATTTCTTTTCGATAATGAAAAGTAGTGCTAATTACTCCTAATAATAAAATAACTATACAAAGGATATAGATATTTTTTTTTCGAAAAAAGAATTTTTTTAAAAATTCATGATTCATTTCTAAAGATATTGTTATTTTTTTTTATGAAAAAAAAACTTATTGTCATTGGGATAGAGTCCTCATGTGATGATACCGCCGTTTCTATTATAAAGAATAGATGTGTATTATCTAATGTTATCATTCGTCAAAGAATTCATAAACAATATGGAGGTGTAGTACCAGAAATAGCTTCAAGATTGCATGAAAAATATCTCATGATAGCTGTAAACAAAGCTATCTTGTATGCAAGTATAAATAAAAATCAAATTGATGCTGTATCTTTTACGCTAGGTCCAGGACTAATAGGTCCTTTATTAGTAGGTGCTTCTTTTGCAAAATCTCTTTCAATGGGATTAAAAATTCCTTTATTAACTGTAAATCACGTACAAGCACATATACTTGCGCATTTTATACAAAAAGCCAATATGAATAATACTTATCCAGAATTTCCTTTTTTATGTTTGATGATCAGTGGAGGACACACTTTAATAGTAAGAGTTAATGATTTTTTTCAAATGGAAATACTAGGATCTACCTTAGATGATTCCGTAGGAGACGCTTTTGATAAAATAGCTAGAATGTTAGGACTTTCTTATCCTGGAGGTCCTTTATTAGATCATTTTTCTATAAATGGATCTTCCAAAAGATTTAGTTTTTCTAAACCATCAGTAAAAGGCTTAAATTTTAGTTTTAGTGGCTTGAAAAGCCATGTGTTACAGTTTGTAAACAATAAATTACAAAAAGATTCCT
This sequence comes from Blattabacterium cuenoti, assembly GCF_014251735.1. Classification (NCBI taxonomy): domain Bacteria; kingdom Pseudomonadati; phylum Bacteroidota; class Flavobacteriia; order Flavobacteriales; family Blattabacteriaceae; genus Blattabacterium; species Blattabacterium cuenoti. Next base: position 32,754 of record NZ_CP059197.1, on the reverse strand, counting down.
TTTTTGTGAAAAAAAATTTATCCGATTTGTGTGCTTCTGTGCAGAATATTATAGCAGAAATGCTTTTGGAAAAAGTGTTAAAAGCAACCCTACAAACAGGAATTTTTAGAGTTGCTTTAGCAGGAGGTGTTTCTGCTAATAATGAAATAAGACGACATTTTATTCTTTTTGCAAGAAAAAACAAAAAATGGGAAGTTTTTCTTCCAAAAAAGGAATATGCTACAGATAATGGAGCTATGATAGCCATTACCGGACTACTGAAATATGAGAAAAAAATATTCGATTCCATGAATGTCACTCCATATTCTAAATTAAAAACATTCTAGACTAAGTGCATGTACAAATTAGATTTCTATCTCCGTATCCATCATCGATTCTACTAATGGATGGCCAAAACTTTCTCTCTTTTACCCAATTCAATGGATAAGCGGCTTTTTCTCTAGTATAAGGATAAATCCAGTTGTTTTCTGTTAATAAATCTAAACTATGTGGAGCATTTTTTAAGACATTTTCTTTTTCAGAAAATTGACCTTTTTCAATTTCCTTAATTTCTTTACGTATGTTTATAAGGGTTTCAATAAAACGATCTAATTCTTCTTTAGATTCACTTTCCGTAGGTTCTATCATCATACATCCTTCTACAGGAAAAGATATAGTAGGAGCATGATACCCATAATCCATCATTCTTTTAGCTATATCTATAACTTCTATCCCAATTGATTTGAAAATTCGACAGTCTATAATCAGTTCATGTGCTACTGTATCATTTTTTCCAACATATAATATTTTATAATCATTTTTTAATTTTTCCTTTATGTAATTAGCATTCAATATAGATATCTCCGTGCATTTTCTAAGTCCATATGGACCTAAAAGACGAATATAAGCATAAGAAATTGTTAAGATTAGAGGAGATCCATATGGAGAAGAAGAAACGGTCAATATTTTTTTATTTTTGTCTTTTTGAACAAATGGATGATCCGGAAGAAAAGGTTGTAAATGGGAAGCCACACAAATAGGTCCCATTCCTGGACCTCCTCCTCCATGAGGAATGGCAAAAGTTTTATGTAAATTTAGATGACATACATCTACACCTATTTTTGCTGGTTTCATCAATCCGATTTGTGCATTCATATTTGCTCCATCCATATAAACTTGCCCTCCATGATCGTGAATAATTTCTATAATTTCCTTGATATGAGATTCGTAAACACCATGAGTTGATGGATATGTAATCATTAATACGGATAAAAAATCTTTATTATCTTTTACTTTTTTCAACAAATCATTTTTATCGATGGATCCGTTTTTTTTGGTATGAATTAAGATAACTTTCATTCCAGCCATCATTGCCGATGCAGGATTAGTTCCATGTGAAGAAGTAGGAATTAGAGCCACATTTCTTTTATATTCTTGTAAATATTGATGATAAGCTTTGATAACCATGAGTCCAGCATATTCTCCTTGAGCTCCTGAATTAGGTTGTAAAGATATTCCAGAAAATCCAGTTATTTCTTTTAGGTATTTTTCTAAATTATGAATAATAAACTGATATCCTTTTGTTTGATCCTTAGGAACAAAAGGATGAATATTTCTCCATTCATATTGGCTAAGAGAAAATAATTCTGCAGATGCATTTAGTTTCATGGTGCATGATCCTAATGGAATCATAGAATGAGTTAAAGAAAGATCTTTTCTTTCTAGTCTTTTAATATAACGCATAAGTTCATTTTCTGAATGAAACTTATGAAAAATTGAATGGGTTAAAAAATTAGATTTTCTTTCTAAAGAATTAGGAATTTTATATTTTTCCTTTTGATTTTTTTTTAAAAAAAAATTATAGATATTTCTTTCCGTTTTATGATTATTAACTTCATGGAATATAGAAATAATATGATGGATATCCTCTTCACAGGATGTTTCGTCTAAAGTGATTGTCATCTGATGAGAATCTACATATCGGAAATTAGTTCTTCTGCGTTCAGCTATTTTTTTTAGTTTTTCTAAAGAAAAAATTTCTGGTTTGTCTATTCTAATTCTGAGAGTGTCAAAATAAAATGAGTTAATTTGCTCTATTCCATCAATAGTATGAATCAATCCATGTTCCAACTTTTTGGTACATTTATGAATATTTTCTGCTATTATTTTTAATCCTTTTGGACCATGATATAAAGCATACATAGAAGCCATTATAGCAGGCAATACTTGTGATGTACAGATATTGGAAGTTGCTCTTTCTCTTTTGATATGTTGTTCTCTTGTTTGCAAAGCCATACGAAATGCTTTTTTATTCTTTATATCCAAAGATTCTCCAATAATTCTTCCTGGAATAAAACGTTTATACTTTTCACGAGTAGAAAAAAAAGCAGCATGAGGTCCTCCATACCCCATAGGAATCCCAAAAGATTGAGTGGAACCTACCACTACATCCGCATTCCATTCTCCAGGAGGCGTTAATAAGGTTAGAGATAAAATATCTGCAGATACTACTACCGATATATCTTTATTCTTTGCATATTTGACTGTTTCACTATAGTCATATATTTCTCCTAAAGAGGAAGGATATGGAAGTAACAAACCGAATATATCTTTTTTTTGATATCTTTTTAATTCTCCATGAGAATCTTGAATCAATTTTATTCCTAAACCAAAACATCTAGTCTTGAGTATTGCGAATGATTGTGGTAAAATTTCATCTGAAACGAAAAAATAAGGATCATTTTTTATACGTCTTCTTCTTAAACTTTCTTTATAAATCATAAACATGGCATCAGCTGTTGCTGTTCCTTCATCTAACATAGAAGCGTTACTAATTTTCATGGAAGTAAGATCTGAAATCATAGTTTGAAAATTGATTAATGCTTCTAAACGCCCTTGAGATATTTCCGATTGATAGGGAGTATAAGGAGTATACCAATTTGGATTTTCTAAAATATTTCTTTGAATTACAGCTGGCGTAATAGTATTTTTATACCCCAATCCTATATAAGAACGAAAAACTTTATTTCTTTTGCTAATTCTGAAAATATGATTTAAATATTTGTATTCCGAAATAGAATTCGGAAGAATTAAGTTTTTTTTTAAACGTATTTCTTTTGGAATTGTTTTATTGATTAACTCTTTGATTGATCTACATCTTAATATTTTCAACATTTTGTGAATGTCTTCACAAGACGGACCTATATGTCTGAAATAGAATTTTTTTCTAATGAAATCCTCATTCATAAAAAATAGAAATTGTGTTTATATTTATAACATTACAAAGTTAGATAAATATTTAATCGTTTAAAAAATGAAAGTTACTATTATTGGAGCGGGAAATGTAGGAGCATCATGTGCTAGTCTTTTAGCTGAAAAAAATATCGTGAATGAAATCGTTTTATTAGATATAAGAGATAAAATTGCCGAAGGCAAGAGCTTAGATATAGCTCAAATGTTACCTATTATTAGTTCAAACACTCACACTCATATCATTGGCTTTACCAATGATTATTCTAAATCAAAAAATTCTGAAGTCATCATTATTACTTGTGGGATACCTAGAAAACCTGGAATGAGTCGTGATGATTTAGTAAATACAAATGCAAAAATCATTCATTCTGTAACTAAAGAATCTATTTATTTTTCTCCAGAAGCAAAATTTATCATCGTTTCTAATCCATTGGATGTCATGTCTTATGTAGCTTATCTTACAGCAAGAGTGGATTATTCTCGCGTGATTGGAATGGCTGGAATTTTAGATTCAGCTAGATATCGCTATTTTTTGTCTAAAGAATTGAATTGTTCTCCTCATGATATACAAACTTTATTATTAGGTGGACATGGAGATACGATGGTCCCTTTATACAGGTATACATCGATATCAGGAATTCCTATCATGGAGTTTATATCAAGAGAAAAAAATCAAGTAATTATTGAAAAAACCAAAAAAGGTGGGGAACAAATTGTAAATCTATTGGGGACTTCAGCTTGGATGGCTCCTAGTGCATCCGTGGTGCAAATGGTAGAAGCTATTATAAAGGATTCTAAACGAATTTTATCATGTTCTGTTTTTTTAAAAGGAGAGTATGATTTGAAAGATGTTTATTTAGGAGTTCCAGTTATGTTGGGGAAAACAGGAATAGAAAAAATTATAGAATTAAAACTGAACCAAGAAGAAAGAAATCTTTTAAAAAAATCCGCTAATCATATAAAAAATATGATAAAAAAATTGGATGATTTTCATTTTTAATTGATTTTTCAATTATGAAAAATCAGGTTTTGTTTATAGTACAGAATCTTCATCATAATATGATAAGAAGTTTATACAGTCTTTTTTAAAAGAATGGAAAGATCAAGTTTTTACAAAAATCATGCAGGATACAGGAATAATTTTACTATAGATGAATTTTTGATACCTATACAACAAACAGCATGTGTTTGTCATATGGTGGTTTATCATGGATATGTCCACTTTTCAATAAACGGATTCAAGAATATCAAGGGTAATTATAATTCATTTTATTCGAACTTATAAAAACATACAATACTATCTATAATCAATGATTATATGAAATCAATCACTTATTTTTATTTTTCTATGAAAATTAATAATTCTCCCTTTTGATAACTTATTTTTATTGGGTTTTCTATCGCTTCATTTCTAATTCCTATACGTTGACCTATTTTTAATAATTCCTTACTTATAGGATATTTTAGACCATGAGTAAGGAGTCCCTCTACTTTTGGAAATGGAAAAAGAGATATTTTCTTATTTTTTTTCTGATAAAAAACATGTTTTTTATCAGAAAAAAAATAAGAATGATAATCATCATGAAAAATTAAAGATAACTTTCTTTTATATTTCAAAGCTGTAGATAAATTTCCCAAAAAATGATCTTGTTCTTTTCCACTAGCTCCCCAAACATTCACATTAAAAAAACCTTGATCATGTATTATTTGTAAAGCTTTATCAAAATCAGTATAATTTTGATCATTTGTTTCAAAAAAATCCATTCCTAATGGAATATCTTTTCTTAAAATAGAATCGAAATCTCCACTAAGATAATCTACTTGTATTCCCATTTTTTCTAAATAGTAAAAAGCTCCATCAACCGCAAATATTTTTTTTTTATAAAAGAAATTTTTTTTGCAGCAAATATTAGGTGGTTCTCCATTAAGAAATAATTCTACTTCTGGACCTGTAAAACGATGATTCATTTATCTTTTTTATGTTTATGGGTTTTTACAAAATAATTTCCCAAATAAACTTTTTTTACCATAGGGTCTTGTATTAATTTTTTAGGAGGTCCATCTTTTAAAATTTTACCTTCAAACATGAGATAAAGGCGATCTGCTATCAGAAAAGTTTCTTGAACATTATGATCAGTAATTAATATCCCAATATTTTTTTTTTTTAAAGAAAGAATAATTTTTTGTAATTCTTCTATTGCTATAGGATCTATTCCAGAAAAAGGTTCATCTAAAAGAATAAACGTAGGATTGATAGCTAAACATCTAGCAATTTCAGTACGTCTACGTTCTCCACCAGAGATAATACCTCCCTGTAATTTTCGTATATGCTGTAACCCAAATTCTTCAAGAAGTTCTTCTGTTCTTATCTTTATTTCATTATAGGAATTTTTTTGCATTTCTAATATGCATAAAATATTATCTTCCACAGATAATTTTCTAAAAATAGATGGTTCTTGTGCTAAATATCCAATTCCTTTTCTAGAACGTTGATACATGGGATATCCAGTAATATTCTCTCCATTAAGAAATATTTCTCCTTTATCCGGTTGAATCATTCCTACAATCATATAGAAATAAGTAGTTTTTCCAGCCCCGTTTGGACCTATTATTCCCACTATTTCTCCACGATTTAAACGAATAGAGACATCTATTACCACGTTTTTTTTTTTATATTTTTTGTATAGATTTTTAGTTATCAAAGTCATAATTGATAATTGTTTTTTTTTAATCAGTTTGATTATTAAATTGCAAATTTATTTATGATATAAAGAATGAATATTTTCTTTAAGTTAAAGCAAGAATATTTTTTTGTTTTATTGATGTTGATAATGTTTTGTCCTTCATACGCTTTGGAAAAGATCGGGGGAATTACAGCTTTCATAGGAGATGAGATTATCTTAGATTCCGAAGTAAAACATTATTTAGATTCTAATAATAAAATTCCCCCTTGTAAAGGATTAGAAAATTTGATCATTCATAAATTAATACTTTATCATGCAAAAAAAGATACAAGTATACAAATAGACAATCAAGAAATACAATCAAAAAAAGAAGAATTTTTAAAGGGAGTTAATAGTGATTTTTACAAAAATTTATCTTTGGAAGAATTAACTGAAACAATTAAAAATAATCAGTATATAGAAAAGTTTTATCAAAAAATGAAGGAAGATATTGATATATCTCCTGAAGAAGTAAAATATTTTTTCAATAAAGAAAAAGAAAAACTTCCTATGATTCCTAAAAAAATTTGTGTTTCTTATATGATTTTATCTCCAAAATTCAGTAAAGAACATCGAGAAAAAATTATGAATTTTTTGAAAAAAATAAAAAATGAAATTCATTCTGATAATGATTTTTCCATGAAAGCTATTTTATTATCAGAAGATTATTCTTCTGCATTCAAAGGAGGTATTATTAATGGAATTAATAAGAAAAATATATCAAAAGAATTCGAACGAATAGTTTTTTCTTTAGAAGAAAAACAAATATCTGAACCTTTTGAAACAGATTTAGGTTTTCATTTAGTTAAATTAGAAAAAAAAAGAGGAGAAGAAATAGACATAAGACACATTTTAATCAAACCTAAATATACGGAAGAAGAATTACGAAGAGCTAAATCATTTGCAAATGAAATTAAAAATCGTCTTACAAATCATGAAATTTCTTTCGAAACCATTTCAAATGAAAAACCTTTATTGTATAATGAAATAGTGAATCATTCTGTATGGAAACAAGTTTGGTTTGAAGAAAATCAAATATCAAAAAATTTGAAAATAGCATTACAAAATTTAAAAGATGGAGAAATTACTGAACCTTATAAAGAAATTGTAAATGGAAAAGAAATTTTTTTCATAGTCCAATTATTAAAACGTAAACCTTCTCATCCTATTTCTTTTAAAGAAAATTATACTGAATTAAAAAATTTAGTCATGAATATAAAGCAAGAAGAAAAAATACAAAATTGGATAAAAAATCAGTTAAAAAAAACTTATCTAAGAATAGAGTATCCTTGTCCAGGTAAATAAGATTACTTATTGAATAAACCTGCATAGTATCCATTTAATTGAATTAATTCCTTATGACTTCCTTTTTCTACAAGATGACCTTTGTTTATCACTAAAATTTTATCAGCGTTTTCTAACGTAGAAAGACGATGAGTGATAATAATTGAAGTTTTATTTTTAGTTAAACTATCTGTAGCATGATAGATCAGTTTTTCTAATTCTTTATTTAAAGATGCGGTCGCTTCATCTAAGATCAGTATAGAATAAGGATGCATTTGGACTCTTAAAAAAGCAATCAATTGTTTTTCTCCAAGTGATAATATTCCTCCTCTTTCTTTTACAATGTATTTATATTCGTGAGGTAAAGATGTAATAAAACTATGTATTCCTATTTTTTTTGCCATTTTTTCTATTTTTTCTACACTAATTGAAGGATCGCCTAAGGTAATATTATTGATAATCGAATCATTAAATAAAAAGGTATCCTGTGTGACTACTCTTATATGAGATCTTAGATTTTTTAGCTCAATATCTTGAATACAATGTCCATCAATTAGAATTTTTCCTTTTTTTATATCGTATAATCTAGAAATTAAATGTGTTATAGTAGATTTTCCAGAACCTGTAGACCCTACTATGGCTATTTTTTCTCCAGGTTTTATTTCAAAAGAAATTCCTTTCAATACTGTTTCTCCATCAACATAGGAAAAATAAACATTATTAAATACAATATGTCCTTTTAATTTTTTTATTCGTATCTTTCCCTTATTAACAATCATCTCCTCCGAGTTTAATATAGAAAATATACGTTCTATGCCAGCTATTCCTCTTTGTATAATGTTAAATCTATCTGCTATTTGCCGCATAGGGCGAAAAAGAAGATAAATAAAAAAAATAAAAGCAATAATTTGTCCAGGTTTTACATTTTCACTTCCCATAGCATGAAAACCTCCATAAAATATTACAATACTTATTGTAGCTGCAGATACAAGTTCCACTATCGGAAAAAAAATAGAAAAATAAAAAATAGTTTTAAAATGTGCATTCATCAATCTATGATTGATAGATTTAAATTTTAAATATTCTTCTTTTTCTTTATGAAAAAGTTGTATAATAGACATTCCTATGATATTTTCTTGTAAAAAACTATTTAAACGTGAAGTTTGGACACGTTCTTCATGAAAAGTTTTTTTTAATGTTTTTTGAAAAAAACGAGTAATAAAGTACATAAAGGGGATTGTTAAAAAAACTATAAAGGATAACTCTTTATGTACCGTATACATCATAATAATAATCATCATGATTCTTAAAACATCTCCAGATACAAGTAGTATTCCATCATTAAATATGACAGTAATAGTTTCTATGTCTGAAACGGAATAAGAAACTAGTTTTCCAATTGGGGTTTTACTAAAAAAAGAATTATTGAAATGTAGTAATTTTTCAAACAATTGAATTCTTATTTTTTTTATAACATTTTGGGCTAGTATATTAGATAGATATAATAAAATAAAATGAAATATACTTTCTAAGAAAAGGAGTAAAATAATCCATATTAAAATGTTTTTCAGACCAAAAAAATCCTTATAAACTATATGAACGTCTATAGCCTTTTGTATCAATTTAGGACGATAAGCAGATATAAAAGATATTAATATAGAAATGCCTACTGTAACTATTAATATAAGTTTGTAATTTAAACTAATTTTTAAAAGTTGTTTTAAGGAAGATTTTTCTTTTTTTAAATTTTTTTTCATAGAAAAATGTCTTCTGGATAAATAATTTTAGTAAGAAACAAACCACATGCAGGAACGGAAGGACTACTACAAGAGGTAGGATCTTTTAACTCTATAATTTTTATAAATTTATTTATGCTAATTTTTACTCTTCCTACATCAATCAATGTACCAATTATGGATCTAACCATATTTCTTAAAAAACGATTAGCTTCAATAGTAAAACAAAAATGAATCTTATTTATTGACCAATCAGCATGATATATATCACATATATTATTTTTTTTATTCTTGTTCTTTTTACAAAAAGAACTAAAATCTTTATATTTCATTAAAATTTGAGAAGCTTGATTCATTCTTTGAATATCTAATGGATAGAAACAATGCCAAGAAAAATCTTGAAAAAATGGATTTTTTTCACTTGTCAAATAGTATTTATAAGTCCGGCTTAATGCATGAAATCTGGCATGAATATGTTTTTTAACTGGGAAAATATTGGATACATAAATAGATTTAGGCAAAAAAAGATTTAATCTATTAACAAAATTACTACTTATCTTTTCTTCGAAATCAAAATGTGCAAACATTTGTTTGGCATGAACTCCTCTGTCTGTTCTCCCTGCTCCTACTATATTTATAGAAGTATTTAATAATTTAGATAAACAATATTCTAATTGTCCTTCTACAGAATTTACTTTATTCTGAATTTGCCATCCATGATAGGGTTTCCCATTATACGATAATTCAATAAAAAATCTCAATTACATTTTTTTTTAAAAAAAAAGAAAAAACATTTTACTTTCTAAGATCGTTCAAAGATTCTCTAATCATAGAACATCCTTCTTGAATTTCTTTTTCTGTAATAGTTAACGGAGGAGAAATACGTAAAGAACTACTATGAAATAAAAAACGAAATAGAATTAATCCTTTTTTTAAACAAGATTCTAATACTTTTTGAGCATAATTTTTATTTTCCAATTCCAAAGATAAAAGAAGTCCTTTTCCATGAATATTTTTAATTTGATCATGAACTAAATATTTTCTTATCCATTTTTCTTTTAAAGAAATATCTTCCATAATATTAGAATCAATAAGTTGATTTAGTGTAGTTAAAGAAGCTGCAGCTGATACAGGATTCCCCCCAAAAGTGCTTAGATGACCCAAAGAAACACGATCAGAAAAAAATTTCATGATTTCATCAGATGACATAAATCCACTTATAGGCATTCCTCCTCCCATTCCTTTTCCCATTATTAGAATATCCGGAACTATTCCATAATGTTCAAAGGCAAAAAGTTTCCCTGTTCTTCCAAATCCTGTTTGTATTTCATCCAATATCATTAAAGCATTTTTTTCTTCACATTTTTTCTTTACTTCTTTGAGAAAAGAATTTTTAGGCAATGTCACCCCAGAAGAACATTGTATCGTTTCTAAAATAACACAAGCTGTTTTTTCTGTAATCGAAGAAGTTAATTCTTCGATTTTATTAAATGTAATAAATTTAATGAGGGGAAGTAGAGGTCTGAAAGACCTTTTGTAGTTTTCATTCCCCATAATACTCATAGATCCATGAGTACTCCCATGATAAGCCCATTTACAAGATATGATTTCTTCTCTTCCAGTATAACCCTTAGCTAATTTCAATGCACCTTCTACAGCTTCCGTTCCAGACGTTAGTAAATAAGTTTTCTTTAACGGATATGGAGTATTTTCTGCTAACTTTTTACAAAGTTGTACACAAGGTTCCTGTATGAATTCACCATAGACCATGGTATGCAAATATTTTTCTACTTGTTTTTTTATAGCATCTTTGATTTTTTTATTTCCATATCCGAAGGTATTGACAGAAACACCTGCCACAAAATCTAAATATTTTTTACCATCTTTTCCGTAAATATAATGACCATCTGCATAATCTACCCTAATTTTCATAGGATTAGTGAGCACTTGAGTCTGATATTGCATAAAATCATTTTCTAATCCTTTCATAAGAATTTAATTGTATTTTATTATTTGTTTGATTTCTTTTTTTTCCAATAAACTTTCTTTTCGATATTTTTCCATTTTTTTATAGATAAAATATTTTTCATTTTTAGGTTTTTCTTTTTCTCTCCAGGAAAAGTTAGGAATAAAAATAGGCTCATTCAAACTGGGATTATGCAAAAATAAGAGTTCTGAATTAGCATTATTTATACAGGAAATTTTTTTTATTTTTTTTCCTTCCTCTAAATCCATGTAGATCATTCCACAAGAAGATTTATTAATTATTTTCTTTATATTTTCCTTATTATGAAATAAATAATGGGAAATAACACTTTTCACATTTCCTTTAATCAAAATTTTTGATAAAATATTTTTTGGATGAAAAAAACCTATCATAATTTCTCCTTGTATTTGATTAAATTCATTTGAATTTGTTTTTTTTATGTATAAGGCATTTTTGAAAATTTTTAAATAATCTAATAAAAAATCTCTTTTAAGATGAATAGATATAAAATCTCCAGAAAATTGTTGATTATTTATCCAAAAAATAGGATTTCCATAAAAATCAATGGAATGATTTAATTTTTTGTATATCAAGTAATCACTTTTTCCTTGAATATTTTCATTCATAAAAAGACCTTTAACAGAAAAAACTTGAATTAAGTATGCAGAATCATTTTTGAAGTATATTTTTATAGCATCTGAATAAAGAAAGATAGAATCATCTGCAGATATTTTTATTACAGATACGGGATGGTTTTTTAAAGAAATTAATCCCGAAACCAAATCGTAATAACCATTACCTCCTATTATATAGGATTTTTTTTTTGTATCTTCTAAAAATACATTTTTGATAAATCCATATTTTTTCTTGTGATCGAAAAATAAATAATCTCCTGCTACAATTTTTCCATTGTAATGAATCCTACAATATTTTTTGGATAAAAAAATTTCTTCTTTGGAAAAAAAAGATCCTTCCTTTGTATAGATAAAATTATCTGTATTATTCCTTTCTATTATAATAGTAGGACTAGGGAAATTTATTTTATTTTTTTGGAATAGATATTCCATAGCATTGGAATATACTGTATATTTTTTGCTAAGTATTAATTTTACTTCCAATTTTAGTTTTGCCTTTTTTTCTACAGGAAAAAAATTCCCTTCTTTACTATATAGAGCTGAATCTTTATAAAAAACAAAACCACCTTTTTTATAAGAAATCTTTTTAAGATGCAGATTGTATTCTAAAATATTGGTAGATAATTTGAATTCATGGAAGAGTAAAACAACGTTTTTGATAGCATGAAAAATTTTTTTCCGAAAATTATAATTAATTGCATTTGCTGTTAATTTTATATTTTCTTGAAATAAAACTACCTTCCCTGAAACCTTCAGGTTCTTACTATTTCCATGATATTCTATTTCCTGAGAAAATATTTTGTTTTTATCTGATTTTAATTGAACATTTCCATATCCGGAAAATAGATTACTATTTTTGTAATAGATAGCTCTATCACAAAAAAGTTTATATCCATTATGTTGAAAATGAACATGTCCTATGAGTAAAAAAGCATTTTTTTCATTCTTTTGTATAAAATCGGCATGAATTAGTTTTATTTGTATTTTTTTTTTTTCCTTAGAGATCCCTTGATAGAAAAAAAGGAGAATGAATCCTAATAAAAAAAAACAACATTTTGAATTCATCTCTTCTTCATTTCAATTCAAAAATAAAATAGAATCTCCATGTTTAATTTTTTTTATATGCTATTAAGGATATTTCTATGTTCGCATCTTTTGGCAACCCAGAAACTTGGATAGTTTCTCTAGCAGGATAATATCCTATTGGAAAAAATTTTGAATATGAATAATTTATTTTTGGGAAATCTTCCATTTTTTTTACAAAAATGGAAGATTTTATAACGTGTTGAAAATCGATTCCAATTTCGGAAAGAATAATTTGTAAGTTTTTCATAACTCTTTCCGTTTCCATTTCTATAGTTTCATCAACTAATTTTCCAGTATCTGGATCAACGGCTATTTGTCCAGAAATAAACAGAAAATTTTCTATTAGGACGCATGTACTGTATGGTCCAAAAGAAGATATTTTTTTTATGGAAAATGTTTTTGGCTTCATGTTATTATTAATTAGTTTCCTTATACTGTATAATATGGCTTAAATTTGAATCTTTTATTCCAATAAAAAAAGACCAAAAAGTAGTTTTTCCAATGGGAGACCAGTTAAAATTCATTTTAAAACTTCTTAAATCTCTGTAAAATATTATGTTAGCAAAAGTTATTCTTTTTTTTAAAAGATCATAATCTGCGTGAATCTCTATATCCCAATATTTGGTTAAACCTATAGATCCATTTATACTTAAATAAGTATTATTCAATGAATAAGGTTTATTATTATTGTTTTCATAATTTGAATTAAAATCAATTCTTAAATCCAATGGAATTGGATATTTTGCATAATGATCCTTATCGAAAAAAAAGCATTCATAAAGATTAATTCCTTTTTTTTCATCCAATAATTTCATTTGATTTTTTATCAAGTGATAACGAAGTGACAAATCGAATTTGAATTTTTTTTTATCCAAAAAAATTGATTTGCAATTTTCTTTTTCATAGAAATCTATTCTTCCTTCATATTTTATTCCTAAATATTTCGTAAAATCGGTATATCCCGTAAAATATAAGTTTTCCCATTTCAATAATTCTTCCTCAAAGATATAGGATGATCTCATTTGAAATGATTCAAGTATTTTTATTTTTTCATATTCTCTATTATTTTTGATTTTTAATTCCAAATTATTATCTATGGTTAGATGTATTCTTTTTTTAATAGGGTTTTTATTCTCATGATGAATAAAAATAGGGAAATTTGATCCAAAATTGAAAGACAAGATCGGTTCCATTTTATATCTCAATAAGAAATACTTTTTCTTCATTATAAGTATCCTTTCCATAGAAGGAAATAATATATCCATGGATAGATCTATTGTTTGAAATAAAGATTTACAAGAAAAAAAATACCATGTATAAGATCCTTTATAATGAATTTTTGGAGAAATTTTTAAATAAGGATAATAATGAACAGGGAAATAGGTAGATAAGTTTATCGTATTATTGATTTCAGTTTGAATATCTATTTTTTTTTCTATTTTATTTGGATAGATAGAATTATATGCCAAAACTTGATAATCCATCATGAATTGACGTAAAAACGGATTTTTATTTATAATAAAAGGTCTTTTTCGAATGGAAAGATTAATTTTTGGAACTTTTAAATGCATCTCCCCTTTATGGATATTTTGAATCATATAAGCCTCCATACTTAAAAAAGATTCTTGAAATTTTTTTCTTACGCTAAGATTAGAAATATTTACTTCATGATTTATGAATGAATTTGTTTTTGTAGTAAATTTATTATGATAATTTATATCTGCATTAAATTTTATTTTAGAATTGGATTTAATATCTTGATCATGTTTCCATTTTAATTGATAATCAAAATCTTTTTTGGATACGGATTGATAATCAAAAAAAATGGATCCATTATCTCCAGATTTTAATTTATATTCCACTTCTGTCTTTAATTTCCATTTGTCAATTCCATACATAGAACCGTTAATTATACAATTGAAATAATTGGAAATAGGAAAAAAAATTCCTATGTTTTCTATGTAAATTTTCTTGTTCTTAATTCCAAACCGAGGAAAATGAATTCCATAAGAAGAAGATATCCCATCATGGATATATAAAAATGGAAATACTATAGGAATTGGAACTTGATATAAATAAAAAAAGACAGGTCCAGTTAGAATAGACTTTTTTTTATGAAAATATTTCAAATAATTGGTTTTCAAATAAAAGTCTGGATTTATATCCTTTTTTTCTATAAATAGTGGATCTGCGGTATATATTACTTTTTCCATTAAACTGTAATTATTTTCTTCCTTTATACTATTGGCTATAATTACGTGATCTTTTTCTTGGATATATATTTCCTTAGCATTCCATTTTTTTTCACCTAAATCTAGATGAAAAAATCTGTAAACAGAATACTTTCTATCTCCTTTTTGGAGATAAATTGGATGGTTTTTTTTTCCTGTAGCGTATATATATCCCTTTTTCCAATTAAACTCTATCCTATCTGCTTCAATTTTTGTATCAATATATTCTATCAAAGCATTTCCATTTAAATAAGATTTTCCTTGTTCTATATTATGTTCTTGAATATCAGAATGATATTTGACTATATTTAAATACTTATCCTTATCAAACTTCTCTATTTTTGATTCAGAAAAGGATATAGAATTCTTATTTTCCTCTTTTGCATAACTAAAAATAGGGAATAAAAAAAATAAAAATATTATAGTCCTAGGCAACTGAATTAAATTTCTTAAATAATAACTATATCATAAAAAGCCTTTTTTCTTTTCCCTTTTCAATTATATTCTTTATATCCTTCTTGTTTTAAATTTATCCGCACACAAACCTAATATCTCTAATAGAGTAATATGAAATACGGGATGATATTTTCTTGGTGATATTTCACACATAGGTTCTAGAGCGAATCTACGAAAATGTAATAAAGGATGTGGAATAGTTAAAACCGAACTGTGCATTATAAGATGATCGTAAAACAAAATATCTATATCTATTTCTCTATCCTTATACTTTTTTTTTTCATCAAAATCATTTTGATCCGTAATAGATTTATATTTTCTTCCGAATATCAATTCAATATGATATATTTTTTCTAAAATTTCCATGGGAGAATACAAAGTTTTTATATGTAAAGCTCTATTATAAAAAGTGGATGTATTTTTACTCATATTCCAAGCTTCACTTTCAAAATAAGAGGATTTTTTAATTACTTTTCCTATTTCTTTAGAAATTAATACCAAGGAATCTTCTAAATACTTTTTTTTATTATCCTTATTGCTTCCTTGCAACAAGAAAATATCATGTTCTTTCAACAAATAAAATTCGTTTTTTAGTAATATACTGAAAAACTGCATTTTTAATGAAGTTATTTTTTTATTTAAATTAAGCGAATATTTTTATAAAAAAATATCAATGGGTTTAGTTGACTTTATGAAGAATCTATTTACTCAAGAAATAGCCATAGATTTAGGTACGGCGAATACTCTTATCATGCATAACAATAAGGTGATTGTAGATTTACCTTCTATAATTGCCATAGATGTAAGAACTAAAAAAGTGTTAGCAGTAGGAGAAGAAGCCAAACAAATGCAAGGGAAAACGCATGATAATATTAAGATTTATAAGCCGTTAAAAGATGGGGTTATTGCAGATTACCAAGTTGCAGAGTTGATGATAAGAGAATTTATTCAAAAAGTTCCAGGTATCAATAAAAAATTGTTTACCCCATCTCTAACTATGGTCATTTGTATTCCATCCGGGATTACGGAAGTAGAAAAAAGAGCCGTAAAAGATTCAGCACAACATCTTAATGCAAAAGAAGTATATTTAATTGAAGAACCTATGGCAGCAGCTATTGGTTCTGGAATTTCGGTAACTAAAGCTGAAGGAAATATGATTATTGATATTGGTGGGGGAACTACAGAATGTGGAGTGATAGCTTTAGGTGGAATTGTTTGTCAAAAATCTATTAAAATAGCTGGAGATGTTTTTACTAATGATATAGCTTATTTTCTTCGTACTAAATATAATTTATACATAGGAGAAAGAACTGCAGAAAAAATTAAAATAGATATAGGTTCAGCTATAGAAACTATTGAAAACCCTCCGGAAGATATTCATATACAAGGAAGAGATCTTCCTACAGGAAAACCTAAAGAAATGAATATTTCTTATAAAGAAACTATTCC
This sequence comes from Blattabacterium cuenoti, assembly GCF_014251735.1. Taxonomy (NCBI): domain Bacteria; kingdom Pseudomonadati; phylum Bacteroidota; class Flavobacteriia; order Flavobacteriales; family Blattabacteriaceae; genus Blattabacterium; species Blattabacterium cuenoti. Next base: position 15,936 of record NZ_CP059197.1, on the reverse strand, counting down.
TGCACTGGATAAATCTATTTTACGCATTGAAGATGCAGTTATGGAAACGCTTTCTCGAACACCTCCAGAACTTGCTGCAGATATTTACAAAACAGGTATATATATGGCAGGTGGAGGTTCTCTTTTAAGAGGTTTAGATAAAAGAATTTCTAAAAAAACGGGTCTTTCTGTTTCTTTAGTAGAGGATCCTTTGAGAGCTGTAGTGAAAGGAACGGGTGTCGCTTTAAAAAATATTGATAAATTTACATTTTTAATGAAATAGAATAAGGGGGGTTTATATTATGCGTGAACTTTTGAATTTTTTTTTAAAATGGCGTTTTTTTATTTTTTTCATTTTTTTAGAATCCTCAGCTCTTTTTCTTTCTTTTTCAAAAAATAATTTTCCAATCTATACAGGATCTTCTAGCTTTCTTCTTGGAAAGATTTATGAAACTATTTATCGATTACGTAGTTATTTTTTATTAGAAATTGAAAATCAAAAACTTATAAAAGAAAATATCAGATTGCGTCATGCGTCTATTTATTCTAAAATAAAAAAAACAACTAAAGATTTTAAAGAAGAAAATGTAGAATATTTACAACAGTATATTTATACTCCTGTAAAAATTATCAATAATAGCATTCATGAACAGGAAAATTATATAACTATTAATAAAGGAAGTTTAGATGGGATAAAAATAGATATGGGGATAATTTTATCTGATGGAATTGCAGGAATTATTATAAAAACATCTCCACATTTTAGTATTGCTATTTCTCTTTTGAATCCAAAAATTAAAGTGAATGCGAGGTTGAGGAAAAACAAATATTTTGGAACGGTTAGTTGGGATGGATTGGACCATGAACATGTTGTTTTATATGATATTCCTAGACATTCCGTTTTTTCTAAGGGAGATATTGTAGAAACAGATGGAAAATCAGCTACTTTTCCTGAGGGAATCCCTATAGGAAAAGTTTCTTCTTATAGATTTGATGAAGAACACGCCAATTATGTTATAACAGTTAAACTTTTTTCCAATTTTTCAACCATAGAAAATGCTTATGTAGTAAAAAATTTATTTAAGAAAGAATGGAATAATATTCAACTTTATAAAGTTGAACATAAATAATGAATTCTATCAAAAGTTTCCTTGTACACGTTTTTTACATTTTTATTCTTTGCTTAATTCAAATATCTATATTAAATCCTATATTTTTTGGATGGTATACTTATATATATATACTTTTTATATTTATTTATTCATATCATGGGAATAGATTTTTATTTTTATTGTTGTCTTTTATAATAGGTTGTATTATAGATAATTGCATGAATACAGGAGGGGATCATGCTTTTTCCACGACACTTTCTGCTTTTTTTAGATTAAGATTTTTACAATTTTTTGACGGAAAAAATTACATTAATAAAAGTGATTTTTCTATTTATGAATTGCCATTTATTAGAAAAATGCTTTACATATTTTCATTAGTTATAATACATCATTTTTCTTTGTTTATATTAGAAATATTTAAAGTCGCTCATTTTAATAAAATTATTTTATTGAGAACTATATTTAGCAGTATTTTTACAACTATTTTATGTATTATATATTTTTTCTTTATAAAAATTAAACATTGAAAAAATTATACATATTTTATATTCTCCTAAGTTCTATAGGTTTAATTTTTATAATCAGGTTATTTTATATACAGATATATACTGAAAAGTATATTTTAAATGCATTTAATACTTCTATAAAACAAGAAATTATTATCCCTGAAAGAGGATCTATTTTTGATAGAAATAATAATCTATTAGTGTTCAATAAATCTATTTATGAGTTAATAGTGGTTCCTATGCTTATAGATGAACATTTTAATATCATAGAATTTTGTAATCTTCTAGGAATAGAAAAAGATACTTTTTACAAAAATTTAGAAAAAGCAAAAGCTTATTCCAAATATTTACCATCTGTTTTTCTTCCTTTTATTTCAAAAGAAAAATTTGCTACTATACAAGAAAAACTTTACAAGTATAAGGGATTTGATTGGACAAAACGTTCTCTTAGAGATTACAAAGTAGAAAGTTCCGCCAATATTTTAGGATATATAGGAGAAGTGACCCAAAAAGATATTAAGAAGGAATCCAATTATTATCAAATGGGAGATTTTATAGGTTGGGCTGGAGTAGAAAAATCTTATGAAAAGATTTTAAGAGGAAAAAAAGGAGTTAAATATTGGATTATAGATAGAAATGGATGCATTATAGGAAGTTATAACAACAAAAAAAATAATGTAAAAGCCATTAGTGGGAATGATATTTCTTTAACTATTGATTGGAAATTACAAGATTATGCAGAAAAACTTATGTATCAAAAAAAAGGAGGAATAGTTGCTATTAATCCTAAAAATGGAGAAATTTTATCTTTAGTTTCTAGTCCTATTAATAATCCTAATTTATTTGTAGGAATTCATCGTTCTAAAGAATTTATAAAATTAATTAAAAATACAATAGATTATCCATTATTAGATAGAACGACACAAGCTCGTTATCCTCCAGCTTCTCCATTTAAATTATTGACGGAATTGGCTGGTCTTCAAATGGGAGTAGTAGATAAAAACACTACTTTTGTATGCTATAAGGGATTTAGATACGGAAAAAAAAGAATTCATTGTCATTCTGGAATTCATGGATTACCTATAGGAGTAGAAACGGCTGTAGCTGTATCTTGTAATAATTATTTTGCACAAGTTTATAAACGTGTAATTGAAAAATATCCAAAAAATTTAACAAAAGGGGTAAATGAATGGAGTGACATTATTAAAAGTTTTGGATTTGGAAATTATTTCTATAATGATTTAGCTACGGGAGAAAAAGGGGTGATTCCATCTGGCGATTATTATAATAAAAAATATGGATATACCAAATGGAATGCTCTTACCATTATTTCAAATAGTATTGGTCAAGGGGAAATAAATGTTACTCCTATTCAATTAGCTAATATGGTTTGTGCTATAGCAAATAAAGGTTTTTTTTATACTCCACATATTGTAAAGTCTATTAATCATCAACCGATTTATAATCCTAATTATACTGTTGCTAAACATACTAAAGTAAAAAGTAAGTATTTCAATTTAATTATTAGTGGAATGGAAAAAGTTTTTATAATTGGAACTGGAAAAAGTTTTAGATCTTCGGATATTAGAATGGCTGGAAAAACGGGAACTGCACAAAATTTTCTTAAAGTTAATCAAAAGATGGTTTCTCTACCTGATCATTCTATTTTCATTTTATTTGCTCCTGTAGAAGACCCTAAAATAGCTATTTCAGTTATCATAGAAAATGGAGGATTTGGATCTCGTTGGGCTGGACCTATAGCTAGTCTTATTGCAGAAAAATATATTAAAAATCAAGTACAAAGGAAAAGTCTTGAGAAAATAATAATGACTTCAGGGCTACAAAAAGTATACGATTTCATAGCAAAAATGAAAGGGTATACTACTACTAATATAAATAAATAATACAAAAAACTATATTGATAAAAAGAAATAAAACATTACTAAGAAATATAGACTGGTATATTGTTCTTCTTTATGTTTTCATGACTTTTTTTGGATGTATGAACCTTTATTCTGTTTCTTCTGAAAAAGCAGAAAAACAGTTAATATGGATTATATTAAGTTTTATTTGCATATTTATAGTTTTTTTATTTAAACCTATACATTATAAATATTTTTCTCCTTATTTTTTCTTATTTACGTTAATTCTTTTAATTGGAGTATTCTTTTTCGGAAAAAATGTAAATGGATCAAAATCTTGGTATGTTTTTGGCCCCATTAGTTTTCAACCTTCTGAATTATCCAAGATATCGACATCTTTGATGATAGCTCATCTTATGAATCAAGAAGATTTTCAAAAAAATAAAAAAATATTATTATATATATTTATAATATTAATATTACCTGCTGTTTTAATTCTTATTCAACCAGATCCAGGTTCATCTATAGTTTTTTCCTCTTTTGTTCTTACTTTGTATAGAGAAGGATTGTCTATTTTTTTTATACTTTATGTATTTATCTTAATTTTTTTGTTCATTCTTTCACTGAATATATCACCTTGTATCCTGACTTCTTTCTTATTTTTAATTTTATTATCAATTTTTATTATAAAAAAAAAAAGATCCATAAATGATTTATTTTTTTACCTTTTGTTTTTTATCAGTTTTTCTACTTTTGTTTTTATTTCTCCACTTTTTTATCAAAAATTTTTGAAAAAACATCATAAGGATAGAATTAATATCCTATTTCAAAATGAATTTGATAGAAAATATAGAGAAAACGTAGGATATAATCTTCTTTATTCCAAAACAGCAATTGGTTCTGGAAAACTTTTTGGAAAAGGATATCAAAAAGGAACCATTACAAAAGGCAAATTTGTGCCTGAACAACATACAGATTATATTTTTTGCACGGTAGGAGAAGAATGGGGTTTTATAGGAAGTGTAATCTTAATTATAATTTATTTATTATTTATTAGTCGTATATACTTTTTATCTGAAAGACAAAAAGATCCTTTTGGAAGAATTTTTGGATATTCAGTAGGAAATATTCTTTTCATACATATTCTTATCAATTTAGGTATGGTGATGGGGTTATTTCCAACAATAGGGATTGTTTTACCTTTTTTCAGTTACGGTGGATCTTCTCTTTGGTCTTTTACCGTTTTATTATTTATTTTTATTCGATTAGACGTTTCAAATCAAACTAGTTTGTTATAAATGGCATTAGCATTTAATCATGAGAAAGTATTCATGATATTATTTTTAATAAAATTTGTTTATATTAGTAAATTATTATAGGGGCTGATTTCGGAATAGACAGCAAGATTACTGACAAAGGAAAGCATATCGTGTTACGTAAGGTGTTACACGTAAATACTGCGTTACAAACATATATAAATGGCGAAAAACAATACGCTTTTGCTGCTTAATGAGATCATATCATTATCGCTTAATCTGTGAAACAGAAGCAAAATATCTCTCAGAAATCATCCTTATAGTTTCTGATATAGAGATACTCAAAATATAAGGATAAGAAAACGGATGATTCTTAAGTTTTCCAATTAAATTTTGAATCTATGATTAGATGAGTATTCCAAAGGACGATTCTAATCTGAAAAAAATAGACTTTGGATAAATATGTAGAACCCCTTTTTCGTACTTGTTTGGACGCGGGTTCGAATCCCGCCAGCTCCACTTTTCATCAAAAAAAAACATGATTAATTTTTGAATTGTATTGTGAGTTCTGTTTCTTTCACAAACAACAAAAAAATACAATTTTTTTTCTGTAGTATTCTTTCAGGAATTTTATTAGGATTAGGATGGCCTACTTATGGAAATCCTTTGTGTTTATTCATCGCTTTTGTTCCTTTATTATATATAGAAGAATACTTAAGTCCTTATTCTTCCAAAAAAATTTTTTTATGGTCATTTATCACTTTTTTTACGTGGAACGCTCTGTCCACATGGTGGTTATCTTATGCTAAAAGACCTAATGGAGATTTTGCAATAATAGAGGCCTATTTGACTCCTGTTATACTTAATGCTTTTTTTATGTCTATGGCATTTGCCATTTATTCGTATATAAAAAAAAATGTAGAAGATCCAAATATAGGATATCTATTTTTAGTTTGTATATGGATTTCGTTTGAAAAAATGCATTTAGAATGGGAGCTTTCTTGGCCTTGGTTAAATCTAGGAAATGGTTTTTCTAATCATCCAGAATGGATTCAATGGTATGAATATACGGGAATTTTAGGAGGGACTCTATGGATATGGTGTGTCAATATAGGATTCATAAAATCCATTACTAAATATCAAAAAGATAATAATAAACTCACTTTATATAAAAATATCTTTATTAATATAGGAAAAATATTTTTACTTATTTTGATTTCAAACTATTTATATTTAAAATGTGAGGAATGGAAAGGAAAAGAGGAAACTGCAGATGTTTTTATTTTACAACCAAATATTGATCCATATCACCAAAAATATAAAATTTCAACGGACAAATTGATCATAAAATTGAAAAAATTGATCGACAAGAAAATTCTTTCTGGGAAGAAAACTTTTATTATAGCCCCTGAAACGGTATTGCCCGGATATGGTCATAAAATTTACATGGATCATCTAACTAAAGATAGCTTAATTTCTACATTTAGAAATCATCTAAAAAAAAAATATCCAAAAACTGTATTTATTACAGGTATAGAATTATATACTTTATACTATAATAAGGAAAATATTAGTAAAACATCTACTCCAATTTTTATGGAAAAGGAAAAAATGATCCAATGGTTGGATATATTCAATTCTGTAATACAAATCGGAATATCTAATGAAAATATTGAGATTCATCACAAATCTAAATTGGTTCCAGCTGTAGAAACTTTTCCTTACAAAAAAATTCTTTTTCCCATATTAGGAAATATCTTGCTTAATTTTGGAGGTTCTGTAATGGAACATGGGAAACAGAAGGATCCTATTGTGTTTATGCATCCTGATTTAGGAATCAAGGTTGCTCCTATTATTTGCTATGAATCTATATTTGGAGAATATGTTTCTGAATTTTTCAAAAAAAATGCAGAATTTATGATCATCATTACTAATGATGGTTGGTGGGGGGTTTCACAAGGTTATAAGCAACACCTGTATTATGCACGTCTTAGAGCAATTGAAAATAGAAAATATATCGCTAGGTCTGCCAATACAGGAGTGTCTTGTATCATTGATGAAAAAGGACAAATCCTTTCTTCCATTCCTTATGGAATGGAAGGTGTATTATCCTCAAAAATTCGTCTGAATAGAAAAAAAACTTTTTATATAAAATATGGAGATTATCTTGCTAAAATTAGTATTATTACTTCTATAATAATTTTTATATATACAATAATATATCGTAAAATAACGTAAATATTACTTTTTTATCTCTTGATAAGATTTTCCTATATAATTTAGAATGTCTCCAGCTATTATAGATTCTTCATTTAATTCTATAGAAGCTAAATCTCCGGATAATCCATGTAAATAGACACCCATAAGACAAGATTCTTTTGGAGAGTATCCTTGAGCCAATAAACCTGTAATCATTCCGGTAAGAACATCTCCACTACCTGCGGTGGACATTCCTGGATTTCCGGTACTATTAAAATATAGGTCTCCATTTGGAGTAGCAATGACTGTATGTGCTCCTTTTAATACAATGTAAAAAGTATGTTTATGGGCTAATTTTTTTAAATTATCCAATTTTTGATAATCATTTTTCCATGGACCATTTAATCTATGAAATTCCTTGGGATGTGGAGTAAGAATAGTATTTTTAGGAATCAAATTTAATATGTTTAATTTATCGGATAGGATATTTATAGCATCGGCATCTATGACTATAGGAATTTCCTTTTTGTTATTATTAAGAAAGAAAGATTCTAAAGCATATGCGGTTATAGGATTTTTTCCCATTCCCATTCCTATTCCTATAGCATTAACAGGAAAATCGTTAGGAATATGACTTATAAAATTATCTCTTAAATCTGTATTGACTATTGCTTCCGGAATAATGTTTTGTATGATTGAATATCCACAACGTGGAACATATACACTTAATTTTCCTATTCCAATTCGAAAACTCCCTTTTGCAGAAAGTACCATAGATCCAATCATTCCATAATGCCCTCCAATAAGAAGTCCATGACCATAATTTCCTTTATGAGAAAATTTTTTTCTTTTTTTATATATAGAACGGATACATTTTTTATCTAGATAAAAGTTTTTTACAGGAAAATTATTTATATATTGATCTTTCCATCCAATATTCAATAAATTCCATTTTCCAACATAATCCGCATAGTCTGGAAAAAAAAAAGGTAATTTTGGAACTTGGAAAGTTAATGTATGATCAGCTTTAATAATAACTTCCAAATCTTCATCTTCTCTATTTTTTTCCATAAAAATTCCAGAAGGAACGTCTATAGAAATAACAGATGTAAATTTTTTATCATTGATAAAATGAAAAAATGATTTCCAATATTTATTTATAGAACGGTTCAATCCTATTCCAAAAATAGCATCAATAAGTATACTATTTCTATTGAAAAATGGAAAAGGGTCTCCTTCATTAATTTTTTTCAATTCTATTCCATATTTGAATATTTTATTTTTATTTATGATAAATTCTGGAGATAAATGATTAGAAATATAAAGGATATATACAGTAATCTCAACTCCATGTTGAGATAACATTCTAGTCAAAGCCAGACCATCTCCTCCATTTTTTCCATTTCCTGCTAAAACTATCACTTTATGAAGCGTCTGGAAGTGATTCATTATCCAATAAAAACAACTTTTTGCTGCTCTTTCCATTAATTCTATAGAAGAAATATCTTCGTTATCAATACAATATTGATCTATTTTTTTAATTTGATTTAATGAAAGAATTTTCATTTTTTAAAATGAATTTATTATTTTTGATTTTGTTATTTGTTTGATTAAACAAAAATAATATAAATTTAGATGGCCGAGTATAATTTGACCCTTCCAGCAATGGGGGAAAGTATAGCTGAGGCTACCATCATTCGTTGGTTAAAAAACGAAGGAGATTCTATAAAGAAAGAAGATATTTTAGTGGAAATTGCTACGGATAAGGTAGATTCTGAAATTTCTTCTCCTGTAAATGGAATATTGAAAAAAAAATTGTTTGCTGCAAATGAAGTGGCTAAGGTAGGAAGCTCTATAGCTATTCTGGAAACAGAAGAAACATTCAAAATATTTCCTGAAGAGGATGTTTATGCAGAAAAATCTCCATGTAAACGTTTCTATTCTCCTCTTGTACGTACGATTGCTCATAGGGAAGGAATTAGTTCATCTGAATTGGATACTATAGAAGGGACCGGATATAAAAATCGTGTAACCAAAAAGGACATTCTGAAATATATTCATTTGAAGAAAAAAACTAGAATAATATATCCTAATTATGCATTATTAACCTCCTATAACAGTCATAATCATGAGGAAATCGTAGAAATGGATAGAATGCGTAAGATTACGGCTTCTCATATGATTGAAAGCAAAAATATATCTGCACATGTAACTTCATTTGTGGAAGCTGATGTGACAAATATTGTCAAATGGAGAGATAAAATAAAAGATTCTTTCCAAAAAAATACAGGAGAAAAATTAACCTTAATGTCCGTTTTTGTAGAATGTGTAGTTAAAGCTATAAAAGATCTTCCAATGATCAATATTTCTGTTAATGGAACTAATATTATAAAAAAGAGAAATATTCATATAGGATTAGCTACAGCATTACCTGATGGTAATTTAATTGTTCCTGTGATTAAACATGCAGATTCATATAGTTTAGGAGGATTAATAAAAATTATTAATGATTTAATCAAAAGAGCTAGGTCTAATCAATTAAAACCTGAAGAAACTCAAGGAGGAACTTATACCATCAGTAATATTGGAAGTTTTGGAAATTTATTTGGAACTCCTATTATACATCAACCACAAGTGGCTATTATGGCAATAGGTTTAATCCAAAAAAAATTATCGATAATAGAAACTCCAGAGGGAGATTTTATTGGGATAAGACATAAAATTTATTTATCTCATTCTTATGATCATAGAGTAATCGATGGAGTTTTGGGAGGAGGTTTTGCTAAAAAAGTAGCATTATATTTAGAAAAATTTAATTGTTATACAAAAATAATATGAAAGTAAGTTTTGATGTATTAATAGAAATTCCTAAAGGAAGTAGAAATAAATATGAATTTGATAAGAAAAATAATCTAATTCGTTTAGATAGAGTCTTATATTCTCCTATGAGTTATCCAACAGACTATGGTTTTATTCCAAATACTCTATCAAAAGATGGAGATCCATTAGATGTCTTAGTGTTCTTAACAGAACCTACAATACCAGGTTGTTTAATTACAGTAAAACCCATTGGAGTTTTTTTTATGACTGATGAAAAATGTGAAGATGAGAAAATTATCGGTGTTCCTATTGCTGATCCAAACTATAATACAATTAACAATATCGATGAAATATCATTTCATGTTAAAAAAGAAATTGAACATTTTTTTCTCGTGTATAAAGATCTAGAAAATAAAAAAGTAAAAATTGGAGATTGGAAGAATCAAGAGGAAGCTATTTCTGTTTATAAAGAATCTTATTTGAGATATAAAAATTTTTCTACGAAAGGATAAATTTTATAAATGTAATTCTTTTAATTTTTCCTTTTTTAAAAAATAAGGAGTGTTGACCATTGTATCTTTTCCAGAATTATTTTTTGGAAATGCAATAAAATCTTTAATATTTTCTTTTCCTTCTAAAATAGCTATTAATCTATCTAATCCAAAGGCAATTCCTCCATGAGGAGGAGTCCCATATTCAAAAGCTTTGGTGAAAAAACCAAATTCTGATTCTATGTCTTTTATAGAAAACCCCAAATGTTTAAATATTGAATTCTGTATGTTTTTATTATGAATACGTATAGAACCACCTCCAATTTCCATTCCATTAATGATCAATTCGTAGGATTTTGAGCGAATATATCCTGGATTTTTATTATCCAATAAATGAATATCCTCTTTTATTGGACTAGTAAAAGGATGATGAAAAGATTTATATCGTTTGGATTCTTCATCCCATTCCAAAAGCGGTAAATTTATAATCCATACAGGTTTAAATACTTTAGGATTTTTTAAATTTAAATGATGAGCCATTTCTATACGCAATTTACTTAATTTTGCTCTGGTATTTCTTTCTATTCCACAAATTATGAACAGTAAATCACCAGGTCTTGCTTTAAAATGTTTTATAAGTTTCATTAAATTTTCATGACTTAATAATTTTTTTGAAGAAAGTATTGTCTTATCCGTAAAGAATTTTATCCAAAATATTTCTTCATGGTTTATTTTTGGTTCTTTTACACCTTCTATAATTGAATGAATTTGATCACATGTATAATGACTACATTTTGGAACGTTTATTCCTATTGTTAATTCCTTTTTTTTGAAAAATTCAATTCCTTTTTTGTGTACCCAATCATTGAGTTTCACAAATTCCATTCCGAAACGTAAATCAGGAGAATCTGTTCCGTACAGATTCATGGAATCGGAATGAGAAATGCATGTAAAAGATTCTAATTCAATATTTTTTATTTTTTTAAATATATGTTTGATAAAATTTTCAAAAAAAATCAAAATGTCATGAACATCTACAAAAGCCATCTCACAATCTATTTGCGTAAATTCTATTTGACGATCTGAACGAGCATCTTCATCTCGAAAACATTTTGCTATTTGAAAATATTTATCTATTCCTCCTATCATCAATAATTGTTTGAATAATTGAGGAGATTGAGGTAATGCATAAAACATTCCGGAATGTATCCTAGACGGAACCACAAAACTTCTAGCTCCTTCCGGAGTTTGATTTATCAATATAGGAGTTTCTATTTCTAAAAATCCGTTTTTAGAAAGAAAATTTCGTATTTCTAGAGAAATATCATGACGAAGGATCAAATTATTTTTTATAGGATTTCTTCGAATATCAAGATATCTATATGTCATCCGACATTCTTCATCTCCATCTGTTTGATCTTCTATAAGAAAAGGAAGAGAAATAGAAGAATTTAATATTTCTAGTCTAGAAACTAAAACTTCTATTTCTCCTGTAGGGATCTTTTGATTTATAGATTGTCTTTTTACTACTTTTCCACTAACTTTAATGACGAATTCTTTTTTTAATTCTATTTTATTGATTTTATTTTTTGAAAAAATAAGTTGTATAATTCCAAAAAAATCTCTAAGATCTATAAAAATTAAAGAACCTAAATTTCTTATTTTTTGAATCCATCCAGATAAAATTACTTCTTTCCCAATATCATTTGTACACAATTCTCCACAATTATGTGTTCTATAACAGTGCATATCAACTATTTTTATGATTTTTAGTAAATAATTCTTCATAAGCTTCTACAAGATCTCCAGGTCTAAGATTATGGTAATCTTTGATTCCCAATCCACATTCATATCCTTTAGACACTTCTTTCACATCTTCTTTAAAACGTTTTAAAGAAGTAAACTCTCCATTATGAATGACAATCCCTTCCCTAATTAATCTTACTTTTGCTTGACGTAATAATTTGCCTTCTACTACCATACATCCAGCTATAGTTCCAGTTTTTGGAATTTTAAATATTTCTCTTATTTCTGCATTTCCTAATATCTTTTCTCTTATCTCAGGAGATAGCATTCCATCCATTGCTTCTTTTATATCATTGATCACATCATATATAATTGAATAAGTACGTATTTCTATATCCTCTTTTTTGGCTATATTTTTAGCTCCATGATTAGGACGAACATTAAATCCTATAATAATTGCATCAGAAGCACTAGCTAATAAAACATCAGACTCTGTTATTTGACCAACTCCTTTATATATAATATTTACCATAATGGTATTTATAGACAATTTTTGAAGTGCATCAGCTAGAGCTTCAACGGATCCATCTACATCACCCTTAAGAATTATTTTTAGTTCTTTAAAATCCCCTAATGCGATACGTCTACCTATTTCATCTAAAGTCAAATGCTTTTGAGCTCGTATGTTTTGTTCTCTTTGTAATTGTTCTCTTCTGGAAGCAATTTGTTTAGCTTCTTTTTCATCTTTAAAAACTTTGAATTTATCTCCAGCGGTAGGAGCTCCATTTAATCCAAGTATGGTAATAGGTTTAGAAGGTCCTGCTAATGAAATGGATTTTCCCCGTTCGTCTAAAATACTTTTTACTTTTCCATGATGGCTTCCTGCTAATACATAATCTCCCAATTTTAATGTTCCACCTTGTAAAAGCATAGTTGTGACATAACCTCTTCCTTTATCTAAAGAAGCTTCTATTACTGTACCTACAGCAGGTTTATTTGGATTTGCTTTTAAATCTAGTAATTCAGCCACTAAAAGAACTTTTTCTAATAATTTATCCACTCCTGTTCCTAATTTTGCGGATATTTCTTGGGAAGGATATTTTCCTCCCCATTCTTCAACTAAAAAATTTAAATTAGCCAATTGTTCTCGAATTTTTTCAGGTTGTGAATTTATCTTATCTATTTTATTAAGGACAAATATTATAGGAACATTTGCTGCTTGAGCATGACTAATAGCTTCTTTTGTTTGAGGCATAACTTGATCATCAGCGGCAATGACTATGATAGCTATGTCTGTGATCTGTGCACCTCTTGCACGCATTGCTGTAAAAGCTTCATGACCTGGAGTGTCTAAAAAAGTGATACTTTGATGATTAGGACATTCTACACTATAAGCGGCAATATGTTGAGTAATTCCACCAGCTTCTCCAGCAATTACATTAGTATTTCTAATATAATCTAATAAAGAAGTTTTTCCATGATCTACATGTCCCATTACAGTAATAATAGGAGGTCTTGGTTTTAGGTTTTCTTCTAAATCATCATCATCTTGCACTGCTTCTTCTAAGTCTAAACCAACAAATTCTACATTATATCCAAATTCATCTGCAACTAATGTTAGTATCTCTGCATCCAATCGTTGATTCATGGTTACCATAATGCCTAAAGACATACAGGAGACAATCACATCCGTTGCATTGACATTCATCATCGATGCTAATTCATTGACGGTGGTAAATTCAGCTACTTTAAGAACCTTATCTTGTTTTTTATTTTCTATTTCACTTTGTAGAATCCTTTTTTCTTTTTTAGATTGACGTTTTTCTTTTCTAATTTTTGAAGCTTTTGATTTTATTCCTTTTGAGGAAAGTTTTTCTAAAGTTTCTTTAATTTGTTTTTCAATTTGTTCATCTGTTATTCCTGATTTTTGTAAATTTTTCTTAGTTTTAGATTTTTCCACTTTATTATTCTCAGGATAGAAAGAATGTTTAAAAGAAATTCTTCTATCTTTATCCTGTTTTTTTCTCATAGAAGTATTCTTAATATCCTCGACAATAATTTCTTTTTTAATTCTTTTGCGTTTTTTTTTAATGTTATTTTCTTGTTTTGTTCTTTTTTTTTCAAATTGAGATAAATCAATCCTATCTCCTGTTAACATTACTCCATCTAGTTTTTGGTAAATAGTATCTATGTGTTCAGGTTTATCTTTATGTTGAATGGATTTTTCTGTTTTTTTATCTACAAAATATTTGATGTTCTTTTCTTTTATCGATTTTATAAAAGGTTTTCTTTCTTTATCCTTTTTTTTTTCTTTAGCATATCCTTTTGTTCCATATGTATTTTCTAATGTATCAATATCTATTTTTCCTATTTTTTTAAATCCAATTAAATTTTCTGATTTTGCACGAATAATTTGAGGAGGATGTTTTGATTTTAATAATTCTTCTTTTATTTTTTCTTTTTCTATTCTTTTTTGCAAAAAAGCTTTTTCTGAAGCATCTCGTATTTCTTTATAGGTTTGAAATTCTCGAACTAAAAATCTGTATACTTGTTCTTCTATTTTTGCATTAGGATTATTTTCTATTTCAATTCCTTTTTTTTGTAAAAAATTGACGACTCTTTGCAAAGAAATATTGAATTTAGTTAGTACTGTTTTTAATCTGATTTTATCAGTCATAAGAACAAAAATAAAAATTTAGGTAAAAAAAAATCATTTAATTATTATATATCTCCTCCTCAAATTCTTTTTTTAAAATTGAAACCACTTTATTTATAACTTTTTCTTCAAGATTCGTACGTTTACTTAGATCGTTATTTCTGTAATTTAAAACAGATTTTGCGGTATTTAAACCAACTTTGTGAAATCTTTCAATAACTTCCGGTTCTATTTCATCAGAAAACTCTGTTAATTCTACGTCATCTTCATAAGGAAAATCTCTAAATATGTGTATTTTATATCCAGTTAATTGGCTAGCTAATCGAATGTTTTGTCCACCCCTTCCAATTGCTTTAGATATTTCTTCCAATTTTACATATACATTTACATATTTGTGTTCTTCATTCACTTCCATCATAGAAACTTTAGCAGGACTTAGCGCCCTGGTTATATATAATTGTATATTAGTTGTGTAATTAATCACGTCTATATTTTCGTTTTTTAATTCTCTCACAATAGGATGAATCCTAGACCCTTTCATTCCTACGCAAGCACCAACTGGATCTATCCGATCATCATAGGATTCCACGGAAACTTTAGCTTTTTCTCCCGGAATGCGTGCTACTTTTTTTACTGTAATTAAACCTTCAGATACTTCTGGTATCTCTAATTTAAAAAGTTCTTCAAGAAAAGAATCATCTTTTCTAGTAAGAATTGCTAAAGGTTTATTGTCTTTCCAATCCACTCTTTTTACTAATGCTCTAACAGGATCTCCTTTGCGAAAAAAATCGTTTGGAATTTGTTCTTGTTTAGGCAAAACCATTTCATTTTGTTCTTCATCTCTCATAATAATTTGCTTAGGTAAAATGTGATATACTTCTACATTAATAATTTCCCCAATTTTGTTCTTGAATTTTTTATATGTATTGGTATTATCGTATTCATTTATTTTTGAAAGCAAGTTCTGTCTCAGAGATAAAATAGCTCTTCTTCCAAGGGATTGAAGTTCTACTTTTTCTGTTACTTCTTCTCCGATCTCAAAATCTATTTCTATTTGACGTGCTGTAGATAATTCTATTTCCTTATTAACATCTTTTACCGTGCCATCTTGAACCACTATACGATTTCTCCATATTTCTAAATCTCCTTGATCTGGATTTACAATAATATCATAATTTTTAGAAGAATCGTATTTCTTTCTTAACACACATCGTATGGATTCTTCTAAAATAGCCATTAGACTTACTCTATCTATGTTTTTTTCATCTTTAAAAACTGAAAAAGAATCTATTAAAGCTTCATTATCCAT